>JAGVYR010000033.1 GCA_018303185.1 Candidatus Woesearchaeota archaeon | reverse complement strand
ATAACGCCTTGGCTAAGCAGACTGGGTGATGCAGGCGCACCATTCAGCCTATCGGCCAGAGAAGATGGCTGCCGCATGGCTGCCCTAGGTGTTCCTATTACGGAGTTAGAAGATTGGCTTAAAGGCATAGCTGTTGCTAAAACAAACGCGCCTGCGGCTGCTAAAATCGCCCCTCTGTTAGCCATATTCTTATTATTTTTCAACACTATTTAAATGTTTCCATATTTTACTATTTATAAGTAACAAAATATATTTAAAGATGACCTAGTTATCTCCTGCTTATGGGTTACTACAATTCAACATCCAAGGGCTACAACGAGCTTCACAGCGAGGAGCAGAGGAAGAAAGTTGCAATAATAAAGCAAAACCTCAAAATAAAAAAATCCTACAAACTTCTGGACGTGGGCTGCGGGACCGGCTTATCTTCTGATTTCGACTGCAATGTTTACGGGATAGACCCTTCCACGGAACTGCTGAAGCAGAGCAAGATAAAAAATAAAATCCTCGGCAGGGCTGAAAAAAACCCGTTTGAAGGCGATTTTTTCGACATTGTAGTTTCTGTAACAGCAATCCACAACTTTGATGATGCAGAAAAAGGGCTTTTGGAGATGAAAAGGGTCGGGAAAAGGGATTTCGCATTTTCAGTATTAAAAAAATCAAAGAAATTCAATGAAATAAAAAACGCAATCAAAAAAAACTTTAAAATAAAAAAAACTATTGAAGAAGAAAAAGACATTATATTTTTCTGCGGAAAATAGGCTATCCCAGAAAGTCCTTGTACCCTTTAAGGTTCTTTATCCCGTACAGCTCAATGACTTTTTCCCTGCCGCCTTTCTGCTTAAGCAGCCTTTTGATGAACGCATTGGACTTTGAAAACTGGGCATCTATAAACTCTGACTGAATCTTTTTCCATTTGTCCGGATTATCCCTTACGAAATTTGCCCACCTTTCAACTGCCTCCATCCTTTGGCTCATTTCAGATGGAATCTTTTTACATGCTTCTTTGCTAAAATCACAAAAGAGCTTATTAAGCACCTCCCTTTCCGCCCTGAGCACCATGTAACTAAGGAAAAACTTCAATAATAAAATAGTTTCCTTTTATGCATTGGGAGGTGGCGGAAATCCCATTTCTTCAAAAAAATTTATATACGAGCGCTTCAAGGAAAGGAATATGCATGAAGAAGAGAAGGTCAGGGAGCTTGCCAGCACCTTAAGGAGGCAGGGCCTTGCTGTTTCTAATTTTGAGGCTATGGAAAAGGCAAGGGCAATACTTGGCGTCAGGATAGAGAAAAAGGATTTTGAAAAAGCAGTGCCAAGGGAAACAGAGCCTAAGATTCCTGAGGAGCCCCTGAAAAAGGAAGGCTTCATTGGCAGGGTTAAGGAAAAGCTGCACCTTGAAAAGCATGCTTCTGAAAAAACATCTGAGCCTTGCTTTAACCTTGACAGGGAAGACCTTACTGTAAATGACCTTATGAGAGAAGTGGGCATAAAAGATGAGGACATTCCGAAAGAAAAAGACGAGGAGAAAGAGGAGATAATAGAGCAGGCTGAGAAGCTGAAGGAAGAAATAAGGGAAGCTGAAGCTTCAAATGACGAGAGCAAGGCTGCAGATATAAGGGAGAAGATTGAAGAGCTTAAAGAGGAAGTGCAGGATATTGAGCAGGAAAGCCTGCCGGAAGACAGCCAGGAGGAGCAGGATGTTCAGCCTATACAGCCTGATGCCAGCCAGGATATAGGAATGGGCATTGAAGAAGATGCAGGTTCGGAAGCCATGCCTGCACAGGAAGATGCTTCTGATGAGAATATACAGAAAGAGCTTGATGAGATGCTTAAGGAGGAAGAAAGCCAGCCTGCTGTGAATGAAGAGCCGCAGGAAACAAGTGAGCAAACTCAGGAAGAAGAGTCCCAGTTTACAGAGCCTGAATATTCCAGCAGCGAATCTGCCGGGGAATTGCAGGAGCAAGCTTCAGATGATGCTGGGCAGCGATATGAAGAGCAGGAGAGCAGACAGCAGGAGGCTGAAGAGGAAACTGAAGACGAGCATGAAGAGGAGAGCCATGCAGATAAGCACTCGCATGAAGCCAAGGAAGATGAAGAGCCTTCTGATGACGATTCAGAGCCAGTATTCTATAGATAGTGAAGGCATATCCTACTCGCGGGCTGTACAAGTAAAAATAGCAAGATTTATATAAGGTTATTAACTACTGACTAATAATATCAATTGAATAATAACAATTGGCAAAATGAAAAAAACACTATTGATTTTCTTAATGGCCGCGATATGCCTGCCATACATAGCGAGTGCAGCAGGCAGCGCCAATATAATTGAAAGCTCTCTGGCTCTTTCAGGAAGGCAGGGCCAGTCGGTTGCGGGCACGATTAATGTAAACAATACGGGGAATACTGCGCTTAACCTTGCATTTACAGGAACAACTTTGGCAAAAGGCACTGACACAATTTCAATAGGCCCGATAAGCAGCATAAGCAGCCTTCAGAACGGCTCTGCGTCTGTTTCCAGGAGCATAAGCTTCACAATATCAGGAAGCCAGACAACAGGCACCTATTCAGGAACGATAAACATTACAAACCAGTCAAACGGATTCAGGTTCGATTCAATGCCCATAACAGTCAATGTCACCCCAAGCCTTAGCCTGAGCGCGGCGCCAAGCTCAATTACAAGGACCAATGCAATCAGGAACAGGACATATTCTGATGTGATAACGCTGACAAACAACGGCAACGGGAATTTTACCAGCATAATTCCGTCAAGCAATGCCCCTGCTGCAAACAACGTTTCGTTCAACAGGACAGCATTCAGCCTTACGCAGGGAAGCAGCACCAAGATAAAAGTGACTTATTTCATCCCTCATGATGAAGCAGCGTCCAACCATAAAGTGGGCGATATAATGATGGCGCAGGGCAGCTTCAGCCAGACAGTATCCTCAATAAATGTCGCTTCGTCCGGAAAGCTCGGAATAAATGATTTTGACGTGCACATAACTTATTATGACGGGGACACTGACACCTTCAATGATGCTGCTGACGGCAGCACTCTGGAATTTGAAGATCATGTAAAGCCCGGCTCAAGTCTTGAATTTCAGATTGATGCTGAGAGCCTCTTTACAGATGACGATGAGGATCCTGACATTGAGGATATAATTGCAACTGTGACAATACCGGAGATTGACGACGGCGAGGATATTGAGGAGGAAAGCCCGGAATTCACCATATCTCCTGGAGACGAAGAGCGCATTTTCATCACAGCCGACATACCCCTTGAAGTCAGGGACGGAAGCTATGACATTCTTTTATCAATAGAAGGCAACGATGAGGACGGAGTGGATCATGTAATTGAGATGGAGCTGCATATGAAGGTTGTCAAGGAAAGAAGGGATATTATTATTACAAAAAAGGGCCTTTTCCCTGCATCAGTAAGCTGCAACAGGAACGCGCAGCTGAATGTCCAGGTCATGAACATAGGCACAAAGGATGAGGATGACGTCAAAGTAGAGATAATAAACAAGGATCTGGGCATAAATTTCGCTGAGGAGGATATTGAAGTAGACGCTGTGCCTTTTGACGATGACAGCAAGTACGACAAAGAGCTGGATATAGCGGTGCCAAAGGATGCTGTTCCAGGAAATTACCCGATAAGGATCAATGCCTATCTTTCAGGCGGAGAGATACTCTATACGATAGATACTGCCGCTCTGGAAGTGAAGGCGTGCGGTGCCGAAACTGAGCCGGCAGCGGAAACGGCTGAGCCTGAGCAGGAGCCTGAAGTTAAAGAGGAAGGGCAGGAAACACAAGCCGGGCAGGAGCCTGAAGCTGCCAATGGAAAAGTCAACCTGACCGGAGTTCCTGTAATAAAGGAAAAAGTGACAGAAACAAAGGAGCCGGCTTTCGGAAGGAATATTTTGATTCTGCTTGGCGCTACCGTTGTGCTTGGCGCAGGAGCTGTGGGGCTTGCCTCTTATGCAATGAAGAAGAAGTAATTTTTACCACTTGTTTTAGATTAAATTTTATAGTCACTTCATAACAATAATATTTATAAAACGCCCGCCCATTCCTTCATGTTTGGGGGGCATGATGGGTCTTATTTTCAGAAAGAACTTGCTATTAGGAATTCTTGCTGCTTTGGCTATGCTTTTCATAGTGCAATCTGCTTCAGGCGCTGTTTTCATCAACGAGTTTCTTCCGAACAGCGCGAATACCAACCATGAGTGGATAGAAATATACAATAACGGAACAATTGCGGTTGACCTTAACGATTATAACATATCTGAAACAGGGGCTTCGCAGAACTTCACAATCTCCGGAATTTCAATAGCAGCCTCGGGATTTGCTGTTTTGGCAAGGAATTCCACTCTTTTCAATTACACTTATAGCAACAAAAGCGGGCTTATTGTAATTGAATACGGGCCAATAGTGCCATCTTTAAACCTGAATGACGGCGGAGACAGTATTTACCTGTATAACGCATCAGGCGGGCTTATAGATTCAATATTGAACTATGCCAACCCCGGCGAAAATGTTTCAATAGGCAGATATCCCGATGGAAATTCAAGCATTGTGAACCTGGCTATACAGACTCCGGGAGAGGAAAATGACAATGAAGTCCCTGTCCTGAATGAGTGGGTAAGGCCGGCAGCCAACTCTACTGTTAAAGGCGCCATCAATATAACTGCAAATATAACCGATGTTACTTCAAGCGTTGATTCCGCGCTTGTTAATTTTAACGGCTCAAATTATTCAATGGCAAATTATGGGGATATATGGTATTTTGTGTGGAATACTGCCCTGAATGCCGATGGCCGGTACAATATAACTGCATATTTTAATGACAGCTTCGGTTTCAGGGGAGTGAGCGTATTGGCAAATGTAAGCGTGGACAATCTTGGGCCTTCCATCCAGAGCTTCAATGGAGCGGTAAGAAACGGCTCAAGCCTTAAGCCGGGGCTTTATACCATAAATGTTACAATAGCCGATATTGCATCCCTAGTGGATAAAGTAAATTTCAGCATCTCCAATAATTCAGGGATACTTGCAAACTTTTCCCCTTCCAAATCAGGAAACTATTATACTTCGCAACTTTCCGCAGCAGCCTTCGGGGACGGAAGCTATAACCTGACAGTTAATGCAAATGATACTCAGGGAAATTCAAATTCTGCAGCTATATCATTTAATATAGACTCTGCGGCCCCTTCAAGAGCCGTAATCAAGCCTGCAGGCAATTCCTTCGTTAACACAAGGACTCCTGAAGTTGCTTTCAACATAACTGATGCACTGAGCGGAGTTAATTCATCCTCAATAGTTTTCAAATATAATTTTTCATTGCTTCCGGCAGTTTTCAGTGTGAATAATGTGGTTAAGACTGCCATACCGAATGGTTTGGAAGTGAACGGCACTATAACAGATTTTGGCAGCGAAGGCACAGTATACCTGTTCGCTGACGGCAAGGACAACGCGGGCAATGCAGTGCAGCAGCTTGTATGGTCTTTTACAATAGATCTTAAGAATCCGAAGGTAAATGCAATCTTAGTAAATGATTCTGACAAAAAGCTAAGGCAGGGCTCAAGCCTGAGCATAAGGGTAAATGCTTCTGACGCATCTTCAGGAGTTTCTTCCATTAATGTTTCCGGCGGGAATAACCTTTCAATGGGGCTAAGCGGCGGGCTTTGGTTCGTTAACACGACTCCAGCTGCCCTTGGATGCGCTGCAAACGGAGTGTGCAGCCTTTCCTTCACAGTGCTTGACAATGCAGGAAACAGGAACAATTCAGAAAGGCTCAATATCACTGCAGACAGCGCAAATCCCAAAGTAACCGGATTTTCTGTAAATGATGCTGACCTTACTGTCCAGACCACACAGCAGATACAGATAAATGTCTCAATAAATGATGCAAACTTTGACTCTGGCTCAACAGTAACAATAGGCAACAGCACAGTGCTGGTGATGAGCAGGGTGAATTCCTCCCTTTATGCCCTGACAACAACTTCAAATGCACTTGGATGCGGAACAAACGGCGCATGCTCCATTAATGCTGTTGCAACAGACATAGCCGGCAATGTGAATAACTCTGAATCTATTACAATAACTGTGCAGGGCAGGAAGCCTCATTCAGCGCCAATTCCAAAAATAAACTGGACAAAAGATTCTAACACGACGATTAATCTTTCACTGTACTTCACTGACCCTGACGGCGACAAGCTCAATTATACATCATCAAGCCCGAATAACATTACGGCAATGATAAACAATAATACCGGCGTTGCAACATTAGCCTCATCAGCAAATTTCTATGGAGTTAGAAACATAACATTCAATGCGACTGACGGCATATACGCGAACGGCAGCAGCCTTGTTATACTGAATGTCACCTTTGCAAATACAAGGGCTCCTGCTGTGCTGGCAATCCCGAACATAGGGTTTGATGAAGATGCGCACAATGCTTCGGTAAACCTGAGCAAGTATGTGACGGATGAGGACACTGCCTTAAGCGCGATAACATGGACAGCAGTTGGCAACAGCAATGTTGTGATAAAGATAAACCAGACTACAAAGATAATGAATGTGACCGCTCCTGCTGATTTCAACGGCGCTGAGAGCAACATAATACTCATAGCAAATGACGGCGAGTTCAGCGACTCTTCAAATCCCATCACTGTCACAGTGCGCGCTGTGAATGACGCACCTGCAGCCCCTGTGCTTTCCACGCCTGCAAACGGCGCCAATGTGCTTTTTAAGTCTGTAAAGCTGAACTGGAGCGCCTCTACAGATGCAGAAAGCGGCAGCATAACGTACTTTGTATATTTCTCCAACCATACCAATCCAAAATTCAACAGGAGCACAACCAGCCGCAATATAACCATAACTAACCTTACAAAAGGAAAAACATACAGGTGGCTTGTTGTTGCAGGCGACGGAATGGAGAACAGCTCGAATTCAAGCAAATTTTCATTCCTGGCAACGCCAAACAATGCTCCTGTGAACAATGCGACAATCCCCAATGTTGCGATGAGCGAGGATACTGTACACAGCTCATTGAACCTGAAGGCTTACTTCAGAGACCCAGACTCTGATGCACTCACGTTCAGCTCCACAACTCCGAGCAATGTAGGGGTTTCAATAAATTCCGGAACAGGAGCTGTCACTCTAACGCCTTCTGCAAACTTTAACGGGACAAATACAGTCACATTCAGGGCCAGCGACAGCGTAAACATAACAAGCAGCAACACTGTAACAATCACTGTAAGCAATGTGAATGACGCGCCGGCAATAAGCTCATTCAGCCCTGCCTCAAATACGACAATTGCCGAAAGCGCAGGAAGCCAGCAGTTCTCAGTAAGCGTTTCTGATGTTGACACAGGAGACACAGCGGCAATCGCATGGTTCAGGAATGAGACAAGCATAGGCAGCGGGACAAGTGTCACAGTGAGCGGACTGGCAAAAGGCAGATACAACATAACAGCCATTGCGACTGACGGCTCAGGAGCCAAGGCAAGAAGGGAATGGAAACTGGCAGTAACCAACCAGCTGAACTCTACAGGCCTGACAAGCAACATAACAAATCTTAATTCATCGCAGCTTGAAGCTGTCAAGAATGTTGTCATTAACAGCAGCGCCAATGGCGGAATTAATTTTGGTGGCAACACATTGAATTTCAGCGGGATTACCCAGCTTGAAAGCGCAATAAACATCAGCAAAGGGGTTGTTGCAATTGATACTGCCAATTTTCCCGGCCTTAACAAATCCGCATCGCTTGTAATGAAAGGCCTGAACTTCACAAAAACGCCTTTAATATTCATGGCATCTGGATTCAAGGCTTCAGGAGGCGCTGCCTGCCCTTCAAATATATGCTCAAACATAAGGTACAACAGGACAAACGGAAAGCTGAGCTTCAGTGTTGCACATTTCACGGCATTTTTTGCGCAGACAAACACGACTAATGGTGCGCCTATAATTACATCTGCAGCAAAAACTTCAGCCACCCTAAGAGAATCATACAGCTATGATGTGAATGCAGATGACCCTGACGGAAACACATTGGCATACTCTCTCTTAAAATTCCCAAGCGGCATGGGCATAAGCAGCTCCTCCGGCCTGATTAGCTGGCAGCCAGTCTCCAGCCAGCTTGGAGCCCATAACGTGACAGTGCTCGTGAGCGACGGCATCCTCACAGACAACCAGAGTTTCCAAGTCAGGGTATCGGAAGGCCCAAGGCTTGCAATAACTGACCTTGATGTCAAGGTTGACGGGAAGAGCGACAAGAATGTCGCAAACAACACAAGGGTAAGCGAAGAAGTCAGCCCGGGCTCTGATGTTGAATTCGAGATAGAAGTCTCAAATCTTTTCACAAACGCTGAAGACCTGGACATAGAGGACATCAAGGTTGAAGTGATTATAGAAGATATAGATGACGGGGATGACTTTGAGGAGGAAGCCAGCGAATTCGACCTGAGCGCTGATGACGAGGACACAATATCAATAAGCTTTGACATTCCCTATAAGATAACCGAAGGGGACTATGATGTGATTATAAGGGCTGAAGGCGAGGATGAAAACAACACGAAGCATGAAGCCAGATGGGAAGTCCTGCTTGAAGTTGATAAGGAGAAGCATGAGCTGTACATTAACAAGCTTAGTGTTTCGCCTTCTTCTGTATCCTGCACAAGGGCTGTTTCATTGAGCACGGAAATACTAAATCTCGGAAGGGATGAAGAGGATGAAGTTGCTGTTGAGATTGTTGGCAGTGAGCTTGGGCTTGATTTCAGGCAGGAGAATATTGAGCTTGATGAAGGCAGCGATGACATCGAATACCAGAAATCCCTGACTTTCATGGTTCCTGAGACGGTTGGAAAGGGGATTTATCCAATAGCAGTCAATGCCTATTATGATGATACGAAGCTGAGCGACTCAAGGGTTTTTGAGCTTACCGTGCAGGACTGCGAAAGAATAAGCGAGGCAAAAGAGGCTGTGAAGTCTCCAAGCCAGCCTGTTGAGGTTGTCAGGCCGCCTGTGACAGAGCCTGAAGCTGTTCCTGCGACAAGCATAACATTCATGGAAAGCAACGGCTATCTGATTTTCCTTGCAGCTAATTTCGTGCTTGCCTCAGGGCTTGTTGCGGCATTGGTTACGATGCTTATGATGAGGAAGAGGTAGAATTCTTTGTTTTTAAGAAAAAAGGGATTTGGCTTAAAGTTTACTGTCTAAAGCTGATTCTGCGTCTCTCCTGCATCGGCTGACTACTTCAGTGCTCAATTCAAGTAGGCTGCTGTTCCCCATCATGCTAAGGCCTTCACTCATTTTACTGTGCTTAGCATCATATGCGTCTCTGTCTCCTAGCATTATTGCCTTTTCCCAATCCCTGAAATGCTCATGAAAGGCAAAATCCATAGACATCACTTTCGGGAATTCGAATGGAATGGCGATAGCCTCCTCAAGCAAATCGTCATTGCGCAGCAGATATTCAATCATGCATACCAATGCTGTGTGCATAGGGGTTGTGGCTTTCATGCTGTCTAAAAGCCCCGCGCCGCTTTCTGCCAGTGAAACCGCATACTGAATCAATGTAGAGTGGGAATTCGGCCTCATCACTCCATTCCTATTAAAAAGCATGATGGTCTCGTCTGTTAGCAAAGGCGGCATGCCACTGCCCATGAGCCTTCCCCTAGCTTTCATGACCATGTCTCTGTATTGAGACTTCTTCCCTGATGCTGCCATGCCTATCAAATCCCGCTCTACTGCAGCTGCCGCTTCAGTGATTTTTCTGCCGAGAGTATTTCCCATCTGGATTTCCCGGTAAACATGGCTAGGCAGACTTGCAGCCCTTAATCCCAAGGAAAGCTTCATTATTTCAAGGCCGTGTCCAAAATCCGCATCTATCCATGGAAAGCCTGTCCCAGCCGCATAGGTGCTTGCTATTGACAAAAACAGGTGCGATGGGCTTACCTGAGTGCGCGCAGTCATAGTATCATGTTCCCTTACAGTCTCAAATTCGCTGATTTTTCTGGACATGCACCTGTAAAAGCTCAATGCAAAATCATAGGTTTCCGGCTTGGCTTTATGCCTGATAACTGCAAGTATCTCGTTCTCAGGATTAGACTTTGCTGGATTGCACATAGTGTGAATCGTGACCATCTCCAGTCCAGAGGAATGATTTTTAGCCATGTAATCGTCAAATGCTTTCGCCTCAGGCAGCTTATTGCTCGTCTGCCCTGATATCAACGCACCTTTTCTGCAGTACGGCAGTATTTCCTGCATTACATCATAGGCTAGGTGAGTTGGAACGCAGAAAAGAACCACGTCCGCGTTCCTGACAGCATCCTTGCTATCGCCCGCTATCACGGCATCTATCCCACGTAATTGCTCCCGAATTTCATCCTTGCCCTTATTTGGATCGTATAAGGTAATGGCTGCCCTTCCTGCCAGTGCTTTTGCGCTGTATTGCCCCATTATTCCTGCACCGATTATTGCCAAATTCATTTTGGCATCTTCCCATGTAAAAGCATTTTTATTACAGAATCTTCAAGAATTCTTACAGTTTCAATTACCGGGATAGCTGAATTTTTATCAGAAATAAGCAAGGATATATCGGTGCATCCAATCACAACCGCTTCTGCTCCATTATCCCTAAGCCTGCGGATAATTTTTAGAATACCTGTTGAATCTTTCTTGCGTGCCCTATTGCTAATAAGCCCGAATATTATGTTTGTTATCATTTTTTGGTCTGCTTCGCTTGGCAGGATTATATCGACGCCCGCTTCCTTCATCGGAGCCTCAAACAGCCTTTCCTTTATTGTTTTCGGGGTTGCCAACAACCCTGCAATCTTAATGTTTCTGCTGCTGCATTCAAGCGCACATTCATCAATAATGCTTATTATCGGCGCTGATGATATCTTTCGAAGGTCTTCAAGAAAAAAATGGGCTGTGTTGCATGGCACTGCGATAAAATCCGAATGGGCATGATTCAGTTTCCTTACTGCGCCAGTAAGCAATGCCCTGAAATTCTTAGGATTGCCTCCATTTATTAATTCCGTTTCATCCTCAAGCGATATTGGGACATTCTCAATCACCATATCTGGCTGCCTGTTTGCAAGCTGCCTGAATTTCATATTGATATTTAGGCAAAACTGCGAGCTGGTTTGTGGCCCCATGCCCCCTATTATACCTGCTCTTGGATTGGTATTTTCAGCTGTCATTATTGAAAGTAATTGCCATACACTTAAATAAATAGTTGTAAATTATTCAAATAATAACCAAAAAATTAATAAATAGTTGAATATTATTCAATATTATGAAGGATATAAGGCAGAAACTGGTTGAAATGCTGAAGGAGGGGCATTGCACCCCGAGGATTTCCAGCATAGCAAAGAGGCTAAAGGTGCCTGCCACTACAATCCACTATAACATAAAAAGGCTTGAAAAAGAAGGAGCGATAAAATCCTACAAATCAGTGTTCAATTACAGGGAAATCGGGCAGGGGCACTGCACTTACGTGCTGGTGAATCTTGTAGAGGGAAAGTATGGAGACCCTGAAGAGGTTGCAAAGGAGATTGCAAAAAATTCCAACGTCGAGAGCGTAGATATAGTCACAGGGGATTATGAGCTGATATTGAAATTAAGGAGCAGAGACATTGATGATTATTATTCATTCGTCAAGTTCGCAATTAAAAAATACGGCTTTGCAAAGGCAATATCCCTCACATCCCTAAAGCAGATAAAGACAGAATTCGTAACTCTCTGATTATTTCTCATCCTCAATGAACTTCCTCATTCTCTGTACAAAATCCTCGGCAATAAGGAAGTTGCGGTCGAATTCCTCGCCCTTGATTTCCTTTAATTCCCTGTGGGTAATCATCTTCATGAGCTTGTAGAAATTCCTCATTATCGTGACGTACTTTGCCTCAAGCAGCTTTTTCTTCACCATCTTCTCTTCCAGAAGGTCGGCAACATGCTCCGGAGTTGGCGGAATTTCCCCAAGCTTCATAAGGGCTGCATGGGCCGCGTCTATCACTGCCCAATAGAGGTCAATGGATGCCTGCAATATATGCCACTTGCTGTTGTGCAGCGTATTTGGGCTACGGATGTAATAGGACCATATGCTTTCCTTTGTCGGCCTTATGCGCCCTTTTTTCAGCAGCACTTGAAGAGGCTCAAAAAAGCCTGCATCTATCAGCGCAACTCCGTCCCTGAGGATATTAACCCCGATCGGATCCCCGTTCCTGATGTAGTCCCAGAATGCGGTGAAGCGCAGGGTTGTGACATGGATGCGGGTTGAGACCCTTGCAATCTTATTCTTTACAATCAGCCTGTATGCCTCTGTAACTTCAGGCGTCAGGGAAACCTGCAGGTCGTCAATGACAACAAGGATGTCTATGTCGCTTTTTGCCGTGGCTGTTTTTCTCGCGCTTGAGCCAAATAGAACAACGCCCCTGATTAATGCCCCGAGCTCCTTGTATACCTCATTCGCAAAGATATGGGCTTTCTCAATGTCATTTCTGTCATACTTCTCCATATTTGGATGCTCGCGCATCGGAAGGTCAAATTTCATTATACAGCGGAATTGTTGAAAAGCTTTTATAAAGGTTTATGACCATTGAAGGATAGTGTTTAACATTGCTTCTGGCAATATTTTTATAATCCATTGATTCTTTTCTATTTATGGCATGGGATTTAACTGGTTTATTCAGATCAAAGATAAAAGCGCTGGAAATGCTTTCATTAATTGAAGGCACCAAGCCGTGCGCAAGGATAATGGTGCATGAGCGCGATTTGAAGAAGGTTCTTGATTTTTTCAGTGAAAATAAGATACATACAGCGATTTCTGGCTTCAAGGTTAAAAAAGAGTCTTCAAATTCACACTATTCAGATAAGTCAATGAAAATAAATCCTAACTCCAATGAAAAAGGGCATTTTTTCGTGTATGCCTCAAAAACCAAAGAGCTTGCTGAAAATGCGAAAAAGCATGAAAGTGAAGGAAAGCATTTTGAGCTCGGCATTGCGCTCGGCTACCCGAAATGCTGCTGCCGCTTTTTCACGGAGAATTTTTCTGAAGATAGCTATGATTTGACCTTAAAAACATTAAGAAATTCGCAGGGAGACTTTCATTTCCAAAATAACATCGCTGCAAGGCATTTTGATTTTTCGCTTCTGTTTCACTTTCCGTGCAGTTTTGACTGCAGGGAATCGCTGAGGATTTCAAAAACGAGCCTTGAGATTTTGGAAAACAGCTCCAAAGAAACTGCTGCACTGTTCGTTAAGAAATTAAAATCCGGCATAATATACACAAAAGGCAACGGCGTCTTTTTGCTTGAAGAATATGAAAAAGAAGGCAATAAAATAAAAATAATAAAAATCACCGGAACTGCTGACAATGGGCTCTTCAATGGATTAAGCAATGCCGGAGAATTTGAATTTGATAAAGACAAAAAAATAAGCGTCGAAGGAAAGGAAAAAGAGGCATATTTCCTTGAATTCACTTAGGGTTGCGGTATATCGTGAACGGGCTGCCATTAACCATAAATGAATCCTCTTTTTCAAGCTGCTCCGGATGGAAATGATGCCCGTAATGGAGCAATTTGCCGCTTAATTCGCTGAGGAACTTCTTCTCCATGCCCCTGTACATAGGAGCGTCGGGATATGTGAATACAATATCATAATCAAGGATATTGTGGTTGTAGAAATCGTCATTGAAAAATATTGCATTCGGGATGAGGAGCTTTTTCTGCATCTCCAGCGCCTTCTGGTGCAGCACATTGTCCCCTTCAATCCCGACTGCCCGCTGGCAGAACAATGCGGCAATCAGGACTACTTTGCCATCGCCGGAGCCAAGGTCTATGAAAGTGCGGTGCCCGTGAAGCCCTATCTTTTTGAAGGCTTCATAAACCTCTTCTGAGATTGCATTGCTCCAGAACCCGTGCCCTGTGCTCCATAAAGGAAGCTTGCCTTGTGCCATGAGGCTGCGGTAGAAATTATCGTATTCGCTCTTTATCTCGCTGAACTTGGATGGATTCATGCACGTCTCAGGGATAAGGTGGTTTTTATACTTTTCTTAAACTGCTAGCCGGAGTTGGAACTCCGTGTTTCGGTTGCCATCGTTCGCACTCGATGAGCTATTCAAGAGCCTGCCATCCCGCAGGGAGCGTCCCCTGTCAGGCTTGATGAGCTTTTCACAGGGCTCGCATATTGGCACTATGCTTATTTTCTACAGAGCCATCCAGATGGCAACCTTTTTAGAACACACCCTCAAGAACCTATTCAATACCCTGGTATTTCTTCACCTGATAAAGTACACTCCTTGAAGCCACGAAAAGGTCTGCAAGCTTGTCGGACTCGGAAACATATTTTCTGGTGCTTATCCTTTCGCCGATCTGGTCGAGAAGCTGTATCTGCCTTTCAGATAGGGGCCCTTCCATTGATGCGTAGGAAAGGTCCTTAAGGTTTTCATAGTCCTGGACAAGGGCCGTGTACTTTGGAGCATGGCCCTCCTCATCTTCATCTGCTTTCTTCAATGAAGCGTCAATGCTGCCCTGTTCCTGCTCAAAAAGGTCGTCAATGTTGACTTCTCTTGCCGCTGGCGCAATCTCGGATGCAAGGTCGTCTGTGTCAATCTCCTTCATGGAGGCTTCTATCATCTCATCTATCTCAGAGAATTCCTTCTTGCGCTGATCTTCAAGCTCCTTGAGCTTTTTCACGCGCTCCCTTGGAGAAAGTTTTTTCAGCTCTTCCTTCTGGCCTTTATCCATGATGTTTCAGGCAAGAATAAGCAGCGCTGTATTTAAGCTTTATTTTAAATATTATATAAAGATGGGTTTTATAAAACAGGATACTCTGAATTCACTCCATTGGAACTTGGCTCCACAAAGTCCAGTCGTTGCTTGGCGCGTAAGCCCCAAAAGTGTATCTTGGCGGCTGGTTCTGGCCGAAGTAGCTGTACTGGATGTCGCCCCACCTTTGCGGAACTCCCGGGCCTCCGCCTATGCCTCCGATGCCGTAGATGGGTGAGCCGAAGAGGCGCCATGTTTTCATAAGCCCGTGGAAATCGCTTAAGTCTGTGGAAGCGTCTGCTCCGGGCTCTACAGTAATGGCCTTGTCGTAGCCGTATTTCTTTATTATGGCCATTGCTTCCTTGACAGGAGCATTTCCCTGGCCGGGGCTTAAGTGCTCATCCTGATCCCCATAGTTATCAGCAAGATGTACGTTTCCAACCATCCCTTCCTTTGCAAGAGACTCAACCTGGCCCAGATACCATCTCCTGAATTCAGCGTCATTCTGCTCTTTTGTCAGCTTGGGGTCTGGCTGCCAGTACTTTCTCCACAGGTTAAGATGCCCTGTGTCAAAGGTTGCCTTGATGTGCTTTTCTGCCAGCCTCTCTGCCTCTCCTCTGCTTATTCCCGACTTGAAATGTGGATTCTCCTGCAAAAGGCCCTGCTTATATTTTTCCTCACTCATATCAACTGGATTCCTTGAAACTCCAAGCTCGACATACGGCTTTGTAAGTATGTCCACCATCCTCTCTCTTGATTTCTTTATTATCCATTTCAATTCTTCCACATGGCCGCCGAACCTTTCCGGAAACAGATTTTCTATTGCGACAACTACAGGGTCGTTCGGATTCTTTGTCCTTTCCATTGCATGCACTGCTGCCTCTGCGTAATTTAAGACGCCGTACTTCTCCAGCCTTTTTATCGGAGTTATGAGGTGCTCTCTTGTCTCTCTTGTATCATCTGCCTGCTGTTCCTGGGATGAAGAGGACTGGCGGGAGTATTCCAAAGCTCTTTGCATATCTTTTCTGGCTTCCTCCAAAGCCTGAAGCGGGCTTTTAGATTCAGAAGGAATTAATTGTGATGCTATTCCCATCCTATGGCTTGCCCCTTCCTGCATTGTTAATTTCCATCTCTCTTCTTCCGGGATTGATTTATCCAATTTTTTATAAAATTCTATAGCTTTGTTTAACTTGTCCAGATTCTTGATTATGTCTCCTGACTCCTGCCCCAGATGCAGGCTCCAGCCTCGTGAATATCCTTCCTGCGTCTCTAATGTTGCTCCAATAAAGGATTCCTCGGGATATTTTTTCTTGTAGTACCATCTTGGGTCTTCATTCCATCCCTTATCAGTGCTCATCACTGTTTTCCAGTTGTTCTTTAGCCATTCGTTGTATTCATTGGCTTCTTTCCTGAAATCATCAAAGTGCATCATCCTTGTCTCGAAGCGGCCAGTGTCTTTATTGAATTCTGGAACTCTTCCCCTGTATTTGTCATATGGATTAATCACTTTCTGGCCCTCATAATCTACATAATCTCCTTTTCTGATGAAAACCGGATTGCCGTCCTGATCCTCCCCTTCATGGTCCCTGTCAGCCTTTAGCCACTTTGCATATGCGACGAGCCTGTCCTTCTGGACTGTTTCCATTTTTGCAGATGTCCTGTCATCCATTATCTGGAACTGCGCATCCTGCTCCTGCGCCGCAGATTCCTTGAACAAAAGCCTCCCTGATTGGTCGCGGGCGAGATTTAACTGCCCGGTCTCGTCATCAAGAACCATATCTATCATGGGCCTTTCGAATTCGCCTGAATGGAACACGACAGAGCCGCCTCCCAAGTCAGCCTGGAAATCTATTGCTCTCTTCAATTCATCAAGGTCTCTTCTTGAGCCGTTGAGGGAATAATTTCCCCTTTCATCCCTGCCCATCATCCCCATTATCTGGAAAGGCGCGTGGGTTGTGAAGCGGACCTCATTGATTTCCTGCATCTCTCTCAATGCCTGCCTCTGGTCCTCGCCGTACATTCCGGGGCTTTGCGCGTTCCTGTTGCCCTGCCTGTAAGTCGGGAATTGCAGCTCAAGATTTCCTGCGCCCATCCTTATCTTTGAATAGATGCCTGCAACATTTGCAGCGCTTATTCCCATGGGAACGGACATGCCTATGTCATTGACTCCCAGCCTCAGCTCTTCTGTGCCGCCGGAATCTTCTGCATAGCTTCCATGCTCAGGGCTATGGGGGGCTGTATGGCCGTATGCTTCAGGGTCCATGGCGCCGACATAATCTGCCATCGGATGCATCTGCCTGTATGCATTGGGCGCTTCCGGGTTATAGCCTGTATTGAATTGCATTTTAATTTGTTATTTACCTTTGGTTTGCTATTTCATATCCAAATCAAAATAAATCCTCAGTTGTCTAGGCGGCCCCAATGTTGGGCCGCATTTGATGCGCGCCGCATTGGGCGCGCCTAATGTCCCAAGGCTTTCTTTTTCTATTCTCGGCTTTGATTGCTCCAGGGATGCTCCAGGGATTATACTAAACCCTAGTTTACCAGTTCAGCATCCCGTGGTGCTTCTTGAAGTGGTGGTAAATGTTCCATATTGCTGCTGATGCCGAAGTCGCTGCAGCTCTCTTGCCCTTTGCAAGCCTGTAGAGGTCATCCCTCTTCGGCTTCTTGTGTGCCCTTACAGCCTTGTGCCCGCTGAAGGATGTGAACATCTCCCTGAAGCCCTTGAACACTGAAGCGTGCGGTGAGGCCAGCTTCTTTGCAGCATCTTCCTTTTTATGGATTGGCATGTCCTCTCCCGCCTCCTGAAGGTAGCGCATCAATTCGTCGCCGAGAGATTCCATGGCTGCCTTCACGGATGCATCGACAACCCCGAGGAGCTCCATGTCCTCCTCTGCCCTCATCCTCCTGTAGTTCTCGATTTCCCCATCAGTCCAGCCGTATGACCTGAAGTCAATCTCGACACGGCCGAGATGCAAAGGGCCCCGGTTGTATTCCTGGGAATAGTTCATCTCGGGCCTTATCCTGTAAAGGTAATGCATCACCACTACGCTGCTTGCCTTCCCCTCGCTTTTTTTTGCCAGCAGCTCCACTTCAATCATGGAATTCTCGAAAGCGGTTATTATGTCCGGAGTGTCTGCCTTTTTCTGGTCGAGATTAAGCCTTTGGATGTTCTTGAGATAGGGCCTTACCCATGCCATGTACATCCTTATGATCTCATAATGCTGCCTCAGGTATTTGAGGGTGAAGATGCGCCTGTTCTTCATCTCCTCATAAGTATGCTCCTTCCACGCCATGAAGCTTCTCAGCTTTCTTTTCAAAACCTCTTTCACTTTCCTGTTGAATGCGCTTCTTTCCCTGTCAACAACTTCATCCACATCCTCGGATTTTCTCGGATGAGTGGAGAAAAATAAGTCAGGCAGCGTAGTAAACTGGACTTCGCGCGCCATGCCATAAACAGATGCGGGATTCTTTGCTCCCTGCTCCACCATGTCCACCCAAATCCCTTTCAGGGTTATTTCCGCGCTCTCCTGGCTCCTGCTGTTTGAGTAAGAGTCTGCATAATAAGAAAGCCTTTCATCGATGACCCTTAATTCGCGCACAAGCTGGAACAATTCACGTACCATTTTCCCTATTGTTGCAAGATACTGGGACACCTTTTCCTGCTGCAGCCCAAGGCGCTGCTGATTGGCTCCGAAGAACGATGAGTTTTCGGCAGCAGCGAAAACATCAGTTATCTTCTCTATGTGATGGTAGCCCTGAAAGTACCTGAGGTAATGCAAAATCCAGAAATACGGCTCTTCAATGGAGATGTTATAAGCCTCGTAATGAAGCCTGTAGCGCCTGCTGGGCTTCGGATAGCCTGTCGGGATGCTTGTATTCTTTCTTGTCTCTTCAGCTGTCTCCTCTGTAAACCCGTATTTGCTCAGTTTAGAGTTAGAGCCGTGCCCGCCATTGTGTTCTGACATTTTACGCTTTCATTTACCTCAATCCAGCTAAATCTAGTCCTCAATGTACCTTTATGTATACTCATATATATTTTAGTATATAAAGGTTTTTATTGTGTCTCCCGGTATTCTGAAATTAATATTAACTTTATAGTGGTAAAAATAATAAAGTTTAAATACTTATAACTTACGCATTATCGTATGGAAAGCGGGCTTGTTAAGAAAGTTATATTGGCGCTTGCATTTACTGTCGTTTCCGGGTGCAGCGAATTTAAAGCGCCCTATGATATGAGCATCATAGATAACTCCCGTAAAGCAGAATGTTCAGCTAAGTTATGGAATACCTTAGAGGGCTATTCCAGACATGCTGAGGATAATCCATCGCTTTATGGGGATAGGGCAATGCAGGCATTCATGGCATATCAGATGAGATGCAAAAAATTCCAGAATAAAAAAAATTCCAGAATGACTAGCCCTTATACACCACAACAACACTCCCAACAGCCTCAATAATCTCAGAGCCTGTTTTTTCTGCAATTTCTCCGGCAAGCTCTTTTTTGTCCTTGCCCTCGACTCTGCCTTAATATTGAATTTATCTCCTTAACCATGCTTTCCGAAAGGCCGTTCTTTCCTATCCTTAAGATAGGCTCAAGGGATTTCGCTTTTGATTTCAAAAGTTTTCTGCTCATTTTTGTTTTGGTTTTTGGATTATTGTTTTTGTCGTTAAGGCAAAGCCGCCTGAGTGCTTAATGTGATGCCCAAGCCAAGCCGCCTTTTGCCCGGTTGTTTTTGATTTTTAATCTGATGAACCATTGGATTTTTTCCATTGGATAAAAACTATGCCTTATTTCCAAAGCCTCCTATCCTGCCTCGCAAAAATATTGGCGCCTGCCTTGAGTTGACATTGCCCTAGTTACCAATTCCCGGCCTCATGACGGACCGTGGGCAGGATGGGACATGTGCAGTGAATGTCTCTTCTTAAGCTCTTCTATGTGGCGCAGCCTGTGCTCAAGTATCTGCTTTATCGAACCCATGTTCTCTATCATCAGTGAGACATGGTCCCCGCCTATGAGATGCGGGATAAGTACGTAATCGGCGCCGGCATCATAATATTTCAAAGCTTCGTCAATCTGGCTTGCTGTCAGTATCAGGACAATCTTTTTGTTTGACTCCTTTGCCTTCCTTATCAGGAGAAGGCTGTCTTTCACTGTAGGAATAGTGGAGACGATTACCCTTATCCCTTTGAAATCAAGGCGCTCGATTATCTCAGTGTCTCCAATGTCGCCATACAGGCACGGCACTTTCTCATTTATCAGCATCCTTATAGTTTCCGGATTGAAGTCGATGACGAGGAATTTTTTGCGCGCGCGCCTGAACATATTCACGACACTGTACCCAATCCTGTTGTAGCCCACAAGAACATACTTGTACTTCATGGATGCCTGGTATTCAAGGCTGTAGGTCTTTTCCTTATTGATGCGGTCAAAGATGCCTATGTACTTCTTCAGCCTTGAATAGATTGATTCCTCAAATTTCATGTAGTATGAAGTGAGCGCTATGGTGACTATTGCAAGAAGCACTGTTATCGAGAATATTTCCTGGGAGACGTGCCCCATTAAAAGGCCCTGCGCCACTATTATCAGTGAAAATTCGGATATCTGCGCCAGTGAAATTGAAGTCTCAAAAGATGTCCTTATCTTGTATCCGAAAAATGAGCAGATGAATAGTATCACAAGAGGCTTGAAAATCACAGCCAGCAGAAGGAATATAAGGAAATGTGGCCACATGCCCCCAATTGAATTGAGGGTAAGCTCCATCCCAAGTGAGACAAAGAAAACCACAGAAAAGAAATCCCTGAGAGACTTCACTTTTCCGACAATTTCTATGTTATAAGGAAGGTTGGCCAGAGCAACTCCCGCAACAAATGCCCCAACTGCTATTGAGAACCCCATTATGTTGAACAGGAGAGAGAATAAAAACGAGGCGCTTACAGCTGTTATGAACAAAAGCTCCTGGGACTTTGCCGCAAAAGTGAATATATGCGGGAAGGCGTATTTTGCCGCAAGATATGCAATAAGGAATACAAAAAGGCCGCTTAAAACCGAGTAAACAAGGGTCATAAAGGAAAAGCTTCCCAAAGTGGTGAGGATTGAAAGCACAAAGATAGCGATGATGTCCTGCATGAGCAGTATTCCGATTATGATGCGGCCGTGCAGGGTGTCAATCTGCTTCTTGTCAGAGAGAAGCTTGACAACAATCATGGTTGAGCTGAAAGCAATCACAAGGGCTATGTAGATTGATTCTATATGCTTAAACCCTATCAGCAGGGCTATGATAAATGAGAACGTAAATACAGAAAACATCTGGATGAGGCCGCCCAGTGAGGATACAATGCCCACGTCTTTCAGCCTTCTGATGTCAATCTCGAGGCCGATTATGAACAGCAGGAAAGCGATGCCCGCCTCCGACATGAACAGGATTATGTCAGAGTTTTGTATTATATGGAATACAGGGCCGAGCAGGATTCCGGCAAATATGTACAATGGGATGAATGGCTGCCTGAGAAGGCGGGCTATAAAGGCAAATACTGTAGCAGATATGATTACAATACCTATCTCAAAAAAAACGTTCTGCATCTTATCATCTTATACCATTATGATTTCCCCCTCTTCTTCCTTTGCCTCTTTCTTTTTCCTTTCTGTCAGCTTAAGCTCAATCACGTCGTTTTCATCCAGCATCTGCCTCAGCTGATCAAGCGAGATGCCCATTATCGCTGCCATTTCCGCTAAGTTCATTTATTTTTCACCCCTTTCCTCTTTTCTTAGTTCCAATAGGAATCCAAACTCGTGCTTCTTGAATTCTATTTCCATGCCTTTCTCAAGGCCTTCATAGTCTGCGAGAACTTTAGGAATAGTGATTATTAGCTGGCCGGAAGGGAGCTGCTGGATTTTGACCATTTTTCCTTAATACTCTATTAATTTTAATAGTTTTTTAAATAATATCTATTATGGCTTTTTTATATATTTTTTAAATGTTTTTTTAGTCGAGCTTGGTAATACTGCATAAAATATTGAATTTAATACTTCTACAAATAGTATTTAAATGTTTTGATTTTAAGGTTTTTTAAGAATTCGGCGGGTGGCGACGGAAATTAATGGCTCAAACGGGTAATTTCTTCGACGATGTCAGAAGCGAGATAGGTGTAGCCTTTCTTTCTTTTCATAAGAATATCCCCTATAAGCCCGTTGAAGTAAGCTGCATTAATGGCACTTTGGAGCATATCCCTGCTCTGTGCAAGAAATCCCGCGCAAAGCCCTGCCAGAACATCCCCTGTCCCTGCCTTTGCCATTCCCGGATTCCCGGTTTTGTTATAAAGGATTTTGCTCTTTGAGATTATTTCGTCAATTCTTCCTTTTTTTATTATTATATTATTTTTTAAGATTTTTTGGATTTTTTTCATTGAGTTTTTTTCTCCTTTGATTATTTTTCCTGTTTCTTTTTCATTGAATTTTGAATTTTTTAAAAAAGCCTCAAATTCCTTCCTGTGCGGCGTGATTATTGCATTGCTTATTTCGCCAAGAGACAAAACTTTAATCGCATCAGCGTCAATAACCTTCAGCTTTTCATTTTTTATAATTTTTTTAATCGATGCCTTTGTCTCTTTTCTTGTCCCGATGCCGTTGCCAATAAGAATGACGTCGTGCTTTTCAATAAGTTTTTTTAATATTTTATAATGAGAATTATTGATATAGCCTCCCTTTAATTTTATTGTGACTAAATCTGCCGATAAAGAATTGATTGCCCAAGCGACTTTCTCCGGAGCCGCTATTGTAACAAGAGCGACAGCGCCTACATACTCTTTGCTGCCGCCAATTACCAAAACACGGCCCGAATCGCCTTTTTTTGCACTCTTTTTCCTTTCAGGTATTGAAATGTTCTCTTTTGAGATGAATCCCATAGAATAAGCTATATCTCAGGATTATTTAAAACATTCCCCAGGCCTATGTCCACAACTACTGCCCTATCGCTGTATTCTTCAAGCCCCTGCTTCATGTCGTGGAAAGTTATAAGAAAATCCGGCTCAAAATATACATTTGCTTTTTGCCCTGTATCCGGGTCAACTCCTGAAGGCACGTCAATGGAAATTTTGACTGCTTCTGCCTTGTTGAGGCTGTTGATTAATGATAAGATAGGCTCCCTAATCTCCGCATGAATTCCGGTGCCGAAAATGCAGTCCACGATGAAATTGTAATCAGAAAAATCAACGTCATCCATATCAACCATCTGTATCATTATATGGTCCTGAAGCCTCCTGTAGTTCCTCAGCGCAGGGCCTTTCAGCCTTGCCTCATCACCTGCAAACAGAACATCGACTTCAGCCTCATCGCACAGCTTTCTCGCCATCACAAAGCCGTCTCCGCCGTTATTGCCGTGGTAGCATACAATGAGAATATTCTTGTTCTTTATGTCAAATTTTTCCCTTAAAGCCTGTGCTGCCGCCCTGCCGGCATGATCCATAAGGACATCTTTGGGAATGCCTGAACTGTCCTCAAGAGCCCTCATCTCCGATACGGATATCATAGCATGCCATATAAGGCAGGGGTATTTAAGTGTTTTCAATAATTTCGGTGAAAAGGGCGCTTAGCTGCCTTGATGGGATTAACGGGAGCTTATTTCAATTAAAGCGAACTTTGATACTCCCAACCACCCACCCCCCAATTACAAATTACTAAATCCATGATTAAGCCTTTTTGTACCTTTTGGCCAGATTTTTGTTCAGCTCCCTTCCCAATCTTAATGCATCTTCTTCTGTCAAAGTGCTGCCAGACTTGAATTTCCTCAAAAATTCCAAATCTTTTATTCTCTGCATAAACGCCTGCCGGGCAACCTCAGACCAATTCATCTCCGGAAATGCCTCCATTTTATGTTTCAGCTCTGACGGAACAGCTAAAGTCATAGTTGTCATGTTCTCTGCCTCCAATTATGTGTAAATATGTGTAATATGCTTAAATATATAAACTTTATGATTTGCATCCCGATAAGTTCAGGTTAAGGGCGCCATCTGCCTCGGTTGTTTTTTGATTTCTTTTGCTGTTGAACTATTGAATGTATTTTATTGAAGAAAAACAATGCCTTAGCTCCAGAACAATTTCCCTGCCTCGGCAGAAAAAGGCAGGCGCCCCCTTAACCTGACACTATCTGTATATTCCTGACTTTTTCAGCAGCTTTCAATAAATTCCGTTATTTTTCTCTTTGCGCCGCTATTGGAATCAAAACCTTCAATAAGCCTGTCTTTCTCTTCCAGAGGCATGTATCCTGATCCGACAAGAAAATCAGTGAAATCTATTTTTTCAGCGTTATTTATCCTTTTCAATAAAAATTCATAAGGATAGTTCATTGCGGGCCTTACAATCTTTTTTCTCATTAAATCAACAACAGTGCTGTTCAGCCATTCAATGACAATGTCGTGCTGCACTGCATTCTCAAAGCTGCCGTCGGGAAAGGCTGCCTGCAAGTGCGCTATCATTTTGCTTTTGCTTTCAGGGATATGGGGCAAAACACTCTTCATACCTCCGCAGGTGCCGAAAAGGTTTTCTTTCCTTAATCTTTCTCCCACGTCAAGAAACGGGGTGCGGTTGAAAGGAAACAGGCGGCAGATATAAGCGCGCTTTTTATCGTATATTGAGCACTTGCTGTTCTTCAGGAAAGGGCATGCGTCAGAATCCATGGAATACGTGGCGATTATTGCCTTATTCGTGTTTAGGTCGAATATTGCCCTTGAAGGCCTTATTTTTGCATCGACATTCGCATCATGCTGCCATCCCATGAACCTTTTGGCTTCCCAGTCATAAAGAGGAAAAGATATCTTTTCAAGAGGAATAAGCTGGACTAAGGGCATCTTCCCGTATGCCATCTCCTTCATGAAAGCGGCATCTTCAGCAGGCATCATGCCCCTTATCTTGGAGCAGCAGCTTCCGCACTGGCAGCAGGAGAATTTCTGCCCTGAAGGGAGGATTGGGAGGCTCATGATTCAGAAATTGTATTAAAATTATTTAAATCTGTTGCATTAATTCAGGCTCATGTCCCAGGTTGCCAGTTTCATTTGTGTTGCGAGGTTGGTTTCCAAGTCATATGTGGCCATTGCCCCTATCCAGGTAAGGTATTCCATCACTTTTCTGTCCCTTAAGCCCCGTATCCTCGTATTCTGAATCTGAAACGCTATTTTTCTGAATTGCTGAGCATACCTTTCTGAAGGCATTGACTTAAAAAAATCGCTCTGCAAGCTTTCAAACTTTGCGTTGTCCCCATTTTCCTTTGCTTGAACCATAGGGATTACGTGATACTTTAGGAGCTTTTCAGCAAGATTCTTATCTTCCTCGTATGGGAGTTGTTCTTCACAGTTTTCTGGTCTTAGTCTTTTCTTCAGTTCGTACTCCAGCCTTTGCTCGCATTTCCTGAAGGTCTCAAATTCTCCCTTTACTCTTAGTATGGATGTTGATGGGAAGTGCCTGCCAAGCTCTTCAATCGAGTCTATCTTGTCAGAAACACAGAATGGAGTAGTTTGCTCTGCTTGTTCAGCTAGGCTTTTCCCGCTACTTCTAATCAATTCCCATAATCCTGCCTTGACAGTGTCCGAGAAAGCTCTGCTGTACAGAATCTCCTCAGGGTCAGAAGTGACGTACAGGAAAAGAAATTTTCCCCTATCCTCCTCTTCTGCCAGTTCATTATTGGAAATTTTCCCGAATATTATAATCCTTTTCTCAAGTTCGCCCAATCCCATTCACCTATGCTCTCCAGAATTAAGGCATATTTATAAAAATTGCCTTTTATCCATTTATTAGTGGTTCAATCAAGAAACAACCTTAAACCCGCCGGCAGGCAGCGCCCTTATTATCTCATCGACAGAGCCGCCGAGCTTTGACTTGATTTTCTTCGCTGCATCGCTCGGCTTCATGCTGCCCTGCTCAAGTACAAGATATGTTTCGCAGTGCTTCTTTACTGCTTCCAGAGGACCAGCCATAATCTGCTGTGCATTTGTCATGCCGACTGCAAGATTTATTTTATTCTCAATGTAATTTGCCTTTCCCCTTACCATGAAAGCGCCTTTTGTAAGGTATTCGCCTGACTGTGCCTGCTTTGATATCTGCTCCGGCCTTACCCAGAATACAGGAGAATTTTGCTGCCCAAGCTTGAAGACACGGGAAAAAGTAACGGTTGCATCGGCCACTTCCTTAATTGTTGCGCCTCCAGGTGTCCTGCCTTCTGTCTTCACTACAAAAAACGGGCTGCCTGCCAAATCAGTATGGAAGACAATGTCCCCGCTTTCAGTATATTTTTTTATCACAACCTCATTGGAAGTCGCATCCCTGCCGCCGATTACCAAAAACCCTTCTGAAGAGAAGAACCAGCGGAATTTCTCATACCATTCCTTTTTCCTTTCCTTCAGCTTTTTTTCCTCTTCTTCTGAAGAAGCGTGCTTCTCCTGCTTCTTGAGGAGAGACTGGAGCTTATCCGCATTTTCTTTCAAAGAGCCCTGTGCGCCCTGCATCTTCTTTTTTGCTTTCTTGGCCTTTTCAAAATAGATGGCTGCGTTTTCTGCAACGTTCTTTTTTAGGTATACCAGGACTTGTGCCATAGAACCATTAAAAAAATCAGCTATATAAACTTTACCCGCTGCTAATCCGAGTAATTAACTACTTAAAAATAGTTATTTTTTTAAATAAGAGTGCATTACTAGCAAGAATGGACTACTTTGGTTATTCTCAACAAATAAGAAAACAAATCGAAAGTGACCCGAGGATTATGGGTATTTTAAACAGAAGCTTGAATACTGCAAAAGGGATGGGAGGGGGAATGGTAGTTGCTAATGATTTTTTTCCAATCAGTCAGCAGGGCAAATTTAATGACCATTACAGATTGGGCCGGCTGCCAACCGGAATTAATGCCATTTTAAGAAAGCACAAGTATTACGGGAAATTGCCGCAAAATCCTGAAAGAGTGTACAGGGAATTGGATTCTTCTATTGAAGCATTGGAAGGCTTTTGCCAAGAAGCGGAAACTGCTGCAAAAAATAAAAAATTTTTGGTCACATCTTTTTGCGTGGGCTTGATTTATGGTTTAGGCAAAAGATATGGCGCAATTTTGATTGAAGACCTAAACCCGTCAGAAATTAGGGATTTTAGAGACGGAGACAAAATATCTGTAGGTGGGCTGGACAGGATTGTAAAGCTGGATTTAAGTGATGCGTTTGATGCTTATGATTCTGAGTCTGAAGAACGGCTGAAAGCTTTTGGGATGCCTTCCATAAGATTTTTCAGCCCTGATGCAGTCATAGATATTTCAAAACCCTAATCAGCGTATCTTCCCGAAAGCCCTCTGGACAAAGAGCTCATCCACAAAGAGCAAGAACGCACCAAGATAAAAAAGTATTGAAATTTTAAGGAAAATCCCAAAGAGCATTGCAAAGTAGAAGCTTGAGGCTGCTGCGAGGCTGCCTATAAGGCTCGCGTAATAGCTCAGTGTGCTTATGAAAAAAAGCGCTGTGTACCATGCAAAGAATGCCAATCCGGAAAAAAGCCCCGCTATAGTTAATGCCCTTTTATATCCTGCTTCCAAAAATACCACTGCCAAAAAAACAGTGAAGCAGAAAAATGCCAGGGCAAAAAATCCCCTGAAAGCAGAGACTGAAGGCTGCTGCGTGAGTATGTCAACTCCGATTAGGCTGCTTCCTGCTATTTTTGATATCCTGAAGGCAGGGGCAAAAATCATGGCAGCCATCGCTGAAAAGAAAAATGCAATGTCCAGCTTTGGAATCCTAATTTCTTTTCCTGTGAACATTGCATACCACAGCAAAGCCGGAATGAGCATTAGCATGACAATGCCTATGACATTAAGGGCATATATTGCTACAAGGGATATTTTGTCAAGAGCAGGCATTTGGGAGATATGGCTAAGCATCATGCCGATGAGCGGCTCATGCCCTGCACCGAGGCTCTCAAGATAAGGGCTTTCCCTGAAAAAGAAAAGGTAGGGGATGATAAAATTGCCAATGTCTGTAAGGATGTGGAGAACAAGCATTCCCGTAATCCCCATGAAAAGCGTCCTTTTCTCATGGAAAAGCGATATGAACCTCTCATAAAACCCGTCGGTGAATTCCCCGATTTTGTACAGCAGGCTTTCAAGATGGTATTTCCTGTAATGGCCTATCGCGAGATAGATGTAGAAGAATAATGCTATCATCAGTATAGGTGCGTCAAGCGCAATTGCAAGCCACTCCATTGAAAGGTTGAATACTATGAGGAAAAAGCCGAAGAAGGATATGAAAAGCGTAGTGTATCTCAGCAGGATTTTCAGGGGATTGTGGGGAGAAGGGCCTTGCTCATGGAATATCTGCATCATGCTGGGGGAGCGTATATTTATGGCCATTGCGGAATAAAGCGCCAATAAGATTACAAGCGAAGAGCCGAGAACAAAGGCCATTGACTGCAGCTGAGGGCCTATTGCCGCAAGGAAAGCATGCATCTCCCTGAAAAGGTAAGTATTTTCTGCTGAGAAAGATGCAACTATGTTCTTTGATATCATCAAAAAATAAGAAATGATAAGGAAAAAATCCACATAATGGTGCCTTTCATTGAAGAAAATCCTTGTAAGGCTGGCATGGTAGAAAAGGTAGCCCAAAGCAGTCCATGAGAGCACTTTCTTTATGTAGCCTAAGTCCCCTGGAAGCACTGAGAAGAAGTCCATTATGTTGAGGATTATAATTATGAATAATATGAACTCTTCCAGCCACCTGAGATAGGGCGGCCTGCCCTCTTTTTTCATCAAGATGTTCCAGTATTATGGGATATTTAATACTTTTCATAGGGGATTGCTAAAGCAGGCTTGAGCGCCGACAATGGCGGTGCGACGGTTTTACTCCGTAAATCCTGCTCGGCATCCCAAAGGGCTTCCCCAGCCTCGCCGCACGCCACGCCGGCGCTGGACGAAACGGGGGAAGTCCCTTACGGGGTGTTTCGTAGGACTGCGAATGCAATGAGCAGTCCGTCCAGCCGCCGAAGTGGTGGCGTGCGGAAAATACAAAATAAGCTTACTTATGCAAAAATATTATAAAGCGGCATTTTCAGGATAATGTTATGCTAAATGTTATGCTAAAAAAGGGGCAGCTCTCTGATGTTGTGAAGTATGCTATAATTGCCATGGTCATAATAGGGGCGCAGGTATTTGCATGGAAAGCCTATACCTCTGTAAGAGACAGGATGTGCAGGACAGAGATGGACAAATTCCAGATTGACCTGTCTGAGCTGGGAAAGGAAATCAGGTTTGGGGAAGTTGCCAAGAAAAAAGTCAATGTGCCGTGCAGCGCAGACGAGATATTCTTTGTTGATTTGGCAAAAGACATGCCATCGGGCATGTTCAGGGAAAAGCCGATTATAGAAAATGCAGTTGCCGGCAAAGCTGACAGCGTGCTCATTGTAAAAAATGGGAAAGTGCTGAGGTCTTTTGATGCCGGGGCGCTTGAGCTTGAATACCCCTACCATCTCTGCATTGCCCCAAGGGCAGGGTTCATGGAGCTTTTCATCGAGGGAAAGGGCGCAAAAACTTCCGTTGTGCCGGGGTGCAGCGAGATTGAATGCACCGAGATTCCAATAAACCCCTCTGATGAGGATATTTCAGGCATTATTGAAAGCTTTAAGGATTCAGGCATTCCAGCCAGCTTAAGCGACATTAGTTCTGAAGCAGGCAGGTTCAGGGAAACCCTGTCAAGAGTGAATATGTTCAGGCGCTACCAATACTGCCCTGATACCGGAATAACAAAGGTGGAGATAATTTTAAAGCCGAAGCAGGAAGGCGTAAAGAATTTCAGGTTTTACGAGTATATCCCGAAAGAATGCGTATCGAGCCTAAATGATTATCTTACAGAAAATCTTGGAAGCGAAGCGCAGATTGTCCGTGATGACCCATTAATCATGTGGCAGTTCAGCGAACTTGGGGAAGAGGAAAAGCTTAATTACAAGCTTGATAAGAAGCTTACTGAGAACTGCAAGGAGATAATAGAGGGCATAGGCATAGCGCGCGAGCTGCCTGCGGGGGCTGCCGGTCTCTCCGATGCCAATGAACAGCAGCAGCCTAATCCAGGGCCCGATACTCTGCAGGCAGATGCGCAAAGCCATGAAGATGATGGCATTGTCCTTGAGAAAGGGGATGGAACATTGTACATAGACAAGCCCGTATGCAGCAGCCCTGACTGCGTGGAATTGGCAGATTCCAATGTGGAAGTTCCTGTAAGCAGAAATGTTGAAAAGATTGATATAGACTGGTGCTGCAGGCGCGATAAGGGAGCCTGCCTTGTGCAGGCAGGGAATGAAATAAAAACAGGAGAAATAAGCCTTGAATGCGGCATCTCCGAAGGCGCCTATGGAAAAACCGAATTTGACTTCGGAGAAGGGAAGTTCATTGACAAGATAACTTTCACAGGCTATGAGCAGGGGAGTGATGATGCCCGCGCTGTCGGCATAAAGGTAAAAAGGATAAAAATCAAACCATCGAAAGAAAATGGCTGAACAGATGGATGAAGAGAGGATAAAGGAGCTGCAGGAGAAAATCAAGAGCATGTCTCCTGAAGAATTGAAAGAGTTCCAAAAGCAGCAGTGCATATTCTGCCATATTATTTCCGGGAAAGTGCAGTCAAGGAAAATCTTTGAGGATGACAAAAGCCTTGCAGTATTGGACATAAACCCTGCAAATCCGGGGCACGTTTTGCTTATGCCGAAGGAGCACTATGCCATAATGCCCCAAATCCCTGAAGACGAGATAGGGCATTTGTTCATGGCTGCAAAGGCGCTCTCAAACGCGATGCTTCGCTCTCTTGAAGTGCAGGGAACAAACATAATTGTAGCGAATGGGGTGGCAGCAGGCCAGAGAGCGCAGCACTTCATGATACATGTAATTCCAAGAAAAGACAAGGATGGGGTGAATTTTGAGCTGCCGCAGAAAGCCATGACAGAGGAGCAAATGGACGGCATTGCCGAAAAGATAGCGATGCACCTTGGAGGCACGTTTGAAAGGGAGCCAAGGGGGAAGAAAGAGGTTATCGCTGATTTCAGGGAAAAGGCAGGGGATAAAGATTTTTCAAAGGAGAGAACAATAGAGAGAAAGGATGGAACAACAGAGAAAAAAGATTGGAAGGGCCCGCAGCCAAAAAAAACATCGGAAAAAGACTACAATAAAAAAAACAGAGAAGAGGGCAAAGGCATTCCAAAAGACAAAGCAGAAGAAAAAAGTGAATCGGAAAAAAATGCTGGAAATGAAGGCGGCGGCATAGACCTTGATGATATCGCGCGCGTCCTGGGGGCGAAAAAATGACAAAGCCCGGCTGCTTGGTGTGCGGAATCATAGAGGGAAAGATACCTTCAAAGAAGGTTTACGAGGACGAACAGATACTTGCTGTGCTTGATGTCAATGGCGCAAATCCCGGCCACTGCTTTGTCTTCCCGAAGGAGCATTATCCCATAATAGAGCAGGTTCCCGACCCCGTGCTTGCGAAAATCTTCAGCATCTCCAACAAGATAAGCTCCGCTGTATTTGATGTTTTGAAGGCGCAGGGAACCAACATATTCATCGCTAACGGGGTTCCGGCAGGGCAAACTGTCGCGCATTTCATGGTTAACATCATTCCAAGGCATGAGAATGACGGCATAAATCTGCAGTGGCAGCCGAAGCAGCTTGACGAGGAGGAAATGTCCACTGTTGAATTGAAATTAAAAGAAGGGGCAAAGAACATAGGCTCGTTTGAGGCTGAGAAGAAGGAGAAGGCTGTAAGGCAGCTTGATGCTCCCGACTACATTTCTGCTGACGAGGAAGACGATTATTTCACCAAGCAGCTGAGGAAGATACCTTAACCCAGTTTTAATTCCTGCAGTATATGCTGTTGGGATTTTGATTTCTGTGGAGAGTTTTAGGGGAAGTAGGCAGATTCTACATGATTTGATACTTATTCTAACTTGCCTTCACTACTGTTTAAATACTAGTTTCTGTTCGCTACGTTATGCAAGACTATACAAATGAACAGGTAAGTGTTTTTGACCTATTTATGTACCCCATCCATTACTTTAGAATACTGAAAGCAAAGAAAATTGTTCTTCAAAAAATTAAAAATATTGATATTGGATTTAGTCTCCCTAAACTTAAGATACGTTATACTTTTGTTACAGGAAAGGCTGGCGGCCTTTGTGAAGATAATGGAAAATGGACTCTCAAAATAAATCCAACAAATACGAGTAAGTTTGATTATTTACTGAGAATTGTAACTCATGAGTTTGTTCATTATTGGCTTGGACCTGACTTCAGATATGGTTGGAAAATTTTTCCACAGGATATCCCTAAAATAAATGAAATCATTGGATTATACAAAAATCCCAGTATACCATTGAGGTTAAGATTATTTTGTTTTATATACCAGCAAAGTAAATTTAATAAAAAATTTAATAATTTGATGAAGTTGAATGGGTATGATGACATATATTTCAAAAACTGTCATAACCCTTATGTAAATTTTGAAGAGCAGCTTGTTACATATACTACAATGAAACTATGGGGCGATGATATTTCAACATATCCGGAACTCAAGAAGGCTTTTGAACAAAACTTTTATGATAAGGAAATTCTGTTGTATATGGATGACAAAATGCCACATTTACCTGAAGCGGTAGAGAAACTTTTAACTGGTTTTTAGAGAGTTTAAAAATTTAAATTTGTAATTGGCACATGATTCAAATATTGTAAGAACTCTCACTTTCCCTGCAGCCTCAATCTCATCCTGAAAAAAAGAGAATAATGCATTGCCAACCCCAGAATGAAGGCAATGCCAATCATCCAGACTTCTAATTCACCATTAGAAACGTAATGGTAGAAAGTGATTGGCGCCCACGGCAGCAGCAGAAAGATGCTTGTAAAAAATCCCGGAGAATATGCCCTCTCGCCGACAGTGTAGGAGATATGGAACCATGCAAGATTAAGTGCGTACATTACAGCTATTGTTGGGAATACAATAGAATAAGGCGCCAATAGGATTAAAGCAAGAGGGATTAAATAACCTAAAACAACGTTAAAATAAAATGCTGTTTCATCTTTTAACGGAAAATTTGCATCATTGCTTTTGAAACAAACTTTGTTTATCCACCCTCTAAAGTCCGATAAAGTGAATTTCTCGAAATGGTGCAGCATCATAAGCGGGAAGTAAAGCCAGAAAAGCCAGTATGCGGAAGTGAAGAATTCCTGCCTGGAGAAAAGCCATACTGCAAGGGAAAGGACTATTGCCGCAACCAATGAAATTTTGGACCAGCCTGAATAAAGCGGCTTTTTTTCTGCCATAGCTTCAAATTACGCTGCGGGTTTATAAATTTTTCAGAAAAGGTTAAAAACCGTGGGAGGAAACCAAGAACATGGAAGTCTATGAGTCTCTCGGGCTGGCCTTGATGATGGTTTCAGCGGCTCTGCCTGCCGTCATGGAGATTGAAAGAGGGGTTTCAGAGATATACCGGAAATATGCGCCCGCTAAGCCCAGACGGATTGCAACGCACGAAGGAGTAGATGAACTTTTCAGGATACCGGACAGGTGCGGAGAACTGTTAGATAGGATTGCCCAAATGGATAAAAGCCCGATACCTGCTACGCCGCGGGAACTTATAACCATAATGGGCGGAAACCATTGACTAAACAAACATCAAAATCAGATTCCCGTAAGCCAGAGTAACAACAAAAGCAAGAAAGAATGACGGAATGAAAGGGATTCCGACTTTCATCAAAACCATCTTGATTTTCTTCTGCCTGTAAAGCAAGCTTAATTTTTTTATCTGCTCCTTGGAAACTCCCAAATCTTTTGGAGAGGCAATTACTTTCCCCCTGTATTTGACATCTTCAGCTACCCAGTCGCCTTCGGTCAAAACATTTGGGGCAACCCTCCTGAGCATGCAGGAGTGCTCAATCGCTTTTATGAAAAGCACAAGGTAAAAGGTGATGGCTGCTAGGAGAGCTGCGGAGGCAAGAGGCACTTTTACTGCTGGATTCTGAATGAAAAATATAAGTCCGAAAGCAATTGCCAGGGCAACTATGATAATTTTTTTCCACAACATAATATCCTTGCTTTTATTGATTCTTTTAAACTCCTGCAAAAAAGACTTTGAATTCAAAAATGCGAGGGAAAAGCTCCACACAAGCCCGTAAACAGCACCGACCAAAAGCAGGTTTATGAAAAAGCTGAAAAACAAAGGGAAGGAGGAAAATAATTCAACTTCTGAAAATGTCAGCTTGTCGAAAAGCCCCAATCCCAGCAGCGCTCCCAAGCCCATCAGCATCTTGCTGTCTCCGCCGCCCCACTGGCCTGTATAGAACATCAGCATGCCTAACAGAAAAAACAGCCCAAAGCCCAGCAGGCTGTTGGCAATATAAGAAAAATCAAGAAAAACAAGCGAAAAAATAAGATTAATGCCGATTCCGGAAGCAACAAGGCTGAAATTAAGCCAGTCAGGCACTTCCCTTGTCTTGAAATCAGTGTATGAAGCCCAGCCTAAAGCCAAGAGTGCAAGTGTGTAGGGTATGAAAAGCAAGGCTGCCATTTCCTTGCAAAAAAGGAAAACATTTATAAATGTTCTTTACCATTTGCACGTCAATAAGGGTGGTTGGATGGAAATGCTCCAGAAGATAACAGGAGCCGCCAAAAGGTCTTTTTCAAAATTGCCAAAGCATGCAGCTTTCAGCATGAACGGCATAGAGAGCTGGGCTCTGGAAAATAAAAAGTCGCTGAAAGAGGCGAATGAGAAGGCATTTGAAAGGGTCAAGGAGCTTGTTGAAATGCAGGCAGAGCTGAAAATCCCTGTAATGACTTTTTATGCGCTTTCAGAAAAAGTGGACTTGAACAGAGAGTTCTATGATGCCTATCTTGATTCCCTCGCATCATTCTTTGAGCACCTTCCGAGGAGCAAGCTTGTGAATGAGAACAAGGTAAAGGTATCTGTCCTAGGGAAATGGTACCATCTGCCCGGAAAAGTGATTGAATCCATAAAAAATGCGATAGACGGGACAAAAGACTACGACAGCATGTTTTTGAATTTCTGCATAAACTATGACGGGCAGGAAGAGATGCTGGATGCATTCAAGATAATTGCCATGCAGGTAAAGGCAGGAAAGATGGACCCTGAGCTGATTGACAAGGATTTAGTGAAAGAGAATCTGTATTCGTCTTATTTCATTCCGCCTGAGCTGATAATAAACAATAACCGGGGAAAGAACACTTCGCTCCTGCTTTGGGATTCTGTGAATGCGAAAGTATTCCATTCAAAGAAATTGTGGCAGGATATTGACGGGAAAGAGTTTAATGAGGCGCTGAAGTGGTTTGAGAAGTGAGTTTATCCTTTGAGTTCGAAGTGTCCTAAATTAAGTATGATAATTTCAATATTAAATCACTGCTACAATAGCAGTTTATTGTTTGATATCATCTTAAAAATAAGATCATAATCGTATTTAATCTCATTTGGTTTGCCTGAGTTTGTTGATTACAGTTCCCACACCTGCCCTGCTGGGATCCGCACCTAGATCTTGCGCAACAACATAAAGAGACTCCTCAATTATTTGATGCATTAAGTCATCTTTATTAAACTCTCTTTGGCCCGGTATTCTCATTATTACTGCAATCGCTTTACCGTTGGCTTGAGCCGATGTATTTTGTTTATGCGCCTTACCGCCATAATCAACAACCATAGTCAATACTATTTCTCTATTCTGAGCATTATTTTTTTCGATTTCATCTTTTGAAGCTCTTGAATAGATGGTTAGATGTTCGTCACTCATGTCGGGGCGATATTGAACTATTATTTCTAGCGTCCATTCTCCTGCAAGGACTCCTCTTGTAAATTTTTTTTTGTATCTTAAGACCCTATATATTTCCCCATTAAGCATGGTTTCAATTGCAGACCCAGATGTAGCTGATTTCACTGCCCTGTCAATGCGCTGCCCAAAAAATGTATACTGCTTCTTGAAATCCTTCATTGCCTCGGCCCATGTAAGTTGGGGTTTTGTGAGGATTGCGCTTATTGCCCCGCTTTGTGCAGGATTTTGCATTGCCGTCTGTCCACTGTTGATTGCCGCCACGACGGAAGCGATATCATAGCCCGCAGGCAGGGCTTTTCCAGCACTAATGTTGGCAATCAGCTCATTTATTCCTTCGGGCGAAGTGTTTGCCACTGATAACACGATGCCGCCTTTCCCTTTGGAAGATAAACTGCTCTTGCTTGCCAATGATAAGTATTCCTTCACTTCATCGCTGTTCTCAGGAAAATAAATCAACCTGGCGCCCAGCAAATTGGAAATGCGCAAAGCAGCGCTATAATACCTAAAAATCTGGTCTTTCTTTCCTTCACGATGAGTCACAAATCCTACTGCAAAATCTCTCGGATTCAATCCCTTCGATTTATAATCATCCGGTAAAGGACAGTAAAACTGCAAATCCATACGGCTTTCGACAGGCATACGATCTGGGGGAAATTTGCCTTCATTCGTCCTAATAGTATCCTCCGGAGTGATTGTCACTCTTAGATTCTCCCTCTCATTAGCCCCCCATAATAAAATTGAGGCGTCACTTACGCATTGATTGCCATCAATGTGCTCATATGGCAAGGTGCCAGTAAGATAAAACACTCCTTTGCCATCAGGCCTCTTCCATGATTGAGCTCCCAGCTTATTTGGATCAAGAACTTTTAAAAGAGCCTCTATGCCGCCGTTATTCTGAAGTTTTCCACCGAAAAAGGGATCTCTCTCTTTTATCAACTTAACTACAATTTCGTATCTGAGCCTTGCATTGTTTAGCACTAGACCGTTTCCCACTGCCCCTTGTGCGACTGGATAAGGGGATATTCCATTATCTACCATGCAGGGAATATTGATTCAGCCCATATTTAAATCTTTCTATTTTGTTACCACCATGTAATAAAGAATTAAGCTAAAGTGCCAAAACATAACCTTTTTAAACAGCCTCAGATTCCTGAAATGCACCAGTGATAGATGAGGGCTTTAAAAAGCCTGATTGAGGTAATTTTTTCTATTACCTCGCCAAATAAAACAACAAAGGTGAGAATATGGCTATGACAGAGCTGCCGAAGGAAATGATTGACAAGGCTTATGAAGCAATAGAGGTAGCAAGGGCTACGGGAAAGATAAGGAAAGGAACAAATGAAGTGACAAAGGCAATAGAGAAGGGCAAGGCAAAGCTTGTCGTTGTTGCCAAGGATGTTTCTCCGCCGGAAATCGTGATGCACCTTCCGCTGCTTGCAGAAGAGAAAGGCGTTGCATGCGTCCAAGTTCCCAGCAAAGAGGAATTGGGGGCGGCAGCAGGCATAGACAAGGGAACAAGCGCCGTTGCCATAGTACAGGAAGGGGATGCAAAGGACATACTCAAAGAGCTTTTAAAGCAATAAATGAGATAAAATGGCAGAAGAACAAAAAGACCAGCAGAGAAGGCCGCCACAACAGCAGCAGGAAAAGAAAGGGGCTGTCACTTTCACATTTGCTACCCCTGCAAAAGTCGAGGAAGTGATAGGCAGGACAGGAACAAGAGGGGAAGCGATACAGGTACGCTGCAGAGTCCTTGACGGAAGGGACAAAAACAAAGTTTTGAGGAGAAATGTAAGGGGGCCTGTAAGGAAAGGGGATGTGCTCATGCTTCGCGAAACAGAATTCGAGGCAAGGCAGCTTGAGAAGGCAGGAAGGGGTGCGGTCTGATGGTAAAGTGCACTTTTTGCGGCGAGAACCTTAGGCCTGGGACGGGAAAGATGTTCGTGCAGAAAGATGGAAAAGTGCTTTATTTCTGCAGCATGAAATGCGAGAAGAACATGCTCAAGCTGAGGAGGAAGCCAATAAGGACACAGTGGAGCTCCCGCTTTGAAAAGAGAGCAAAGAAGTAAAATGGCAGCTGAACAGACCCTTGTATTGATAAAGCCGGACGGGCTTGCAAAAGGCATTGTCGGGAATATAATAACAGAGCTTTCCGACACGGGCCTTATCCTTGTAGGCGCAAAAGTTGTCCAGGTGACCAAGGAGCTTGCAGAGGAGCATTACCAGCACCTCAAGGAGCAGAAATTCTTCGGAGAGCTTATACAGTATATCATGGGAGAATTCCATGTAAAAAGGGTTCTTGCGCTTGTTTATGAAGGGGAGGATGCATGCGCCAAAGTAAGGGAGGTTGCAGGCTCCACAAATCCGGAAGAGGCAAGGCCTACCTCAATCAGGGGAAGATATGGAAGGATAACGACAAAGGGAGTTTTTGAAAATGTAGTCCATTCTTCAGAGAGCAGGAAAGAAGCAGAAAGGGAAATCAAGCTGTGGTTCAGGCCTTTTGAGCTGATACACACAATTTTCCCGACAGAAGAAAAGACTGCCACAAAGCCTGAGCTTTTATGGAAGGGTGAGTAAATGGCAGAAAAGATGGTTGACAAGGTTCTTAGGATTATGAAGATTCCGGGCCATATAAGAAATATAGCAATATGCGCGCACATTGACCATGGCAAGACGACTTTTTCAGACAACCTTCTTGCGGGCGCGGGCATGATGTCGAAGGAGGATGCAGGGAAAGCGCTTAAGCTTGACTTCCATGCAGACGAGCAGGAAAGGGGAATCACAATCGACACTGCATCAGTGAGCATGGTACACACACTGGGAACTGAGGAATACCTCATCAACCTTCTTGACACGCCGGGCCACGTTGATTTCGGGGGCGATGTTACAAGGGCGATGAGGGCTGCAGACGGAGCCATTGTCCTTGTGGATGCTGTTGAAAGCATAATGCCGCAGACAGAAACGGTTTTGAGGCAGGCACTGAGAGAGCTGGTAAAGCCGGTGCTTTTCATAAACAAAGTGGACAGGCTGATAAAAGAGCTTCAATTGACTCCGGAGCAGATGCAGGAGCGCTTTGTCAAAATCATAACTGCAGTAAACAGGCTTATCATGGACATAGCCCCGAAGGGATGGGGCGAGAAATGGCAGGTAAATGTGCAGGACGGCTCTGTGTGTTTCGGAAGCGCATTCCACAACTGGGCGCTTTCAGTCCAGTATATGAAGCAGAAGGGAATAACATTCAAGGATGTCATTGAGTGCTACCAGAGCGGAGAAAGGTACAAGGAGCTTGCAGACAAGGCTCCATTGCATGAGGTCGTGCTTAACATGGTAGTAAAGCATTTGCCGAATCCCGTGCAGGCGCAGGAATACCGCATCCCGAAGCTATGGCATGGAGACCTTGAAGGCGAGGAAGGCAAATCCCTTATCACCTGCAATCCTGAGGGGCCTTTATTTTTTGTGATTACGAAAATTGTTGTTGACCCTCAGGCAGGAGAGATTTCTGCAGGCCGCTTATTTTCAGGGACCATGAAAAAGGGTGTTGACGCTTATTTAAACAGGCTGAAGCAGCAGAGAAAGATACAGCAGGTTTTCGTCTACAACGGAGCGAAGAGGGAAATAGTGGATAATGTCCCTTCAGGAAATATAATAGGGGTTGCAGGGCTGAAGGCGCATGCCGGCGAAACTGTCACGCTTGGAGAAACAGAGCCTTTTGAAAAAATCACGCACATATTTGACCCCGTCGTTACGAAAGCGATTGAAGCTAAGAAGCCTTCAGACCTTCCAAAGCTCATTGAAGTCCTTAGGCAGGTGAACAAGGAAGACCCCACTATCCTTATCGAGATTGATGAAGAGACAGGAGAGCATCTTATGCACGGCATGGGCGAGCTTCATCTTGAAGTCATAGAGAACAGGATCAGGACCGAGAAAGGCGTTGAAGTGCAGACCAGCCCCCCTATTGTTGTCTATAGGGAAACTATAGCAAAGCAGGGAGAAGAGGCCATGGGCAAAACGCCCAACAAGCACAACCATTTCTTTTTCAAGGTAGAGCCGCTGGATGATGCTACTGCAGAAACTATAAAGAAAGGCGAATTGCCTGAAATGCGAATCAAAAAAAAGGATTTGAACATCAGGGACAAACTGGTTGAATGCGGCTGGGACAACAAGGAAGCGCTGAATGTCAAGGAAATTTTCCAGGGAAATCTATTTGTGGATGCTACAAGAGGGCAGGTGCATATCGGCGAGGTTCTCGATCTCATTCTCGACATGTTCGAGGATGTCATGAAAGCCGGGCCCATAGCAAAGGACCCGTGCATCAAAGTCAAGGTCATCCTTACAGACATGAAGCTGCATGAAGACGCGATTCACAGGGGCCCTGCACAGGTTTATCCTGCTGTAAGGGATGGAATCAGGACAAGCATGATGACTGCAAGGCCGCAGCTGTATGAGCCTATGCAGGTTCTTCAAATAGATGCGCCTGCTGATTTTCTCGGCGAAATATCCAAGCTGATATCCAACAAGAGGGGCCAGCTCCTTGACGCGCAGCAGGAAGGCGCCATGATGATGGTAAAGGCAAAACTTCCGGTTGGGGAAATGTTTGGCTGGAGCTCTGACTTAAGGAGCGCTACGCAAGGCAGGGGCTCAAGCAGCGTAATCGACCAGATGTATGAGAAGATGCCGGATGAGCTTCAGGAGAAGATTACAAGGCAGATAAGAAGCAGGAAGGGCCTTACTGATGCTCAAGTAGGGGCTTAGGCTTGTTTTTTTGCTTATTTTTGCTAATTTCTCTCTTTAAAAGTATTCATTTCACGATATAATAAAACCATAACCTTTATAAACAGCCTGCGATTCCCAACAGCTATAAAATTAATGCTAAAAAATACGAATGGTGGTAAATAATGGCAAGGAACAAGACACATATGAATATTGTTTTTATAGGTCATGTAGATCACGGCAAGAGCACAACAGTCGGAAGGCTCCTATTTGATTCAGGAAACATCCCGGAGCAGGAGATGAGGAAGCTGAAGGAAAAGGCTGAAGAGCTCGGAAAGGGCGGCTTTGAATTTGCGTTCGTCATGGATAATCTCAAAGAAGAGAGGGAAAGGGGTGTTACGATAGACCTTGCCCACAAGAAGTTCGAAACGCCAAAGTTTGATTTTACAATCATAGACGCTCCAGGACATAAGGATTTTGTCAAGAACATGATTACTGGCGCTTCGCAGGCTGATGCGGGTGTCCTTGTAGTTTCAGCAAATGACGGCGTCCAGGCTCAGACAAAAGAGCACGTTTTCCTTTCCAGAACATTGGGAGTAGGGCAGCTGATAATTGCAATCAACAAGATGGACATGGTCCAGTATGACCAAAAGAAATTTGAGGATACAAAGGCGCAGGTAACTGCACTTCTTAAGAGCGTAGGCTACAAGCCTGACCAGATTCCCTTCGTGCCGCTCGCTTCCCTATTAGGGGAAAACATTGTCAAGAAGCCAACACATATGCCATGGTATTCAGGCCCCACATTGCTTGAGCAGCTTGATTTGCTAAAAGAGCCTGAGAAGCCGACAAACCTTCCATTGAGGCTTCCTATCCAGGACGTGTATAATATCACGGGAATCGGCGTTGTCCCTGTTGGAAGGGTTGAGACAGGAATAATGAAGGTCAACGACAAAGTCATAGTTGTTCCTGGCAGGGAAGGCAAAGGAGTCCCGGGAGAAGTCAAGACAATAGAGATGCATCACGAGCAGATGCAGCAGGCAGAGCCTGGCGACAATATAGGATTTAACGTGAGAGGCATTGGAAAGAAGGATATAGCAAGAGGCGACGTCCTCGGCCATATGGACAATCCACCGACAGTCGCTTCAGAATTCACTGCGCAGATTGTTGTATTGAACCATCCAACTGTTGTCACGGTAGGATACACTCCTGTATTCCATATCCACACAGCACAGGTTGCATGCCAGGTCATTTCAATAGAGAAGAAGATTGACCCCGCAACAGGCGCTGTAAAGGAGGAGAAGCCTGATTTCATTAAGAACGGCGACGCAGCTATTGTAAAGCTCAAGCCAGTTCAGCCACTAGTCATAGAAAGGCAGAAAGAAATTCCTCAGCTTGCAAGGTTCGCAATCAGGGATTCCGGCGCGACAGTCGCAGCCGGCATGTGCATCGACCTTGTCAAGAAGGCCTAAATGGCCTTCTTAGCTACCCCGAAAGGGATCATGGCCAGCTAAGCTTTTCATGTGGCAAACTCCGGTGTGAAAATGCAAAAAGCAAGAATAAAATTAGCAAGCATTGACATCAACAAGATCAATGAGGTATGCAGCTACATAAAGGATATTTCCCAGAAGACCGGAGTTGTCATGCGAGGCCCTATTCCTCTTCCTACAAAGAAGCTTAAAGTAACCACCAGGAAGAGCCCTGACGGCGAAGGGACTGCCACATGGGAAAGGTATGAAATGAGAATCCACAAGAGATTAGTTGATTTGGGGCTGGATGAGAGGGCTTTAAGGCTGGTTATGAGAGTGCCTATTCCTGAGGGCTTGAATATTGAGATTGAGATGATTGATTAGAGTTCTTGAGTTTTATTTCGGTGAGGGTTAGCAGCCAAAGGTGAGCCCATTTTATTCTCACAGCAAAAGAGTTGAGAGGGTTGGCTCTCATGAAAATTTCTGATTTTCAGGAGCAAGAAAATCAGGGATTTTCTGCTCAGAAAACCGAAGGTTTTCTTGAGTCCCGGAAAGCTAATCGGATGGTCTGTTGCTTTCCGAGGACCTACGGAGCTTCAACGATACTTCGGCTAATACGTAAATTGGGCGAAAGCTGCTAACCCGAGATTTGGGTAAGGTTTAATCCCTGCTCCTAAGCTTTGAAAGAAGCCTAAGAATTTCTATATACAGCCAGATTAAAGTGACCATTAATCCAAAGGAAGCATACCATTCCATGTATTTAGGGGCTTTGCTGTTTGCGCCCTGCTCTATGAAGTCAAAGTCAAGCACAAGGTTAAGTGCTGCAATGACGACAACAAAAAGGCTGAATCCTATGCCTATCAGCCCTGAATCATGTATGTAAGGGATGTTTATGCTGAAAAAGCCAAGTATGAAGGTAAGCATATAGATTACAAATATCGCGCCCGTAGCTGCAACCACTCCCAGCTTAAAATTCTCAGTGGCTTTTATCCAGCCTGACTTGTAGGCGAAAAGCAGGCACAGCATCGTTCCAAAAGTCAAAGCGACCGCCTGAATGACTATGCCCGGGAATAAAAGCTCCATCATTGATGACAAAGCGCCCAACACAAGGCCTTCAAGCATCGCATAAATGGGAGCAGTATAAGGCGCCCACTGCTTTTTGAATACTGTTATGAGGGCAACTACAAGCCCGCCGATAAGCCCTCCCCATAAGAAAGGCATTATGAGGGGGCTTTGCTGAAGGAAAAGGCCCCATGTATAAAATGCGGGGACAAGCAGAAGTATCAGCAGGATAAAGGATCTGTTGACGGTGCCGTCTATCGTCATGTACTCGTTCCCTGTTGAAGCAAGATTTTCAAATGTGCTCTTGTTCAGCGCTGGGTTTGCTGTGCGCATCATTGCCATAAAATTGAGCACATTATCCAGTATTTAAAGATTTTTATTGGGAACTTTTTTAAATGGGCTAAAATTCTTTTAACTCCTGCGCCGAGATCGCATAACCCGGCATTGCACAGGCCTGGAAATCAGGAAACGTGTAAGCCTGGCCCGCAAGGGCATCTGGGTTCAAAACAACGGTAGCCCGTTGACATCTGCGCGACATTCGCTTCGCTCAGTCCCGCGATGGCTATCGTTGGTGAAAGTCCCAGTCTCGGCGGTTTTATTATTTATTAGTAGTGAAAATTATATAGAAAATTTACATTATAGCTTCCTGTCGTGGAGAAATTATGGCTTACGTAGACGAAAGCTGCTTCTTCCGGCTGCAATATCAAGATGGAAGTGCTGTTTATTACATTGCTGTCTTTAGTGTCAAATGCCCATGAGACGTTGGTCAGGTTTGTTGGAAGGGCATTTTCTATGACAATCTCAAACAGCCTGTAATTCCCGCTTGCATTCATTATTGTAAGATTTCTCAGCTCAATATCTTCCAAATCAAAGCTGATAGTGTCTGAATCAGAGATTGAGTCTGTAAATGCTGTGGCTGTAGCCCCATAATCTCCGGTATTGGGATAGCTGTGTGAAGCAAAAACAAGTAGCGTCTCATTTTCTTCAAGATTTATTAATGATGAAGCGGCCATTATGCTTTCCCCGTTATCCAAAGTCCAGTTAATTCCTGTTAAGTTGCCCTGCTCCGTATTGTTAATCTTAAAGCTGAAAGTCGCTTTTGTTGAATTCTGGGAAGCCAATTCAAAGTCAAGCAGCATGTTTTCGGTTTGGTCTGCTATTTCCACTATTGTGCTTGCAGAATCGCTTATTGAGCCGCTTTCTGCTGTTAATGAGGCATTAAAAGTGCCAGTTGAGGCATAAGAATGCTTGACATAGCCAAAGATGGTTTCGTTGCCTGACAGGGTTACAGTCTGGGTTGCGTTGATTATTGACCCATCCCCTGCGCTTAATGTCCAGTTTATGTCCGAAAGGTTGCCTTCCTGGTTGTTCAGCACATTAAACTCAAATATCGCATCCTGCCCTATTAGGCTTAAATCATCAAATGAGCTGATTATTAAGTCTCCAATGCTTACAGTTGATGTCAAAAAGGCTGAAACTTCCCCGCTTTGTGAAAGCCCTGTTGCGTTAGCCTTTACATTAAAAGTGCCCTGAGTGCTAAAATTATGCTTTAAGTAAACAAAAGCCCTTTCTCCTGCTGCCAGCGAGGTTATGTTTTCAGTGCTCTGGATAATATTATTGTCATCAGTGTCAAAATTCCAGTAAATATCTGTAACTTCTGTGTCGCCGTCATTATGGATAATAAATTCAAACGTTTTTAGGGTTCCGTTGCTCAGGATTTCGGTTATTGAGTCTATGGCTAGGGAAACAACCTGGGCTGCTGATTCTGTGTTTTGGGCTATGTTGTTGGTTTCATCGCTTTCATCCACAAGATTGTCAAAGTCGGCTATTGCCGTATATAAAGTTGCGTTTGAGCTGCCGGTTATGTTAAATTTGTAGGCAATAGACTCTCCAACATCCAGGAAGGCATCGCTCCTGTTATTGTTATAAGTAGTATTGTCAAAAATGTCCAGGAATACATTAAAGGCTGGGGCTGTCCCGTCATTGCTTATGTTTACAGTTATATTCGTCGCATTTGTAGATTCATCAAAAAAGACATCAATGCTTACGTTAAGATCGGGTAGCGGAGGCCTTTCATAGTCAGTGTAGAAGCTTTGGTTTGTTGTATGCGCATCAAACAGTATGTCCTTTGTGTCGTTGCCTATTGAAAGCTTTGCGTATGTCAATAAGTAAGGGCCGTTTACCTTTGCCTTGTAGATTTGAGTTCCATTGGCTAAGGTCTGTATTTTTTGGTTTCCTGTGTTCAAGGACTGGCTTTTGCTTATATTTGTGACAAAATTGTCAAATTCATCATACAAATCATAGCTTACAGTGTATGTGGCCGCTTCCTTGACTTCAATAGTGAAGTTTATTTCCAAAAATTCTGAAAGGTTGTTATTGTTGCTGTCTGTTTTTCCGTCAGAAATTGATTTTATGTAGGAAGTTTGGGCAAAATCCTCATAATTATAAACTGAAGTGTTTGTATTGATGTCAAAAGCCTTACTGCCTATCACTGCTGAGAGTATGGTGAAATTGCCATAAAAATGAGTGCTTTTAACTGTCTCATTGTCAAAGTCTATTGACATTGTCTGTATTCCAGTGCTTAACGTCTTTTGTTCTGTCTTTGAGATTGTGGATGAGTTATATGCTAAAGTTACAGTAATATTCTCTGTTGTGGCTGCTGTTGAATTTATTGTAAGGTTTATTCTCAGGAAATTGTTATTTACATTTTCATCCGCTGTAGAGAGGATGGCTGTGCCTGTTTCATAGTTTGTATACTTCTTTATCTCTATATTGAATTTCCTGAAAACCAGGCTCTCATTATTGTTGTTAATCCTTATGCTGTAGTTGAATCTCTCTTTTGAAAGCAGCTCTGATGGGAATCTTATGTCTGCTGACTTGTCTGATGCAGTCAAAGCCTTTAAAGTGCTGTTCACCAGTATGCTGTCTCCGTTGTCTATCTCGGCTATGAAAGTGAAAGTTCCGCTGCCTGCGTCTGTTGTCAAGTTTATTATCAGAGTGTCGTTCTTTCCGTTGGAATCCTTGTCAATCATATAGTCATTGTAAGAAGTTACATTTATAGTCCCGTTGTAATAGGAATAATCATAGGAATTTATGAGCTGGCTTATCGTCATGTTGGCGGCAGAGGCGAAGGATGCGGCTAAGACTAGCAGGATTAAGTATGCAATCCATCTGGTCGTTTTATCTATCATTTAATCTCCTGCTCATGGCCGTCATATAATAGGTCATTTGCAAGGCCGTTCCCTGAGTTTCCGTTTTCCATATTTTAACCTATTATTGGATTTAAAAATACAATTGGAATTATAGATACAATTACAACTAAAATTGATACAATAAGATAAAACAGGAATGTTTTAGCTAGAATTGCGATAAAACTTATTTTGCTTTTAGAGTTCCTAAATTCTAAAATTGCAGATAGAAAAGAAGCCACAACAATAACTAATGGTCCACCAATTTCAAGAGTGATAAACTGCGTCTCTTGATTAAACGACCCTACAAATTTACCCAACACGAGCAATAAAATAGAGAATAACGGGATTATTAATGACGAGATTGCTATGCTCTTACTTAGCATATCATTTCTTGTCGATATTTTTTGCAAGATATAATTACAGACAATTATCATCACTACATAAGATACTAAAGAGAAAGGAATGATCTTATAGAATACTCCTCCAATTATGTAAACAGTGTAAAATAAAAAAGTCATTGCAAATGCAATAAAAAACGATGCGTAGATTGGTTTTTCCAGATTGTCTAAGACATCGGATTTCATTTTAGTTCCTCCCTAATATTTGTTTTGACTTTGCTATTATCCTTCATAGAAGCGTGATCATTTATCAGAGGAATTGGAAACAATCCAGTACTGATAGAGGTACCGCTCTTTTCAGATATGGTTAACCCATCTAATATTGATTGTTGATCTTCAAAAGGAACAATAAAATCCGATGGCTTACCATTAAATAACTCAATTTTTCCTACATCAACACTCGAAACGACAAACGTTGACGAATCTTGAACTGATAGGTTGACATAGTAGTCCAATAGATTTCTTGATATTTCACTCGGTTCTATTAAAGTTCCAATAGTTAGGAGTGAATTACCTAAACTAATTTCACCACGATTCAATAAGAAGGGCAAGGCCCTTATTGTAAAATCCCTCATTTTAACATGTGGATCAGATATTAAATCCATAGTAAAATAGCCCAGCTTTGGACCTATAATAGGGATTACATTGACCCTTGTGGATGAAGTAAAAGAAGTATCATCATTCAAAACCCCAGGACAAGCCACTCCAAAGAACTTATCAACAGGCAGATTTGGCAAGTCAACACTTATATCGTATTCTCCTGTTTCTGAATTGAAAGTGTAACCTGTATTATTTTTCCCATGAGAATACGAATTCAGTGAAGATAAAGCAACCCTGCACCCGTTAGAGTGTCCTATGTAATTAATCTTATTCTTGCCGGAATAATTCATCACTCCCGCTATTAAAGCAGGCCAGAAGTAATCCACTTGGTCTTGATATGTATAATCAGGGCACGTATCACATTCCGTGTTAGTCCCGCCGTTCATCTCTATTTCCCACACGTCATGGCCATCATTCACCAAGTCGTTAGCTAACCCATTTCTGGAGTTTCCGTTTTCCCATGCGGTTAAGGTTGAGAATATGCCTCCAGACATGACAACAGGCTTGGAGCCATTCACCAGCACATCCTTGTAATTATTGCTTAGGTCAGAATTCACGTTCTTCAATCTCAAAGTTGTATTTTGCCCGTAAGAGGTGCCATCTGTGGTTTTTACTGTCCTAACGGCAATCTCGAAGTTGTTATTATTCAGTATTCTTTCCACTACTGTAGCGAACCTATCAGATGTCCTGTCAGAATAATAAGGAAAGTTTGAAGGGCTCCTTAACAAGTCGGCAACCCCAATCCCTGTCAAGTCCAAATCATCAATAACCGTTGTCCTTTCCTGCGTAAGCAAATCGCGGTTGAAGAACAGGTCTTTGGCAGATACAAGCTTCTTTACTGATGCTATATCGCCATCTATGTCACTGGCAGGGTTTCCAATTCTATCTATCCAGCTGAAAGCTTCTATTCCAATAATTTCTTGTTCTTGAAGTTCAATCATTTTTTGTTCTTTGACATTTTTTCGACTATATAGCCGATTAAATACCCCAATGCTCCGTAATATATGGGAGCGGTAAATACAACTAGCGACAAGCCAAACCAAGCACACAAAGATGTTGTATCATAAGGGCATAAATTTAGGATAGGGTATACCTTAAGATAGAATTTGTAAGGTAGCACGAATAAAATCCCACTTAACGATTCCCCAATATTGTACTTATAGGATAAAAATCCATAAATAGCACCAAAAATACCAAAAATAATCCCAATAATACAGTATTTTATCCTCTTGTTTTTTAGACGTAGTTTTTCTTCAGTCATTTAAATTCCTCCTTATCAAAAATTTCGTGTTTCCGTTGTCCGGTAATTGAGAGTGGTCTACGCCATTAACTCTTAAAATGCCTTCACTGGTGCCATTAACAGCAGCTAATATTGCAAACGCATCTTCTGCTGTTACGACACCATCGCTTAATTGTTCTAATCCAGAAGGATGTTCTCCATAAATTATTAATAATCTTGGGATTTGTAAGTTTAATCCCGGTTGTTGGTCTGCTGCGCTAGTAATAAAATTTAAGTAATCTGACCCAAGATTTCTAGAAATTCTATTCTCTCCCACTTCTTGTAAACTAGTAGCTGCAATCTGACATTTTATATCGAAAAATCCGCATTCTTCTTGTAACCTTAACCCAATATCTCTTCCAGTTACATGCTCTGCTCCATTTCTTGCAAAGAAATCTAACACATCCTGCCCATGTTGACCAAAATTTTCGCTAAACGCCGATTCACCCTCAAAAGCTCCAGGGCATCCAACACCGATAAACCTGTCAACTGGCTGAGTGGATAAGTCAGACAAGATATAGCTTCCAGTTGTTGAATCAAACACATATCCTGCATTACTTTTCCCAGAAGCAGACCAGTTCTTAAGGGCATCTAGACCTACTCTGCACCCATTTGAGAATCCAACGTAATCAAGAGTTTTCTGTCCAGAGTAATTCTGAACGCCAGTTATGAGCGCAGGCCAGTAATAATCAGTTAAATCTTCGTATCCATAGTTAGGGCAAGCATACTTTCCATTTGGCTGGCAATCTCCGTCAATAGTGGGGCCTCCGGTAATCTCGATAAGCCACACATCCCTTGCATTTTCTTGGTCAAATGCCAGTTCCTGGCCGAAATCCAACCAAGTAAGGAGGTTGCTCCACAAGCCTCTTGCCAGCACAACAGGCTTGCTGCTGCTGCCAACAGCATCGGTATAATTCACTGAGAAATCGCTGTTAACATGCTTCATCCTCAGAGTAGTGTTGTCATTTGTCGTTTTTACAGTTTTAATAGCAATCTCAAAATTATTATTGTTCAATATCTTGGTAATGACGTCGGCAAACTTGGCATTGTTCTGCCTATAATACTGATGATTCTCAGGATTGTGCATTATATCCATTACTTTAATGCCTGTAGTGTCAAAATCGTCAATTATCTCTAGCCTTTCCTGATTCACAATGCTTTCAGAAAGGAAGATGTTTGACTGGTTTCTATGTTGGCATTCTGCAACCATTACAATCAATGCACACCAGCACTGGTTTACCAAGCTATAACAAGTGGAGTCGTAGCAGTCATCTATCATTTTTCCCTCGAAATTTCTTTTTAAAATGAATTCTTAATGACAAAATCACCAATAATAGAATGATTAGCATATTAACAATTAGTAAGGTAAATATCCTAAGTTTAGAGTATGTAAATTCATAAATCATAAAGTTAATTATGCTAATCGGTATTATACTAGCTAAAAAGAGATTACTAACTCTATCTGCAAATGATTGTTGCTTAAATTTTTGTCTTGCGTATATTACAAATGATAGATTGACAACTCCTTGAATGTAAAATATTGTTTCATATTCGCATCCAAAATCTAAACCACTACATTTTCTAACGAAAAAACTGAAAAATCCTAAGGCTGCAAAAAGAAATATAAAAAATTCAATTAAAATATAAATAACGTTTAATTTAGCTACGTTTTTTAAATCGATTTTCATTTTAGTTTCTTTTCAATATCCTCCTTCATTTTATTATTTTCAAGAATGCCTGAGTGGGTTTCATGGTATATATTGGCTGTTTTAAATGGGGAGCTTATTGATTGATTTAAGATGTATATGTCTTGAATAGGGACTGCACCATCATTATCGGTATTAATGTGAGTTATAGGTACTTCATCCCCCATATACAAATGTGCTTCGTTTAAACTTAAATTAAAAGGGCTGGTATAATTATTTGCTAGGTATTGTTCAACATAAAAATTCATTAAATTCAATGCGATTTTATTATTATCATCAAAGAGATAGTTAATCACAGGTATCTTCCCTACAAATGACAAAGCTTTTACAAAATCTCTTTTGGTAATATGTTTAGCAGATGATGAATTTAAGCTTGCTATTGCTAGCCTCCCTCTTGGTATCCCATTTTTAAGGTTCTCAATATTCTCTTTAGTTTGAGAGTTAGCACTTAAAGTAACTGGACACCCAATCCCAAAAAACTTGTCCACAGGATTGGCTGGAAGGTCCATCAATGTATCAAACTTTCCAGTTTGGGTGTCAAAGGCAAACCCGACATCCCCTTTTCCGTTGGAATACTCATTCAACGAGGACAGAGCTACCCTACATCCGTTAGAATGTCCAATATAGTCAATTTTATTTTTCCCGGAATATTCCAAAACTCCGCTCACTAAGGTAGGCCAGAAGCCATTTACCAAATCATCGTATGTATAATCGTAGCAGTTGTCGCATTCAATCTGAGGACCTCCTGTAAGCTCTATAGTCCATACATCGTAGCCTTCATTGGCCAGTTCTCCACCTAAACCATTTTCAAACGTAAAAAGATTGCTGAATATTCCACCCGATAGAACTACCGGCTTGCTGGTGTTAATTATTGTATCTCTGTAATCGTCCGATAAGTCTGAATTCAGGTTCTTTAGCCTTAAGGTAGAATTTTGCGTATTAGAGGTATTGCTCATCACAGTTTTAATAGCAATCTCAAAATTATTATCGTTCAATATCTTGGTAATGACATCGGCAAACTTGGCATTGTTCTGCCTATAATACTGATGATTCTCCGGATTATGCATTATATCCATTACTTTTATCCCAATAGTATCGAAATCATCAATTATCTCTAAGCGCTCTTGGTTCACTATACCCTCAGAAAAGAATATATTTGATTGGCTTATTAGCTTCTTTAAAGTGGCTATGTCTCCCTCAATGTCCTTTCCGTAGGCGAAGATGTAGAAATTACTGCCATCGCTAAATCCTCCCACTAAACCGGTATAAGGCCTAAAACTCAATGATTTCTTGTTGTATAAAACAGAATTGGCAGTCCCAATACCCCAACCGTAATTCTCTAATGTATAGAAATTTTGATAGGTGTTAACATTAGCAAACTGGCTCTTCTTGCCTACAGAAATTGTCACTGTAGCCTGGCCTTGCGTGCTTTTCTCATCTACAAAAGCCTTAAGGTAGTTCCTTATTGCCGTGTTCGCAGCAGTAACTCCAGTATTTATATCCAGATATGCAGCAATTTTCCTCTTGATGAAGGGATACAGCACATAATTATTGTCTCTTGGGTCTTTTGCCTTGTTTTTAGTATCCACATATATGTTCAAGTAATTGATATTTGAAATGTCAAAATTTATACTGGCCAATTTGCTCCTATCAGAAGAGGCAATGCTGATTAAGGTGCTGTTCTCCCTTTCTATCAATCCAGTGTCCTTATTCTGACCTTTTACTGTAACATTTACATCACTCAATGCAAAGCTTCCGTCTATTGTGATGTTGACTTTTATTGTATATACATTCCCGGATTTTTGGTTTGCATTTATGGAGCCTAAATCAATTGCCAAATCAGGCGCGCCTGAGCATACGGAGCAATCAAACACCAAGCTGTCAAAATCTCCGTTAAAGTCCATGGAAGCGGACTTGGAACCGCAGTAGGTCGTGTTGTCAGAACAGTAAACGTCAAAGTCTATGTCTTGGCCACAGGTTCTGGTCATGTTATAGTTGATGAAGCCGTCAGATGTCGTCTGATTCGAGACAGATTCCCTCGTCACAAGAAGATTATTAAGAAGTTCACCTTTAGAGTCCTGGGTTATTACTTGGACGTTGCCGCTGCACGAATTCATGATAACGCATGGATCTACTGTTGAACTAGGGGTAGTGTAGTTTACCATATCATTACTGCAAAGATCTGCAGTACCTGTGCATTCAAGTGTTTCTACATTAACCCAGTTGTTGCTTCCGTAATGCCCTTCAACATTATAATGAGTAAGGTTTAGGCAATTTGCCCTAATTTTATCTATAATATATACAGTTCTTGTTACATCTCCCCTATTGGTTTCATTTAATGTCCCGCAATACGCACTAACTTCTTCTCTAACATTATAAGTAGAAATGGTTCCTGTATTCAAGATAGGATGGTATATTCCAATGATAACGGGGTATTCGCAATCAGTGAACGTATTACAGTTAATTTCTGATTGGAGGTTATCACACGCATCCATATCTCCAGACGTTCCTGCAAGACAATACTCCATATCAGTCCAATCAGAGTCAGTATCATAGCAATCTGCATCAGCACCAAGCACTTCGCTATCTAATTTAACTCTGTAAATTCCATCTTTCCATAATATCCCATCATTACTGGAACCGTATTGGCTATAGTCGTCATCATGTAAAAATATTATTTGTTCCATCAAAAAAGTTTTCCCGTTTTTTGTAACATTGTAGTGTTTTAAGTAATTTTTACCATTCTGAAAAGTTATATTGATTAAATAATACCCTTCCTCGAAATCAACATCATCAACACTCCCATTCCCTTCCAGCCAGAACCAGTAGCTTTCATTTTCAAATCCATAATCGGTGATATCAAAGATTTCATAGTAATATGAATCATTAATATATGAAAAGTTATTGCTTTGTAAATTTACCTGAACAAGCCCGTATCCGAAATAATCGTCCTTTCCCGCATCGCCCAAATCCATAGCATCATTCCTTAATTTATTTCTTATTTCAGTGTTTGTCAAAGTATCGTTAAAAGATTTAATCAATGCAGCTACTCCGGTTACATGGGGAGCAGCCAAAGAAGTGCCGGAAGCAGTGCCGTAGCCGTCCCTTAAGGTGGTTGTATTTATGTCAACTCCTGGCGCAACAAGCTCCTGCTCAAAGCCGTATGATGAAAAGTAAGCCAGCTCATCATTTGCTGTTGTTGCCCCAACTGCTATGACAGAAGAATAAGCGGCAGGATACAATATTGTGTCTGTTCCTTCATTGCCAGAAGCAGCCACCAATATTATTCCATCATCATAAGCTTCCTGCAAAACATCCTTAAATATCTGGGAATAGCTCTCAATGCCGAAAGACATAGAGATTATGCTCATGTTGTTCTCAATTGACCATTCAACTCCAGCGATAGCATTGCTCAGGTCGCCTGTGGAATACTGCATTATCTTGACAGAATAAAGAGAAACAGCAGGGGAAACGCCCACTATTCCATCATTATTTAACGTAGCAGCAATAACTCCAGCCACTTCAGTGCCGTGCCCGTTTGAATCCCAATAATTGTTGTCCAAAAAGGAAACTCCGCCTGCAACGTTAAGGTCCGAATGATGCCCAATTCCTGTATCAAGCACAGCAACCTTAACTCCAGTTCCATTGCTTAAATTCCATGCCAAAGGAGCCTTAACTTTATTGATATTATAGGGAATTCCATCTCCTATTATTGTTACTTTTTGATCTATCTCAATATACTCAATTTCTGAATCGGAAAGCAGGGAAGCTATATCCTTTGCCTTTCCATCTACAATGGCAGCATCAAAAAGGTTTACAGACTTGCTTATCGAGACGTTTTCCAGCTTACCTGCATCCACTCCAGATTTAAACTTAATCAGGAACTTTCCAGTGTCGTTTAAGAAAGCTTTAGAGAGAAAATCCTCCGTTATCTTGTTTACCTTGCCTTTGTTCATTTTCAGGGCTTCTGTTATGTTGATTTTATTTAGTTTTGCATTGGCAGCAGGCTTGCTTTGGTTTGTAGTTAAGTTAATAGGGGTTGTATCATTGAGGTTTTGAAAAGTAAAGTTTTCTATAATGCCTGAGAAATTTATTAAGACATTTGATGCAGTAGAATTTGATGTATTATCTGTTGTAGAAATCACATATGTATTATTAAAAACTAAATACGGATTTAATGACTCGTTTGCAGCGGATTCGTTTGTAAGATTGAAAGCAGCAACTAGGGCGATAGAGCCTACTAAAACTAGGAAAGCCGCAGTCCCTATCTGCCCTTTCTCTGGCATTTTATTGAAGCTTTCTTCCCACCCCATTAAGCCAGCCCAATCATTGCCTCAACAGCATTGGTTATGTTGACAGAAGTTATATTGCCCATCTCCAGGACATAAAGCACAGGCGTTAAGTTGAACATTCCAACATGGTTTTCTCCCTTTGTG
>JAGVYR010000052.1 GCA_018303185.1 Candidatus Woesearchaeota archaeon | reverse complement strand
AACTTCCCGCGTTATTCCATTTGAACAGCCTGAAAATATCGGAGAATGCGTGCAGTGCGGGAAGAAAGGAAAATTTATGGTTTATTTTGCGAAAGCTTATTAGGTCCGAGCATTTTTGCCTGAAAATCATCAATGATTTTTCTTGAGCCCATTTTAATGCCTATACTCTCAGTCCATTTTACTAGATACTTCATTAAGCAGTCTTTCTCTTCCGCCTCAAATACTGAAGCGTCTACTTCTATCAAATAAGCAGACCTTCCATTTGGATGAATTGGATGTATAGTGGTAGGAATCACTAGATTGCTTTTTCCTGCGCTATGTGCCAAGGATTTTTGGAAATTCATGTGTTTTTCTGATGTCGCATAAACATTTCCCCCTAGACCTTGCATAAGCATATAATTAGAGCCCGATAATTTAGGAGATCCATTCACGACTTCCCAATGTACATCTCCATCCAAGCAAAATTCCAATGAATCTGGGTGGGAAGGATTTTTTTTCATAATTGCTTTGAACTGGTGTATGCTGACGCCTCCTTGAACCATATCGCCTAACTCTGGGTCAAATGTACCGAAATAAACTCGTGAATACGCCAGAAATCCTTTTCTTTCGTATGATTGGCCTGGTGCTAATAGGATAGGACTCATTTTTTATGTGAAATTACTCTCCGCATTTAAGCTTTTTGCAAATTCATCACTCTAAAGTGATTTAAAGAAAATTGGTAAACTATTTATATTAATGATTGGCGTCTAAAGTGATTTAAAGAAAATTGGTAAACTATTTATATTAATGATTGGCGTCTAAGAATATGCCGCTGGATACAATTGTTATATTATTCATTATTACCCTCCTCTCATCCATAATCGGAGGCATGATGGGGGGTGCAATCCTGATTTTATTCCCGTCCATGATTTTCCTCGGAGTGCCTGTCTATACTGCTGTAGCGACTTCAAAGCTCGCCCATTTCGGCATCGGGATAGGCAGCGTCTCAAACTATCACAGGCATAAAAAGATCAGCTGGAAGATAGCATCTGTATTCACAGCGACAGCGGCTATAGGCTCAATAATTGGAGCCATTATGCTCCCTTCAATAAATGAGTCTCTGCTGAAGACAATAATCGCCCTGTTCATGATTCTTGTATGCATCTTTGTGCTTCTTAAGGAAAAGCTCGGTGTTGAGGAAAAGAAGGTAAGAAAGACAAAATGGACGTATGCGGCAAGCGCCCTGATTGGCCTGATTCTGGGAGTCTATGGCGGGCTATTCGGGGGAGGCATATCAACAGTGTTTGTATTCTTCATACTGCTGCTTTTCGGGCTTGGCTTCACGAAAGCGGTCGCAACCGCAAAGCCTGTTGTTCTGCTTGTGAATATAATTGCACTTTCCATATTCATATCAAAGGGCCTTGTTGATTTTTCAATAGGCATCCCGTTGCTTATAGCATCCATTATAGGCTCGGTAATAGGCTCTGAGATATCGGTGAAAATCGGCAACATATGGGTTCGAAGGGTATTTATAGTAATAGTGCTTGCCCTTGCGCTGAAGCTGCTTTTGTTCCAGTGAATGCTGAAAGCAGTGTTATGACACCATTCTTAAATGGTTACAAAATAGAAACATTTAAATATGGGCATTGAATTACTTGCCGTTAAGTAACAAACTATACGGGGGTTATGCATGATGTTGAAGAAAATTTTGATGGGTTTGGTGTTTGTACTTTTGCTGGCAGCAGCAGCAAGCGCAGCCAATGAGGAAGGCAAAGTCATTTCCGGAGGAAAGCTCCTTATAACCAAGGTTGACGCCAAGGTTGACGGGAAAAATGACAAGGGCCTGAACTTTGGAGAGAAGATAAGCAAGGAGGCGAAGCCAGGCTCCGATGTAGAATTTACAATTGAAGTGAAGAACAACTACACAAATGATGAAAGCGAGATAACAGACATCCAGATTACCGTCATAATCGAGGGAATTGACGATGGCGACGATATGGATGAGGACGCAAAGGAATTTGACCTTGACGGCGGAGATGATGACAAGGAAACAGTGAAATTCAAGATTCCGATGGAAGTAGATGAGGACACTTTCAATGTACTTATAGAAGTTGAAGGCGACGGCCCAAACAGCACTGAAGGCAACCAGAAAGTAGAATATGAGGTTGACCTTGAGATCCAGAAGGAAGACAATGATGTCAGCTTTACAAGGAACAGCGTTTCCCCGGCTGAATTTTCATGCCAGAGGTCCGGACAGCTTGCGCTTGGCCTGATAAACCTTGGCACTGATGACGAGGATGTTGTAGTCCTTGAGACAACCAGCGCAGAGTTGGGGATAGGCTTCAAAGATGAATTTGAATTGACCAACGACCCATTCGATGCTGACAGCAAGTTTTCAAAAACCTACAGCTTTAAGGTGCCTGATGACGTGGCTGCCGGGACTTATACAATTGACTCTATGGTTACATACAATGACGGGACTGACACGAAGCCGGCGTCGGCAAGCATTTTAGTCACTGACTGCGAAAAGCTGAGCAGGCCTGCTGAAGAGACGCAAGAAGAAGAGCCTGTTGTAGTTGTTCAGCCTCCGCAGGTTACAACTCCTACTGTTTCGGTAGTTCCTGCACAGCCTTCAGCTCCTGCAGCAAGTACAGAGGAGAAGTCATTGCTTGACAACGGCCTGTTTGTAGGGCTGCTTATAGCGGCAGAAGTTGTTGTTGTAATCATTATTGTGGCCCTTGTAGTCATGATGATGAGGAAGAAGGCTGAATAAGCCTTTTAATTTCTTTTTTATATTTTTATTATGCAAAAAAGGTGAGCCATGCTTCGGGAGCATGTTACTATTAGAAAGTAACTAAAATAAAAAAGCTTAAAAAGGGCAGAGCCTTTCCACAATAAAATGCTTGAGAAAAAACAGTTTTTGGAGCAAATCAAGGAGCACTTCCGCCTCAATATATACGAGGTCAAGATATGGACAGCTTTGCTTTCTCGCGGGATAGCGGCTGCAGGGGAGCTTGCAGATATTTCCGGAGTGCCGAGAAGCAGGTGCTATGACGTTCTTGAAAGCCTTGAGAAAAAGGGCTTTATCATAATGAAGATAGGCAAGCCTATCAAGTACATTGCAGTGCAGCCTGAAACAATCCTTGAGAGGGTAAAATCCGATTTGAAGGATGAGGCAAGGAGGCAGACGGAGCTTATGGAAGCTGTCCGGGATACTGATGTGTTCAGGGAGCTTGAGCTTCTGCATAAGTCTGGCGTCAGGCATGTTGACCCTACAGAGATGTCAAATTCCTTAGTCGGGCGGGACAGCATAAACAGGCAGATAAAGGCAATGCTTGACAATGCTGAAAGCTCAGTTGTCATCGCAACAACCCAGGACGGCTTCAGGAGAAAGGCAAAGATACTTAGGAATTACATGCCTTCCTTCAGGAGAAAAGGCATAAGCGTAAAGATGATTGCTCCTGTGGACAGCCTCGCAGCCAAAAAGGTGGAAGGCGCAGAGCTGAAGGACATGGATGCCGGAATGAGGTTTGTAAATATTGATAATAAGGAGATACTATTCCTTCTTGGAAACGAGCAGGATCCAGAGTATGACATGGGAGTCTGGCTGCAGAGCGAGTTCTTCGTAAACGGGTATAGCGAACTGTTCCATCAGAGCCTGGAATAGCGGCTTTTTCCTATGGCAATCACACCTGTGTACAGGCAAGTGCTAATTGCTGAATATGCAAAAGCAATCAGTTACAATTATCGCGATTTACTGGTGCTAGGATCAAAAAGGACAAATCCTGATTCAAGGGTTGAAGTCATAGTGGCAAAAAGCTTTGGAGAAGCTGTCGGTGCTGTAATGGAAAGCTGAATTGATGCCTATCTGATAGGCCATATGCCATACAGGCCAGGAGCATCCCAAAATGCACTGGAGCTTGCAAAAAAAATAAGAGAATTGGAGATAGCCCCAGAGCGGATTTTCTTCGTTTCAGAAAGTTATGAAGCTCTCCAAGCCGCAGGGCAGGCAGGCATTTTGAAATTATACTCGGATGTAATGAAAGGCGAAGGTATCAGGACAAGGAGCCTTGTTGTTACTGATATAATAAACTTCCTGAAGCTAGTGTAAAAAATCCAAACCTTTAAATACTACTTGGCTATTTCCCGTATGATAAGGATTTCTCATGATTAACATGACCGACGAGAAAACTCTAAAGACAGGCACTACAACTGTGGGCATTGTCTGCAAAGACGGCATAGTGCTGGCAGCTGACAAGCGCGCTACTTCAGGCTATCTCATAGCCTTCAAGAAGTTCCAGAAGATTGTCAGCATTACAGATTCAATAGCTGTAACCACAGCAGGCACGGTGTCTGATGTGCAGCTTCTTATCAAGTATATCAAGGCAGAGCTTAACCTTAAGAGGATAAGGACCGGAAGGGAGAATACGGTAAAGGAAGCAGCAAACCTTCTTGCGATGCTTGTGTACAACAACATAAGGAAGTTTTCCGTCATTCCTGGAATTTCGCATTTCTTGATAGCAGGAAAGGACGATTCGGGGCACTATCTGTATGACCTTGCGCCTGACGGAAGCATTGTCGAGATTGACGATTTTGTTTCCTCAGGCTCAGGCAGTGTGATGTCCTACGGCGTCCTGGAAGTCCTTTATAAGAAGAATATAACCGTCGAGGACGGCGTGAAGCTCGGCGTCCAGTGCATAAATGCCTCGATAAGAAGGGATATCGCATCAGGCAACGGCGTTGATGTCGCCACAATAACCAAGGACGGCGTCAAGTACGTGCTTTCAAAAGAGATTGATGCTCTTGTGGAGATATAGGTTCTTTTGGGCAGCATTTCCTCTAATAAAATCTAAGGCAGAGCATAAGGATAATCAATAGGTGTCGATAAAATAAATTCTGGATAAGCATGGCAGACATAATGAAGGAGGTAATGAGCCACATACCTCCGGGAAAGGTAAGCGAGGCAAATTTTGAAGCTTCCAATATAGTCCTATACACGAAAGACAGGGAATTCTTTCTTGACAACAGCGGCATGATAAAGAGGATAGTGGATGATATAAAGAAAAGAGTCGAGCTGCGGCCTGATCCGAGCATAACAATGGACATGGAGAAGGCAGAGGCCCAGATAAGGAAGCTGATTCCGGAAGAAGCCGGGATTGACCATGTGATATTCGACCCCCAGCGCTCGCGCGTGATAATAGAGGCTGATAAGCCGGGCCTTGCAATAGGAAAACAGGGCTCTATTCTGAGGGACATCAGGTCAAAAACCTTATGGGTCCCGCACATAATGAGAAAGCCCGCCATAAGGTCAAAGATAATAGAGAATATCAGGGCAGTGCTGTATGAGCATTCTGACTACAGGAGAAGGTTCCTCGACAAAGTCGGCCATCGCATTTATGACGGCTGGAAGCGCGAGAAAAGGGAGGAATGGGTCCGTTTAACTTATCTTGGCGGCGCTCGGCAAGTGGGAAGGAGCAGCCTTCTGCTGCAGACGCCTGAATCAAGGATACTTTTGGACTGCGGGATAAATGTCGCTGATGAATCTGCCCCATACCCTTATCTTGAGGTTCCTGAATTCAACATCCAGGAGCTTGATGCAGTCATCCTCAGCCATTCCCATATAGACCATTCAGGCTTTATTCCTTACCTGTATAAGTTCGGATACCGCGGCCCGGTGTATTGCACTCCTCCAACAAGGGATGTTTCGGCGCTTTTGGCCCTGGACTATGTCAAGATACAGAGAGGCGACAATAAGGACCCAATATACAGCACTGACGACATAAAGGAGATGGTGAAGCACACAATCACGCTTGACTATGACGAGGTTGCCGACGTTACCCCCGATGTGCGCATCACGCTTTACAATGCAGGCCACATTCTTGGAAGTGCAATGGTCCATATGCATGTCGGCAACGGCCTTCATAATGTGCTTTACGGCGCAGACATGAAATACGGGAAGACAATGCTTCTTGACCCTGCTGTTACCCGCTTTCCAAGGCTTGAAACTTTGACTCTTGAAGCCACTTACGGCGGCAAGGACAACGTATTGCCGCCAAGGCATGCCGACGTTCCTGTCTTTATAGACGGGATTGTCTGGGACATAACTGCTATCCATACAGCCTATCCAGAGTACCTGAATACCAACGTGCGCAAGCTTATCTTCCACAAAGACCAGAACCCTTTCCTGAACCCCATTTTCAAGAGGGTGGGCAGCTCAAAAGAAAGAAAGCAGATAATTGAGGAGACAGGGCCCTGCGTCATAATAGCCACATCAGGAATGCTTGTAGGCGGCCCCTCAGTTGAGTATCTGAAGCACCTTGCAGGCAACTCTAAGAACAGCCTTGTTTTTGTCAATTATCTTGGGGAAGGCAGCCTCGGAAGAAGGATACAGAGGGGCGAGAAGGAGTTCAACATGGGCAGCACCGCAAGGCCTGACATGATGGCAGTAAACCTTGAAGTCCACACTGTCCAGGGATTTACAGGGCACTCAGGAAGGAACCAGCTGATGAATTTCGTGAAGAACTGCGAGCCGAGGCCGAAGAAAATCATCATTAACCACGGCGAAAATTCCCGCTGCCTGGACTTGGCTTCTTCAATACACAAGACATTCAGGATAGAGACAAACGCCCCAAGAAATCTTGAGACGATAAGGCTGAAATAGTCGTTTGGACTTTTCCTTCTAAATCCCGCCGAGAGTTCGTCAGCGCCTGAAAGGCCTGACGGTGAACGGCGGCGCAATAAATAAAAACACTCTTTCTTGAAGAATAGCTGAAGCG
>JAGVYR010000032.1 GCA_018303185.1 Candidatus Woesearchaeota archaeon | reverse complement strand
AATTCCATAGGCGTAGAGTATTCCGGAGGAACAGCTACAGGGACGCATGCCCATCATGCCTCCGGAGGTGCTGGTGGCGGCGATACAGATGCTGAGGGGGCTGGTGGGGGAGGTGGTGATGAAGGTTATTGACATCTTGTAATGCTTATACCCTATTGTTATTCTTTACTTTTGAGTAGGTAAAATAGAAAGATTTAAAAATCCCGATTCTTTGAGGTACTAAAGAATGGTCAAATCACTTGAATCCATGGCAAGAGCAGTAGATTTTGCCATCTCAGGCTCTTCATCTAATTTGGCAAGAGTTGTTTCTTTTTTGTCTGACAAACTTTCTCAATTTCGAGCCTTATCTTTAATGCCCAGAGAACAATTCCATGAATCTCTTGCAGAATCCCGCAGAAGAAATCCACAAGACCCAGAAGAAACTTATAGCCCTTCAAGAAGAAGGTTTCTTGCCAATTTCTTTAAAGCGGCAGCTGCCGCAGGAATAGCCGCTTATAGCATTCATTCGATTGCATTATTATCTTTCGGTGAATCAACCTTTGACCATCCCGTTTTTGGAAGAAATATCGGGTGGGGAAGAGATGGTCAAGGGCATGTTAATGGTTGGAGAGGGCCTCAAACCAGATTTCCTGCTATCGATTTCCCTGCAAGCTATGAACAAATTGTATGTGTCGCACCCGGGCGTACTTATAGCATGATGGGATACAGGGAAGAAAATAATCCGTATGATATATTCATGACTCATGAAGTGATGAACGGCATCGTCAAATCTAATTACGTCCATAACAGTGCGGTAATTGGAAATGCATTTGGTAAGGATTTTAAGCGCGGAGAGGCAATAGCCATCACGGGAAAAGTCGGCACGGAAAACGAGCACCTTCATCTCGCTGCTGATACTACCGACCCAGAAGACTTCGGCTTCTATGAAAAACAGCCTGTGCAGGGATTTACAAACCTTCCTTATTATGACGGCAAAGCAGACCTAGATAGCGCATTAAGAGTAAGGCCCAGGCAAAGGCTGCTGGAGGAAAGGCTTGACACTCTCGATCAGAGAATGGGCAATTACGATGGCCCATTGAGGAAAGAGCTTAATTCTCTAAAGAGTGACCCGGCGAAATTATTCAGGAGGCTGTATGATGAAGTTGCCCTTAACCTTGTGTTCCTGCCTGGAGAAGACGGCTACAGGTTATTTTTGGAAGGAAACCTGTACGTGCAACACCCGTATATGAAGAAGATAGTTTTCACAAATCCATTCAAGCCTGCAAAATTGGTGAATAGGTACAAGTAATTACGTAAACCTATCCACAATAGCCAGCCTCTTTATCCTTTCCAGAGACCATTCCAGCTTGTGATACAGGAACTTGCCTTTTTCTTTATCAGAGAAATATTTCCTTGTAAGCTTTCTGATGGCGTCATAGCTTATATTTTTGAATTCGGGGCTTCTTTTCCTGTCTACCTCATAGATGAACCTCAGCAGCCTTTCCCACCTTTCCTTCACCACAAGCTCCCTTTCGCCCCATGTCATGCCGCCTACTTCCTCAAATGCGTGCGTGCCACCGTGCATGTTGCTTATTAATGGCAGAAAAGATTCCCTTAAAAAAACCTCAATCTTGTGCTTTTCCGGATTCAAATGGATGGGAGACTCGTTTTCAAGGAAGAATTTTATTGGGAATATGCCGAAAATAAGCTCCTCGTTTTCCCTAAGAAAATCCAGAGTCTGCCTGAAATCTTCCTCAGTCTCGTGCGGATGGCCTACAAGTATGTGGGCAATGTTCTTGATTCCGGCTTCTTTTGTGTCTTTCAGTATCCTTCTCGCGGCCTTCAGCGTAAACGGCTTTTCCATCGCCTTCAGCACTTTTTCGCTGCCGGTCTCTATACCATAGGCAAGGTATTCACAGCCCGCTTTCCTCATTTTCAGCAGCATCTCCTTATTGAGATTATTCGGCACTGCAAAGACACCCCACCTGATGCCGAGTTGCCTTGATATGAACGCATCCATCAGGGAATCTAGGTATTTAAGGTCGAAATTGATTCCGGAATCAGTAAAGTGAAAGCATTTAGCCCCGTATTTCTTTGAAAGCGCCTCAATCTCATCTACGGCCTTCTTAATTGATTTCTGCTCAAAACTCTCCATCAGGTTGTGCTTGCAGAAACTGCAGCTGAAAATGCAGCCCTTGCTTATGTCATAAGGCATGACAAGCTGCATATCGCCGCTAACCTTCTCCCAATAGAGGTCAATAGGCAGGCCTTCAAAATCGGGCAGGCACGTGCATTCCATGGGCTGTGTCTGAAACCTGTTTCTGATAACATCTCCCTGCTTCAAATACAGGAGATTCGGAACGTTCTCAATCTTTTCCTTGCCTTCAAGATGCTCCAGCAATTTAAGCAATGGCTGCTCGCCGTGCCCTATTATCAAGTAATCAATAAAAGGAAACCATTTCAAATAAAGGTGCATCCTTAGGGTGATGAACGGGCCGCCAAAAACGATAGGTATGTTAAGTGTTTTCTTTATCTTTTTCGCAAGCATCAGGGCGAACGGATTCTGGTGGGCGCTTACGACTGAAAAGCACAGCAGGTCATATCCTTCGACTGAGGTCATGCTTAAAATCTCGTCCAATGTTTGCTCGATTTCCGGTTCAGGATCATCCCTGAACAGATAGTCCCTAACTTTTTTGAAATCGTAAAACTGCATGATGTTGATCTTCTCCGGAGCCGAAGGGTCGCTCTCAAGCCTTCTTCTGACCTTTATGAGAAGGTCATCCTGCTCTACTTCATGACCTTTGGTCTTCAGGAATCCTGCAAGTCTAGCCATGCCTATCGGGAGGAGGGATTTCCTTACGTTGAAGTACGCACAGGGTGAAATGAACTTTATTCTCATATTGCCTCCTTCGGAACAATCGGGTTTACTGGCGGTCCTCGATTCTTGCGTACGTTCATCAATGCAGTCCCTGCTATCTCAGAGAATTTAGGAATGGACATCGTCCTGCTGACAATACCATACGCGTTAGGCACAAGGTCCACATCATAGTCATATTTGCTGTTAAAGAACGAGCTCCTGCCGTTTCTTAAGGATTTATTAAGCCTGAAAAGCCCTATACTTCCTGCCTTATATCTCCGGTAAATCTCTGTATTCGGGTAGGGTATTATAAGCCCCATATAGGCGAATATGCTTTCCATGCCGTTGCACCTTATGGTGAATTCTTCCATCTTTTTTATGTCACTGCCTAACTCATCCGGCGCCCCTATTATGGTAGAAACCATCGTATAGATGCCGGCTCGGCTTATGGCGTCCAGATTGTCATAGGTAGCCTTGATATAAGCACCGGCATCTGAGCACTTATTCATGAACTTCAGGCTTGAGGGTATGATGCTCTCAACTCCGATGTACATTGATGCGCAGCCATCTTCCTTAAGGCCCTTTATTCTCGATTCATTCAGCCTGTCTATCCTTGTCTGCATGCCCCATACCATCTTCTCTCTTCTTAATAGTCTGGAAATTTCAGCGGCATATAGGTAATTTATCAGAAAATCATCGTCTGAGAACCACATCTTTATGTCTCCATATTCCCTGCATAGAGATTCAATCTGCTTTTCTACATAGCCTACTGAATGAGTCCTGTAAGTTTTCCAAAAGTTTATCTGTGTGCAGAAGCTGCACTTCATCACGCATCCTCTTGAGACCATCATAGAAAAATTATTATCGCTGTTCAGGAATCTGAAGTTCTTATAGTGGATGAACGGCAGCTTGTCAAGGCTTTCTTCATTTTTAGATAGGGCATTGACAACAATCCTTCCGTCATGCCTGAACCCTATGCCTTCTACCTGCTTCCATTTGCCGCCTTCTTTTATTTTCCTGGCCAGTTCGAGGAAGTTGTTTTCACCGCTTCCTATTATTACTATATCTACCTGCGGGGCTATTTCTAATATCTTCTCAGGCATGAATGTCGGTCCAAATCCCCCAAGGATTATGACGCATGAATGGTCTTTCTGCCTGTAGGATTTTGCAAATTCCAGTGCAAATGGCTGGTTAACTGTCCACGAGCTTATTGCAAGGATTTTTGGGCATGTCCTGAACACTTCATCCAGCATTTTTCCGCAGCAATGCTCAAAATTATCCAGGATAAAATCATTGGAGAACATCTGGTTCCCGTCGATTGCAGTGACATCAAACCCGCCACTGTCGAGAATAGAAGCAAGGAGAGCTATTCCGAGATTTGGGGGCTGCGTAAGGTATTTCTCATGCGGCGAAAAGCCGCTTCGTACTACAGGAGTATTGAAACTGAACAACGTTATATCCATATGGCGCTATTGATTATTTTACTATTTAAATATTATTCTGACAGTACGGAAGTTTTGCATTATTTGCATATCAATATTAATTAGAAAACTTTAAATTAATCAAATATTTGGCAATAAGCATGAAAATACAGCTGATAGACCCTCCGTGCGACTGGGTGGGGATAAACTGGGGATGCCTCACACCCAGCATCAGCCTTCTCAGCATCATGACTTACATACGGCAAAAAGACCCCAGCGTACAGGTATCGATGCTTGACGGCGGCATTTTAGCGGAAGAAAAGATAAAAGCAGCAATTGAAGAAGATGCTGATATCTATGGCCTGAGGGTGAATGCATACAACTATGAATCTTCTATAAGGCTTACTGATTTCATAAAGAGCATAAATCCAAAAGCAAAAGTCGTTTTTGGAGGCCAGCATGCCACTGCTCTCCCAAACTTAATACTGAAAAACAGGCCAAATGTGGATGCAGTCATTAAATTTGATGGAGAGAGAGCTATCTACCAGCTTTCTCAGGGTTATAATATGGACAGGGTAAATAATCTTGTCTACAGGAAGAATGGCTCAGTTACAGCAAATAGGATCGTATATGAAGATATGAACGAAATCCCCTATCCTGATCATTCCCTAATTGACCTTTCCCCTTATTTTGAGAATTCAAGAAAGCTGGGCAAGGAAAGAAGGGGGCTTATATCTTCCCATAAGGGATGCCTCTGGAGGGAAAAGAAGGGCGGCTGCCTATTTTGTGCCCAACCTGATATGGGCTTAAGGGTCAGGAGGGCAGATATTGTCTGGGAAGAGATAGACAAGCTGCATGATTTTGGAGTAGAATACATCTACCACGGAGTTGACAGCACTCTGGATGACTGGAAATGGTTTGAGGAATTCCACGCTTTAAGGAGAGATTACAACATCAAGTTTGACGGATATGCCGAGGCTTTCCAGATAAATCCAAAATCCGTGAAGATGCTTAAAGAGCTTAACTTTCAGGCAATTTTTATGGGAATTGAGAGCAATGATGCAGAAATGCTGAAAAGCATAAACAAGGCATCAAAGCCTTTCCAGAACGAGCAGGCTGTCAGGCTTCTGCGCGAAAACGGGATAATGCCCAGAGTGGGTCTTGTGCTTGGTCTTCCGGGAGAAACAGAGGAGAGCCTGCAGAAGACCCTTGATTTCTCAAGGAAGCACCTTGAGGGGACGCAGATTACGTGCTCAATACTGAATCCGCTGCCGCCTTCTCCTGCCTACTACCATCTCCTTTCTATCCCTGAGATGCATGAGAAGTACGGCAAATGGGATTATCTCAAGGACAACGGCCAGATAATCCGGGACTGGGTCAAGAATTTCTGCAAAGTCGACTATGAGCGCATAATGGAAGTAAGGAATGAAATCCTGAGCCTTGCACAGGGCACAAGGTCATTCTTCGGGCCGGAAATGATGGACTAGAGGAAAATCATCTTTACCTTGAACTCATCCAGCAGGCTGTAGATGGATTCTCTCTTTATATCGCGACCCAGCACATCAAAAGGCTGCCTTGTCGTCAGGATTAGGTCGGGACTCCCGTTTTCGTCAATGAATTCCTTTATTGCTTTCCTCATATCAGATACTGTCAGCAAGCCTCCTGAAACTACATTGCCTCCGTAGAAATCATTTTTTGCAATCTGGTAAGAATATTCGTGGTCTCTTGTTTCGGGAAACCAGTCCTGCAACTTCTCGAAGGCGGCTTTTACGACTTTAAAAGCCAAGTCTGTGGTCACGATAAGAATTTTTTTATGGCCGTCTATTATACGGCTTACATTGATTGGGTCAAATCCTATGTCATAGTTCATATCCCTTTCTACAAGGGATTCATACCTCAGTTGCTGAGGGTCAATTTCAGCATGCCTGATCCCATACTCGTTTGCGAATTTTATGCGCAGTGTCTTTTTTGGATAGTGCAGGTATTTCATGGCTTCAGACCTTGAGAAGATACGTTGCCCGTCAATCTCAAGAATCTCATCATTTTTTGTTATTCCCACATGCTCAAGTCCTTCCAGCTTCGGATTTACGTCCTCTGGCATGATGGGGTATAGCACTACCATCTTATCCGTGGATTTCCTTATCCCTTCAATTATATTTTCAAGCTTTTCCCTGTCACAATGGAGCATCTTCTGATGGGCTTCGGCTGCAAACCTTGTGTATGTTGGCATGATTACCCTGAGGTGCTTTACGGATTTTTCCTTGACAAGATCTCTCAGCGTCCTTTCTACACCCTCATAGCCAACCACTTCCGGCATGGCGACAATGCTCGGGCTGTACGTTATTCCGAAATTTGTAACCCTTTTGGGAAGTGACACCGCCACTTCTGCAGCCTGCCTGCCGACGCCTGTGAGCTTCATGAAATCATCAACATCAGTGGAATTGACAGAATGCACAAGGATTATGCCTTTAAGGTCCTCGAGCTTCTTCAGATTATTGCCAGTCATAAGGGTTCCGTTGGTGGTTATCTTTATCTTGTCGTTCAGGTTCCGGAGCCCCCTATAAGGAAATTTGCTCCTTATCAGCGCGAGAATATCCCATATCCTCGGATGGATGAACGGTTCGCCGTCGGTGAGAGTTGATATCGCGGAATTTATATGAATCAGCTTATTCGGGGTGAACAGTCCTATCTCGGCACGAATGAGGTTGAAGTCCTTCTGAAAAAGCTTGGTCTGATATGGATTGAATTTTCTTGAGCAAAAGACGCAGTCTATGTTGCAGGACGTGTTCACTACCAGATTGTTCCTCTGCATGATTATTCCCATGAGGGCATCTTCTATGACTGCGGTGCTGTTTATGTCAGAAGTACCGATTTCCATCCTTATTATGTTTCAATCAATCCTCATTTATATTTCTTATGCTGCAGTGGAAGTGCCTGCCACATTGGTTTGCTTGCAGGTGCTGCATTATTTCTTCCAGTCCGCCTATGCACAATTTGCCATAACTTTTAAATACACATTACCGCTCTGTATATTTAATGGATACCATCGTGCTGGACTATATAAAAAAAGAGGCAAAGAAAGGAATTTCTCCACGCAGAATAAAGGCTGCATTAGTTGCTGCAGGCCATGATGCAAAATCAGTGGAAAAGCTTATTAATCATGCTACAGACGGTGGCCTTGGAGGTAATCGTATAAAGATGATATTGGCACTGTCTGCAATCGCTTTTGTAGTGATAATTGGCATTGCTATCTTCCTGAAGTATTACAATCAAAATACCTTTGGACAGCACATAGCGAATGCCCGTCTCAATCGTGAATTGGGCAAGTTTAATGAGTCTATTTCTGAGTACAAGCTTGCATTGGAATCGGATCCGCAAAATTACAGGATCTATGGAGCAATAGGCCAGATTTATAATAAAATGGGAGATTCGACTAACGCACTGGTTTACTTCGCAAAAGCTATTGAAATTGCACCAGACTACTCTACTGGCTATCTTGGGATTGGCATGGCATATTACTATACGAAGGACTATAATTCAGCATTAAGTAACCTTAAAAGAGCTATACAGTTTAATCCTAACAATCTAAGGGCTTATATCTTTATAGGTCAGAGTTATAATTATATTGGGAATAGGGAATTGGCGGAGGAAAGTTTTAGGAAAGCAATCGACCTTGATGCAAACGAGAGTGAAGCCTATAGAGGAATCGGCTGGGTGCACTATGCTGTTGGATATGAGTCGTTGGCAGCCGGAGATTCAGTGAATTCACAAAGCGAGTTTGCAATCGCCAGTGAAAATTTTGAAAAATCCATATTTCTGGCGCTTGAGAGCCAAAAAAACCATATAGGCTATGGATGGAGCAGCTACAGGCTGAAGGATTACAGCCTGGCTGAAAACTCTTTTAAGAAGGCCATTGAGCTGGAGCCGCAGGATTTTGAATCTTACAAAGGGCTGGCATGGACATATTATCAACTTGGAAAATACAATGAAGCCATGGAAATGTTCAAAAAAGCGCAGGAGTTGGGGTATAGCCTCAAGCGTGAAACGTCTGCAAAAGACATACCGGATGAAATCTATCCGCTGCTGCTTGAGAAGCTTAAAAAGCAGTAGATGCTTTCTGCATGCTTGGCACCACACAAAAACCTTTAAATACAACCAAATATTTGCAAATTAAAATGGAGGGAAATTTCGAGATAAACAAGGAGGGGAACTATATTCTCATCTCGGTAAGCCCGAAGCTCTATCCTGTTGATGCGGTGTATTCTGCCGCGTATGTATTCACAGAGAGGAACTACGTCCTTGTGGACGGTGACCCAAGCACGGAAATAGTGGTCGAAATCAGGCCCAAGGAAAAGGGGGCGGATTTGGAAAAAATAGGCAGGGAATTCAACAACGAGCTTGTAAACTATGCAAGCTATGCCGTGCAGGCGGCAAGAAACGCCAATCTAAGGGAAACAATACTCCAGAGAGTTCTCCTTACAAACAATCCAGAGGCAGTCAAAACGGCGCAGCCGGCGGGCAACGACAAGGATTACCCGGAGACAGAGGCAAAGCCATGGCGCGACGAATTGCAGATTGCCAGGCCATGGGAGGAGAAGTATGGAAAAAATAAAGGTTGACAGGCAGGGCAACAGGGTTTCTGTCAGGTTCAATCCCTTCTTTTATGACGGAAAATATATTGTTAGGGCCATAGAAGACTACAGCAGCGCATGCGACATCTCTGCTGAAGACGGCGTAATCATACTCAAGCCTAAGGAAAATATAAGCCTTGACATCCTTGGGTACGAGTTTTACAACTATGTGCTTGGCCTGATGAAAAATACTTAAGATGGCAATAAGCCTTTTTAACGAGGAAAGAGCATATTCGCTCAACCATATAAGATCCAAACCTTTCAAAGGTGGATATCTTGTCACGACTGACTACGGCTCATGGGCTTATCTCACCCAAGATGAATTTGAGCTTCTGAAGAAGGAGAAGCTGAAAGAGAACTCGGAGCTTTTCAGCATGCTCAAGGACAAGGGAATAGTGCTGACAGGCGAGAACATAAATAGAGTTGTCGAGGATTACAGGAATAGGATGTCCTACCTTTTCCAGGGCACTTCGCTGCATATTGTGGTGGTGACTTTGAGATGTAACCACAAGTGCGTGTATTGCCATTCTGCGGTCAAGGGAGAGCACGCTCAAGGCTATGATATGGATGAAGAAACTGCGAGAAAGACAGCTGATTTCATTTTCCAAAGCCCTTCAAAGGCTATAGCCATAGAGTTCCAGGGCGGCGAGCCTCTGCTTAACTTTCCGATAATAAAGTTCATAATAATGTATGCCAGGGAGAAAAATCTGAAGCACAGGAAAAACCTTGCATTCAGGCTTGTAACAAACCTGACATTGATGACAGATGAAATCCTCAATTACCTCATCAAGGAGAGGGTTGAAATCTCGTCTTCGCTGGACGGCCCTGCCGTTGTGCATAACGAGAACAGGAAGTATGTGAAAAGCAACGGAAGCCATGAAGAGGTAGTTTCATGGATAGACAATATCCAGAAGAGGTATAACGTGAATGTTATGTCCGTTGTCACGAAGCACTCGCTGCCGTATGCAAAAGAAATAATAGATGAGTTCAGGAAGCACAACCTCAGGACAATATTCCTCAAGTATGTCAATCCTGTCGGCTTCGGAAAATCGAGGTACAACGACATAGCCCCTTCAGCCACGGAATTCCTTGAATTCTGGAAAAAATCAGTGGATTACCTGCTGAGCCTTGATGACGGCCCAAGGGAGATAATGACGGTAATAATCCTGAAGAAGATACTCTCTAAGCAGGACGCTTTCTACACTGATTTGCAGGGACCTTGCTGCGGAGCTGCCATAGGGCAGATATGCTATAACCACAACGGGAATATCTTCACGTGCGATGAAGCGAAAATCTATGACGTGTTCAGGATAGGCACTGTCGAGCAGACATATAAGGAAGTGGTGACCAGCAGGCAGGCCTGCGCCCTTCTTGAGGCATCCATGAACGACCACCCTTTCCTGGACAAGGAGGTATACAAACCTTATCTTGGGCTTTGTCCGGTGGTGAACTATGCGAAAACAGGTTCAGTGATAACAAGATTCCCGAATGACAGGATTGCCATGTTCTCAGGCGTACTTGACTACATATTTGAAAAGCTTCTGTTTGACCCGAAGGCAAGGGAGAAGCTGCTCAGATGGGCGAATTTTTAGGGCATTCTGTACATGTGTAGGATTGCCATGCCTTAGTGCTACTTTTAACCATGGAATCCAAAAAGTTTATATAAGTAGTTATAGAGTAAAATAATAATGAAAAAAAGGAGAAGCAGAGGCGCATATAAGAGGAGTAATAGAGTTTTCTACATAATTGCAATATGTGCTGCGCTTCTGATTGCTCTGTCTATGTCGTATCTCAGTGGAAAGAAAACTGAACAGCCCGCACATATGCAGGGCTTTATTGTTGAAAATGCAAAGACGACTTCCTTCTCTTTTGACAGGCATGTGCTCGAATTCTCAGTCTTCAACAATGGCTCAGTGCCGGGAAACTGCACAGCTGAAGTGACGCTGGATGGAAAAAGGGGGCAAAGCCCCATCCAGGAACCAATTAATGTTAAGCTCGGAGTGATAGCCCCGATGCAAAGAAGATTGGGCAGGGCGCTTGTAAGCTTCGGAAATGACGAATCTGGCTTTAATATATCCTCAAAATGCTTTCCTGCAGATAGACAGCGGGATTACGCATACCTGTCCGCATGCAATTTTCTTACGTTTGGAGAATGCGTAACTTTGCTCAGGAATCCTGATGCAGAGCAATGCACCAAGCGAGAGCCATGGGGCAGAAATCTCTGTTTTGCCGTACTATCCGGCAATGACGCCTTTTGCGGCTCAATTGTGCAGAGGCAGGAACGCGTAAACTGCATATCCTACGTCACAAAAAACCCATCTTTGTGCGAAGACTTGGACATACAGCTGGAAAGGGATTCCTGCTACCAGAATTACGGCATCAACACAAAAGACGGGGAAATATGCAATCTTATTTCAGACAAAAGCAAGAAAAATTCGTGCCTTGGGGCCATTGCACTCAATCCGGATGCCTGCAAAGGCCTGAATGAGGATGACAAGGAACTGTGCATATTCAGCATAGCCGAATCCACAAATAATCCCGGGCTTTGCGAAAGGCTGGCAAACAGCAAAGATTGCCGTCTGGAATTATCATAGCAGAAGAGAAGAAATATGGAAGCCCTAACAAAAAAAAATCCTTATTTCAGGTTGGTAGTTTACTTCACTGCATTCTTAGCTCTTTTTTCCATTAATACGCAGTCTTCATTTTCCCAATGGGCTGGCGATTGTGGATTCTGTGGCTGTTCTGACACTTACAGCTGTATTCTTTGGGATGGTGAAGGATGCGGTTCTGTAACACTATGTGTGCAAGGTTATTATTGCAACGGCAACGCATGTGTCCCCTCCGACAGGACAGTTGAAATAAAAAACCCAAGCGGAGGCGTAGTCGCATCCCAAAATTGCCCTTCCAGTGAAACATGCGGCGTGTCTTATAGCTATTGCGGACAGGCAGGCCAGTATACTGCAGAGTTTACAGCGGACGGGGAGGCTGTATCAGCCAATGCCTACTACTGCGGCTGCGCAGACGGCTCAAAGCAGTGCAGCGGAAGCTGGGTTCAGACATGCACTGCCAGCGGAACATGGTCGGATACACAGAACTGTGACTCAACCGACGGATGCTATGCATACGGCAATGGATGCGAACAGAGAAACTATTACTGTTCCGGAGGAGGATGCACTTACTCTTCCTCGGGCCAGAGCACTGACTATTATGACGGCTATGTAAATTACTGCTCAGGGGAAACTGTGAGGAAGCACCAGATATTGCACGATTTCTACTGCAGCGGCAGCTGCTCCGACCATACAAGCTGGCAGAATGACCAGCTTGTGCAGGACTGCAACAGCAACAATTATTATTATGACCAGGGCGCAGACTCGCCAATTTCCACAAATTACTGCAGGTATGTCGACTACACCTGCTCAGGCACAGGCTGTGCAGTGGCTACCGACACTGTTGTGGCAACATGCGGCACATGCGCGTATTGCAGCGGCTCGGGCTGCTCATTTTATTCATCCTCAACCCAGGGGCCGACATCAGACGGATGGGCGTGCAACGGCGCTATAAGGGAATACAGGGATTATCATTGCACCGGAACCGGAGCATCAGAAACCTATACACCTTCCCAGCAGGAAGACTGCGCTGCAAAATCCTCAACAGACTCAGACGGAAGCCCGGCAGCATACACAACAGGGGGCACTGTTACAGATTACACTGGTTGCTCTTCAGGAAACTGCGCAGCAAGCACTTACGCTGACTCATGCTCCGGAACTGTTTTGACAGAATACGGGGCATCAGGCGCTTCCTACACTTCAGGAAATTACAACTGCGAAAGCTATGAAACTGCTTTCTGCTCAAATGGAAAGCAGTACAGGAACGAATGGAGCTGCGGAAGCAGCCCGGGACAGTGCTATGACACAGGCACTGACACTCAGATAGGCACAGACACTGACGGAGACGGAGTTGACCAGCAGTGCGAGGACACTGCAGCGTGCGACAGGAATGCCGCAACAGCAGGCATATGCAATACTGCTGTCTCGGGAAAATGCGTGGCGAAGACAGCCTCAGAAGCATTATGCTCTGACGGAAAGGATAATGACTGCGACGGGCTGGCTGACTGCTCAGATCCAGACTGCGCAGGCTCGCTTTCGGGCAGCATAAAGAACAGCAACGGAGAAGCCTTGACTAACGCAGACAACAACGCAAAAGCCGAAGCCTATCAGGGAGCTATAAGGGCTAACACATACTCATCAGACGCTTCAGGCAATTACAACCCTTCAAAAACAAGGGATGTGCTGTGCGGCACTTATAATGTCGTGGCATCCGCAGAGCAGTATGTTTCAAAATCAGTGCCTTCAGTCCAGGTTCCGCCGCAAACGGATGTAATCGTGCAGTTTACGGGGAGCAACGCCCTTGCTCAGGGAACCCAGTGCGAAGCTGACTGCACGTATGCAGGCGATAATACGCTTCATCAGGAATGCAATAATGTGAATGGATGCAGCTTCTACAGCCCGCAGGCAGCAGTAGTATGCAACCTTGCGCAGGAAGGATGGGAAAGGATATATTCAGAGACACAGACAATAACATGCCCATCAGGGCCGCCGCAGGAAAAATTGACGACGCAGGCGAGCGTCAGCTGCTCTGAGGAGAATCTTGTAAAGCTCACTAAAATAGTCATATACAAGGGCGAGCCGGTAAAGATGGTAGTGACGGTGTGCGGATAAGGCAAAGAAACATCAAGTTAGCTGGGGAAGATAACAGCCAACAATGGCGCTGGCTTGACGGGGGTCGCCCCCTGCGGGGTGGCAAGCGACGAGCGGAGCGAGGACAGCCGCCATTGTTGAAGGCATGGAACTAAAAAAAGAAATCAATAGCCATAAGATGAAAATAAGGAAAAAAACATCTCAAAAAGAAGGAAAAAAGGGCAGGGCTGAGAGAGCAGCAAAGAGCGAGAAAAGAAAAAGCACAGGCATAATCGTCTTTTATCTGCTGCTTGCAATCGCCATCATCCTCCTGTTAAAATATTCATACAGCCAATACCAGAAGAAATCCCTTAATGACGATGCAAACACAGTCCTTAATGCAGTCACGACAAACGCGCTCAAAATAGTGAATTCAGACAAGGTTGACGAGGATATGGTTCATCAGGCTGCACAAAAAGGCTATGAGCAGCTAAAAAGCGAGCTTGGGATAAAAAACGACTTCTGCATACATTTTGAGGACAAGGACGGAAATATAGTGAAGATAGACGGCCTTGAGCCCGGCATAGGCTCTGAAAAAGTGAAAGTTGGCGGCAGGCCGTGCGGGCAGTGATTTTCCAAGACTAGCTTATCTTGTTCCTGAGAACCCTTAAATCCCTTACCAGCTTTTTTACAAAAGGCTCAATTTCAGAAGCTTTCAGGGATTTAAACCGTAAATCGGCATTGCGAAACGCCTTTTTATACAGAGGCACTATATCCTCGCGCTCAATCACTTTAATCGCATCATCGATTAAGACTGAAACATGCTTATTATTGAGGAAAACCTTCAAATCAAGTCTTGGAATCATGTGCGCAATGTCGTATAAATCTTTGAACTCCTTCCTGCCGGTAAAGGCAATCAGCTTGCCAATGAAGAGCCTTTCCACCCTATAATAGAAGAGCTCTCCTTTTTTCTCCAGAGTTTTTGCAGGCTCGGCAAAGTCAACGTCTATTTTCGTATGGAAGGTTTTGTAAGTTTGAAGCGCTATGTTCATGTGGTATCTGTTGGTTGCAGCCAGTCCGCTTCTGCCTTTGGCATAGCTTTCGATAACACCTCTGGCGGCAAGCTTTTCAAGTATTGAAATGAAATATGCCTCTATTTCCCTATAGCTGCCCTTCCCAAGCGCTGTGTCAAAATCCAAGTCTTCCGATTCCCGATGCCTGCCAAGATAGAATAAAGACAAAATTGTCCCGCCCTTTCCAACAAGCTTAAAGGGATTGTCTTTTTCTATCTCATTCAGGAATTGCTGAAGTATGTCCAGTATTTTCGCCATTCAGACTCCGAATTTTGAATAATCTGCCTGCTTTTGTTTTGGAATTAAATGCTTAAATTTCACATAATTCTCCGCAAACATTTTTCCGTATCTTGAGAGCATCTGAACCCACACGCTTTTGGCATATTCGTTTTTTGTCAGCTTTGCATCATTAAGAATCTGCTCATTTGCGGCATATTTAAGCCCTGTCTCTCCATCAACAGAGTATCTGCTTTTTTCTATTGATTTTACGCGGACGAATTTAAAGGATTTGCCGGCAATCCTCAATGTTCCTCCTATCCTTGTATTTATCACCTCTATCGCTTTGGGCTCAAAATACCACCCGTAGCCATTATGCTTCAATGCCTCAAGGCCTGTAATGTAGTACGAGCCGATGCTGTCAAGCACAGCCTTCATGCTCCCATTTGTTTCCTGCCCGCTTTCAAGCCCCTCAAGCGCAGCCAATTTTCCCCCCATATTGCCCCTTAAATACCTTTTTTCGTTTTCTGTGAGCCTATTTCCCACATTCATCTTTTTGATGATGCCGAACTGCACTGGCTTGAACAAAACTGGAACTACAGAGCTCTCCAAGCCTGCAAGCTTCCTGATTAACTGCTGGTTTGCCATGAGGATATAAAAATATCCGTTAATATATAAATGTTTCCCTGAAAGGGCATAGGGAAGTGCCTTGAGCCCGGCATAGGCTCTGAAAAAGTGAAAGTTGGCGGGAAGCCGTGCGGGCAAGCAATTTTATGGGTGCCATAAGACGCTTGAAGCGAAGAAAATAATTGCAATGCAGCAAAAAGAAGCTTCAAAACGAGATAACTATCTTGCCCTTTCCTTCAGGATGTATGGTAACTTCTTCTCCTTTTTTCAGGTTCAGGAAGTCACGAATCTTTCTCGGAATCTTAATGTCGAGTGAGTTCCCGACTTTCCCGATTTTTGTCCTTGCCTGAAGCCCCCATAGGCCTTTTTCTTTCGCAATCATGGTCATTCGCCTGGAAGTGCCTTCGCTGAAATAAGTCTCATTGCATTTCTCGCATACCCTCGCAGGGAACTTTCCAATCTTTATCCCATAAAGAAAATAGTCCACATTCCTGCTCTTCAGCCTTGAATTGCACTCCCAGCATATATCTTCATCTTTCATAGCCTGTCACCTTTTTCCGTAAACACGGTTTTTATCCTGTAAGCCTCGCCCTTTCTCGCAAAAGCAACCCGGATGTATGTATACGCTGCAAGATAGCCGTCGGTTTGCCTTGAAATTGCGCCCATTCTGATAGCGCGCTTAATTTGCTCCTCATCTATGCCCTCAATGTCCATCTTCTCCTTGGCGTGCTTTGTGAACTGGATTATCATTGGGCATTACCTGTAATAACCAGTAAGAACATGGCATATTTAAGCTTTTCGCTTATTTGATTTATTTGATTCCATAAGCATTGTAGTATTGAGCCCGGCATAGGCTCTGAAAAAGTGAAAGTTGGCGGGAAGCCGTGCGGGCAATAAAACGTAATATTTATATAACAGTTGTAATAATATTATTACAAATGTTACAGAATTATAACAAATATAGGGTATTGAAGGTCTTTTTGGATGATCCGCTGCCCGAGTTCGGATTCCAGCTCAGGGAAATAGGCAGAAAATCAAAATTAGCCCCAATTTCGGTCAAAAGATATCTTGGAGAGCTCTTAAAAGGGGGGCTCATTGTTAAGATTTCAAGAGGCAAGGGCCATTTTCCTCTCTACAAGGCTAACAGGGAATCAGAGAAATTCAGGACAGCTAAGAAGGTATTTGCAGTTTCTGAGCTTCACGAGAGCGGAACTGTCGATTATATCTACGATTCGCTTCTGCCCAACGCGATAATCTTATTTGGGTCGGCATCTAAGGGGGAAGATTTAAAGGAAAGCGATATGGACATATATTGCCAGTGCAGTGAAAAGCAGATTTCATTGGAAAAATACGAGAAAAAAATTGGGAAAAAAATCAGCCTGATCATTGAGAAGGATTTTGGCAGACTAAGCAGCGAACTGAAGAACAATATAATAAACGGCATACTGCTGAAGGGCTACCTCAAGGTGTTTTGATTGGAAGGGCTTGTGAAAATAACTCCTGATGCAGAGAAGGCGAAATCGATGGTGAAGATGGCGCTGACAACTCTGGATATGGCAAATTCAATAGACTACAGGAAATTCCCCTCTAATGTTGTCAAGGAGCTTTATGACGTGCTCAGGGAGCTTATGTCTGCAACCCTGCTGCTGGATGGATGGAAAACGAAAGGAGATGGGGCGCATAAGAAGCAAATTGAATATATGGCCCAAAATTACAGCCAAATTACGGGATTTGATGCGGATTTCCTTGAAAGGCTCAGGAACCTTAGAAATAGGATTGCTTATGACGGCTTCTTTGTAGATGCTAAATATATAAAGGAGAACAGAAATGTTATAGATTCTTTAATACTAAAACTGAGATTATTGCTGAAGGATAAATTAAAATGAGGAGAAAAAAATCACAGGCATGGAGCATGGATATAATATTTGCCGTGGTAATATTCATAGGCGCGTTCTTCACTTTTTATTTCCTGGCAAAGCCTTCGGCGCAGGTGAGCGTTGAAGGCCTGCAGAAGGATGCGCAGCAGGTCATATCAGAAGTTTCAGGGACATCGCCTGTAAGCGTCATCATAGCGGGCAAGGTGAATGAGACAAGGCTCCTTGGCCTTGTGCAGCAAGATTACGCGGACATAAAGCGGCAGCTGCGCATTGAGGGAGATTTCTGCATACATTTTGAGGACCAGTCAGGGAATGTAATCTACATAGAAAAGACTGAAACAGAAAATGTTACAGGGCTCGGAAGCCCGAAGATAAATATTAGCGACATTCCGTGCTCTTAGTTGGAATATTTAGTATGTAATGTGGCTAATCGGGGCTGTCAAAGCAAGCAGATTTATGCTGTCAGGCTTTAATCCCTATAAACTCAGCAAATTTTAAATATACTGAGGGAATGGATTGATTAAGATGCTTATTAAAAAAGAGAAAGCTTATTGTTACATAATTTTATTTTTAACTTATGTCTTCCTATTGACCTCTCTTTCAGCTGCCCAGCAAACCTGCGATACTCTTTTCTGCGCAAGCCAGGGGAAAACCTGCGTTTCCGGGAATACAGGGCCTGAATGCGTGGACTTTTGCAATGAAAACCAACTTGCGGCTGCCGAAGTGGGCGGCTGTTCACTAAACATGGCCTATTGTGGGGCGGGAGGCATTGTAAGGGGCAAATGCGAAGTCTGCGGATGCCCGCAGGGACAGATTTGCCAAATAGATGGAAGCTGCAAGTCAGTATGCAATGACGGGACTGTGAATCTGCAATGCTCGCCCAGAAAGCCGTTTTACTGCCAAGATGGCAGGCTGGTTAAGAATGCCTTAACTTGCGGCTGCGATGAAGGCAAAGTTCCCCAGTCTGATGGAAGCTGCGGCACAGGCGGCGTTTTTAAGGAGACAACCCTGACTGATTTCTCAGATGGAACCTTGGCAGGAGGCTTTATTTCAAACATTATCCCGAAAAATCTTGCTCCTGAAGGAACTGCATTCGCCTCAAGCAGCTATTCAGCCCCTTCAAGCTTTTGGTTTACTCCACAGCCAAGCTTGGTTAATGACGGAACCTTTTCTACAGGCGACTGGATTTCTGGTTATATAAATGAGATTATTATATCAACTAGGGCATCCGGAAAAGAGTATTTGGGGGAATACATCGGAATAGAATGGGAGCAGGAAAAAACTTTCAATGAAGTTTCATTTGTGCAGTCCTTCCTTACAGCATTTTCCTATAAAATACAGTATTTTAAAGACGATAATTGGGTGGATGCAACCAAAGAAAAACCTTTGAAGCATTATCCAGGGGATTTTGCCGAATTAAATCAAAATTTTTATCCTTATGTTGCTGAAAGGGCGGCATTTGGGCCGGTAACCTCCAAAAAAGTGAGGATTGTATTTCCCATTTGCCATTTTAACTGCAGGCTTTATGAAATGGAAGTTTATAATACTGAATTGGATTCAGTAAAAATTGATGCGTATAGGGGATCTTCATGGGCAATAAAGGATTCCAAAATTTTCAATACCAAAACCACGAAAAACAATGTAACATATAATAAACTGTATTTTAGTGCAAGCGTTGAAAAGCCCAAAAAAGCAAAATCTGTGAACATAGCTTCCCAAGCCAAGGTTTTTGTATCCTCAAATTACCCTATTTTGGCTAATTTGTATAATGAGACTAATTTAAATGACGAAGCATTGGTTGAGTATGTCAAAGAGTTTAACAATTTTTATTATACTGGATGGAGAACTGTTAATTGGCAAAATCAATATGTTACATACGTGTTTCCTGAAAAAAGGAAAATCAATAAGCTTGTTTTCAGGCAGAGCCTAAGGCATGCCGCTAATTACGAAATTCAGGCTTGGAATGGCAATGAATGGAAAGTAATTGTGCAAAAAACGCCATTGCTTTATTACCCAGGTAATTACCGTACTGACGATTTTGTTGTTGACTACAGAGGTGAAACAGAAGTCAATTTTGACACAGTTGAAACTAGTCAAATTTCCATCCTATTCCCGGTATGCTATTATGGCTGTTATTTAAATGAAGTCCTTGTATATGGGGAGGGCTTGGACAGCAAGCCAAATAATATTGCTAGAGAAGGGACCGCAATTGCTTCCTCTACCTATCCGCGCCTTCCTTGGATTAGCAAAGATTTTGTTAATGATGGAGATACATCTGTTGTTGGAGGCAATACTGGCAATGTATGGTTGCAGGGAACTGCAAACTCAAATGACTGGATTGGGATTGAATGGCAAGCTCCAAGAACTATAAATAAAGTTAAGTTTATTCAGGCGCAGCCTAAAATCCTGTGCTACTATTATTATCATTTGCAATATTGGGATGGAATCGCTTGGAAAGATGTTAACAGGGCTTTCAACAAAGGCACTCCTGATGATTTCGGATTAACCTGCACTAATGATGGCAATGGCTATAATAAAGCAGGGCTTTATGCTGCAGAAGAAATTTTTGAGCCTGTAACCACAATAAAAATTAGAATTTTGCCGGAGCCAAACTGGTATGGCTGGGCTTATGTCAAGGAAATTGAAGCTTACGAGCCTGAAAACTATCAGGCACCTTCTGCCCAGGGAACTTCAGCAAAGCTTCTGATAAGAAGCGCGCCAAATAATAACGGAATTCCTGGAGCATGGACGGCATTTACAGGGCCTGACGGCACTTCAAATACGTTTTATGAAACTTCCGGGCAGGACATTCCTTCAATGCATGACGGCAATAAATTCATCCAGTACAGGGCAGTTTTATCCTCAACAGACCCAAATAAAATAGTTTCCCTGGACGATGTAAAAATTGATTATGCAGGGCAGTTTAACATCAAGCCAATTGTTACTGCAAAAGACAGGGAAGGTGTATTAGGCACTCCAATATCCTTTTCCGCAACAGCAAATGACATAGGGGGAAGCATAATAAGCTATAATTGGGATTTTGGCGATGGAACTAATGCAGTCGGAAAAGATGTTTCCCATACTTACGCAAATGCCGATGCTTATAATGCAAAAGTCACAGTTACAGACAATGATGGCGAGAATTCAAGCGCAAATGTGAAAGTGTTTGTAAATGTCTATGATTGCCTGTCCCCCACAGATGCAACTCCGAAAGGTGGTCCTGCAACAAGCTTGTTTACTCCGGCAGATTCCACAGTGCAGCAAAAAGCGAGAGAGGCGTTATTGGAATACGCCCAAATTAAGGGAATAAATGTTCGGGATATTGACACATCAGTTGAATATTATGAAGCTACAAACAGCTATGTAACAAGGCACATGACTTATGCTGCAGACACCGCAACTTTTGCCGGCGATCAGGCGGGCTGGGACGGGGTTCCTGCAAAAAGATTGTTTGAGGAATCCGCTGCAAGAAGCTGCGGGAATGACTATTGCGGCGACTGCGAGGATTTTGCCATAACAACAACAGCTTTGATAAGGGCAATGGGAGTAAGCCCGAAATGCGCATATACAGCATGCTCAAGGAACCACTGCTATAATGTGCTGAACATTAACAGCAAGTTCAGGATTGTAGAGCCTCAAAATAACAACATTCAAAGCGCATTCCACTCCAAGAGTTACGAATGGGTTGATTCTTCTGGCAGACCAAACTATGGAGTTGATAATATCTTTAATGACGAAGTTGGAGTTTTTTATGAAATAAATAATGCAAACCCGGCAACTTATACCACCAATTACCCCGGAACAAGCGGATTGCCTGACAGCGGCAATAAGTGCCCCCCATTCGCCCAATGGAGCGGTGGAGGAGACAGGACATATTATGAGGATGTATGCGCATGAGGCTTAAAATGACCTCCTCTTGGGACTAAAGTCCCAAGTATCCCGTGAAGGTCGGAAGGCCTAACAAGCAATACCATGGTGTTTTGCCTGTTCAAGTATGTA
>JAGVYR010000060.1 GCA_018303185.1 Candidatus Woesearchaeota archaeon | reverse complement strand
TTTATAAGGTAAGCCACTTTATAAATCTTTCCATTTTGTTACCATTAAAAAGTAGCTATTTAACCCAAAATCCCTATATGCAACGTTTATAAACATCCTGCAATTAGCCCAACCCGGTGCCCCTGTAGTATAACGGATCAGAACGTGGGCTTGCGGTCATTGGGCAGAAAGCCCGAGATCAGGGTTCAATTCCCTGCAGGGGCGTATTTCTTTAAGTGCTTTTTTCGGATATTTTATATATTTTAAAAGATTTATTTTATTTATGAAGAATGCAAAAATATTCCTGTTTTTTGCTGCAGTGTCCATATTGCTGGCCTTGTCTTCCTGCCAATCAGCGGAAAATAGGATAAAGGAAGAGATTGAAAAAGCCAATTACTGCAACACCAAAGATGACTGCGTTCTTGCAGGAAGCGAGTGCCCTTTCGGCTGCTATATATATGTTAATGTGGATGAGGCCGAAAGGATAACCAGAATAATCGACAATTTTGAGTCAAGATGCATCTACAGCTGCATAAGCTGCCCTGATGTTGAATGTTCGGAAAGCAAATGCGTTCCTGTATGCGGATGATTACTTCTTCTGCCCACCATAAGCCTCCTCAACCTGCTCCAATGTGGTGATTTCACTAAGCGATTTCTCCTCGCGCAAGCAAATAACTCTCGGGAACCTTAATGCATACCCTGAAGAATAAGTCGGGCTTTTCTGTATCTCCTCATAGCCGACTTCAATTATAATCTTTGGCTTGATTCTCGCTTCTTTCCCCTTTTCTGATATAACTAACGGCTTCAAAATCTTGGTCATCTCATTGAAAGACAACCCCTCTTCATCCTTTTCCTTAAGGCCTGTACTGACTCTCCCGACCTCAAGCAGTTCTCCATCTTCGCCGGCGCATGCAATTATATAGCTGCTCAGCCACTTTGTCCTTTTTCCTTCGCCCCATTCCGCCCCCACTACAGCAAGGTCGAAAGTCTCCCTGTACTTCTTGTACTTCACCATATAGCCTACCCTTGCTCCGGGCCTGTAAGGCGCATCGAGCTTCTTCAGCATAAGCCCCTCATTGCCTTTCTCAATGGCTTCATTGTAAAAATTTTCAATTTCTTTTTCATCAGAAGTTGTTATGCTCTTTGCCAAAACAATCCTTTTTTTCTCTTCAGAAACTATCTTCTTAAGCACTTTTTTCCTTTCTTCAAACGGCTCATCCAAAAAACTTTTCCCGTCATAATAAATAATGTCAAAAACATTGACTTCGACCGGAAAATCAGAAGCCATTTTTTCTATATCATATTTCCTTTTGATTCTCTGGGAAATGCTCTGGAAAGGAAGATACTTGCCCGAAGCCTTGCTATAGCCAACAGCCTCTGAGTCTAGTATAGCTTCCTTTGCCTTTATATTCTTTTTAATGGCAGAAACAGCTTCAGGAAACTGCATAGTGACATCTTCAAGCTTTCTTGTAAACAGCTTAACATCATTCCCTTTCTTGTGAGCCTGTATCCTAAAGCCATCATACTTGTATTCGGCCTCGGCAGGCTTCCCAACGCGTTCAAGCCCTTCCTTTGCATTATCTACTTTAAGCGCGAGCATGACCTTTATAGGAATGCCAACAGAAAGCTCCATCTTTTCCAGCGCTTTAAGCCCGGATTTTGCAGCCTCGGCAACCGGGCCAAAGTCATTTGTTGCATCATAGGCTTTCTGCACAGCGCCCACATACTTATTGTACTCTTCCCTGTCTTCTATCTGAATATCGTTTTCTTCCACATTATATGCAATCTTCACTTTATCCCCAAAAAATGCCCATACTATCGCATCTCGCAGTGAGCCTTCACCTACCCCAATCCTCATGTCCTGCAGCAACGTCCTTGTTATGTACTTTGCCTCTTTTGGCGTTGCTGATGTAAGCAATTCGGAGATAAGCCCTATCTTTTTGTCGACGCTTCCATGCCCTTCCAGCGTTGCGAGTTTCTGCAGGTTTGAGAATACTTTCCTGACAGAAAGGCTTGAAGAAAACAAAGTAGCCTGCTTCTTGCCTTTTATAAGGTTTTCAGCCACGTTTCCCAAATCTCCAGCTTTCTTCCATTCCTTCTCGACTTTTTCAGCCTCAATTCCCGTGGCAGAGCTTATTGCCTTTATCACAAGCCTTGATGCCACTCCCAACTCCCTTGAATCCCATCTTGGAAACAGCCTGCCCTCGAGAAGCAGCATTATCGTGGCAATATCCTCTTTCGGCACTTTTTTCAGGAATTCCGATATTATGTGCGTCTTTTCCAGCCTTTTTGAAGTGCTGTCAAGTGCCTCATAAACCTCAACAAGAGCATTGTATTCCATGTTTGGCCAAGCCAGCTTAAGGGCCGCCTTGCGTTTCTGCCGAGGCAGAGCAATCGTTCTGAAGCTAAGGAATGGTTTTTTCTCAGCAATCAAAATCCAATGTTTCGGCTATTTGGCCGAATAAAAAACCACCGAAGCAGACGGCGCCCTTAAGCTGGCCATCCTCTGTTTTCGATTAACTTTAAAAACTATAAAAATATATCGCTCGCAATGGCTTTGTCACAAGAGGGGGTTAGCAGCCTTAAGGTCGAATTCCTTCAATAAGCATATCAAAGCTGACAAGAGGGAAAGTTTGAGCTTTGTTCGAACTAACGAACGAAGTGAGATTATCCCATCCGGGAACGTCAGTCTTTACGTAACACGGCAAGAATTCGAAGCTGCTAACCCGGGATTTGCCTGCGAAAACACTCGCAAGCTTAAGTTCAGGCGATACCCCTTTTCGGACAAACCCGGACTATTCGGAAAAAAGCAACATGGAAAAAAGCGCAATAAAAAAAGGAAAAATCACTGTAAAAAAGCCGGTGGCATTCATAAAAAGGCACAAAAAGGCCATAATCTGGACAGCAGCGGTTCTTGGGCTGTTTATGGCTTTTGGCGGATACAGGCTATGGCTGAACTTCCATTTCCTTGTCACTGACGACCTTGTCCTGGACATAAGCCCGGCGGACCTCTCTATCACGGCGCTTTACAGCGAGGAAAAGCCGTTAAGGTTTGACATAAGCATTGACAACAGCGTCTTCTGCGACTCTTACTGCAGCTACAGCTTCAATGACATCTCAAAAGGCGCCTCTCTGGATGAAGGCCAGTTTACTACAAAAGGCTCTGACAAGCATTTCACAAAAGAATACGGCATCAGGGCCTACGATATAGGCTCGGGGCAGAAAATATACCGCTTTGACATTTCATGCAAAAACATAAGGAACTGGCGCTGCCCGACAAATGAGAATGAAAGGGAGCGCTCAGCCTTCATAACGCTTAATTACGACCTTTCACAGGCGGAGAAGCAGCTTAAGGATGCACTGAAAGGCAATATAACCTCAGAGCTTTTCAGCATTTCAGAGCTTGACAGGAAGGTACAGGAGTTTGAGGAAATGTTTTTTATCCTCGGATCTTCAGTAAACCTGAAGGATATTTCCGATGACAAGGACCTTGCCGTGCAGGAGTTCAACAGCCTTGTCCTGGATGCAGAAAACATAAAGGGGCTGTGGTCCGGGCAGAATTTCACAAAGGTCGCTGAAATCTATGGCTTGGGGCTCAGAGCCAGAATAAGCAGGATAGCAGGAGATATAGGGTCAGTGGAAAAAAGCACAGAAGCCGCTGTTGAAAGGCATAATTCCCTTATTTTGCAGGCAAACACGCTTGATGATGATGCAAGAAACTCAAACCAGACCCTGCAGTTCCTGTCCCGGTCGGGCAGAAGCGATTTGACAGAAAGCTACATGGAGACATTAAGGAATATCGCATCAATAAAAAAGGAGCTGTCTGAAAATACATTCTCAAATTATTCATATGCAGAATCAAGGATTAATGGCACAAGGCTTAAGCTGAGCCATGCAGCGAGCCTTGCAAAGGAAGAATACATAACATCATTCACTAACGGGCTGTATGCGGCTTCGCTAGAGAAGGAAAAGCTGTGCGGGCTCAAGGAGATATGCCTTGGAGGCGGCATAAGTTCGCTGCAGGATGAATTTTTCCAGATAGACGATTCAAAAACAGAGAATTTCTGCAATGATATATCAAATCTTAAGGCAATCTACAATTCTGAAAACAACAAGAGCAGCATTTTGGCCGCGGATTTCGGGGATGATGCAGAGGCTGTAGCTTCCCACGCTTCTGAATTAATATCAAACAATTCAAAAAATAAAATCCTAATGCAGGCGCTGAACCTTACTCCGAAAAACATAAATCAGAACACTTCAATAAAGATAATCATCAGGGCATTTTCACAGTATAATGAAAGCAGAGAAATATCAGACAGCGATTTTTCCCCATACAACCGCAGCGCCACCTATTCAATCGTGCGCCTTAATCTCGACAATTCATCACAGTCGTTTTATGGAAGGTACTGCATAAGCAATCCTTCATTGAACATGTCTTCTTTTTATCCGAATAGGACAAGGCTTGATGCGGTAAAGATTCCTGAAATAGAAAATATCAGCTCAAGGTTCAGCCCTTCTCTGCCGGAAACAGCCCCTATGTGCTGCATATTCGGCCAATGCAGCCCATGCTGCCAGAGCAATGAATGCGGCAGCAATCCGTCTTTGTATCCTGTACTGCTGCTTCATGGTCATTCTTTCAACAGTGATAATTCCCCCGACTACTCTCTTGACGCATTCAACAAGCTCATATCGGCGCTTGAAAAAGACGGTTATGTGAACGCGGGCACAATAACCCCCATTTCCAATCTTTCAGAAGTCCGGGAAGGCGAATGGGGGCTTTCTTCAAAGCCTATTGCTGTCAAGGGCAGCTATTACCTTGTGAGCTATTATAACATTGGCGGCTACACAGTGGGCCAGCAGAAAAGCGAGAACATAGAGACGTATTCAATAAGGCTGAAGGAGCTTGTAGACCTGCTTAAATTCAGGACAGGCCGCGACAAAGTCATTATTGTAGCGCATTCAATGGGCGGCCTGGTTGCGCGCTCTTACCTGCAGATTTTCGGGGCAAATGACATTGATAGGCTTATACTGATAGCAACCCCAAACGAAGGGGTAGAAGGCTCTGCGAGCGACTACTGCCCGATACTCGGGGAAAACAAGGAGTGCAGAGACATGTCAAAAGGAAGCATCTTCCTGAGAAAGCTGAATGACCCTTTAAGAGCGGCAAAAGGCGTTAAAATTGTTAACATAGTTGCAACAGGATGCAAAATGGGCAGTTCAATGGGGGACGGGGTTGTCCTTGAGGGCAATGCAATCCTTGCCGATGCGGAGAATTTTTTTGTAAACGGCACATGCACAAAGCTTGAGACGCTGCATACTTCTGTTTTGAATGTGAAAGCGTATCCGGAAGTCTACGAAGCCATAGAGAATTCGCTTTCAGGGAGCGGGTAGGCAGAGTCAGGTTAAGATAAGCCCGCCATTTGTTTTGGAGTGAGGCAGGTTATTTGTTCTGGAAATAAGGCATTGTTTTTTCTCAATAAAAAAGTTCAATTGTTTCAAAAAAATAATAGATAAAAAAAC
>JAGVYR010000056.1 GCA_018303185.1 Candidatus Woesearchaeota archaeon | reverse complement strand
CACCGGCAGAAATAGCAGGAATTGGAGGTTTGCGCTCCGGTGCTGATACCACTGGAGACCTTGTATTCTTTACCAATGCCGCGCGTAATGAGCGCATGAGGATACTTACTGGCGGCAGCGTCGGCATCGGCAACACGATTCCAAATGCAACACTTGAAGTCTCTGGCACTGGGAATTTCTCAGGAACTTTGCAGGCAATGAGGTTTGTAGGGGACGGAAGCCTACTGACTGGAATAACCGCAGACTCAATAGGCGCAGGGGCGAATGGAAACTTCACGTATCTTAATGTCTCCAAAACTGCAATATTCGCCAACGGCAATGTAGGCATAGGCCAGACAAAGCCGTCAAGCAAGCTTGAAGTGCGGGGCACTATGAATGTCACCAATGGCGCAACATTCTTCAAAATGGATTCAACCGGGAATGTCGTGATACATCTGGAATAAGGCAAAAGAACAATTCAGCTCCCTATTTCAACCAGCAGCTTATTCCTCCCTATCTTTGAAATAAGCACTTCATCATTGCCTTTTAACTTCATGCTCTTCTCTATATCTGTCGGGATTCTCAAGACAGTTCCCCTGGCGCTTTGGCTTAGCTTCCTGTGCAGCTTTAAGGGCTCCCCCCATATCCCCAATCTTCTTGCTATTTCAATCATCTTCTGCCCTTCTTTTTCGCTGACAAATTCTTCTCCGCAGGAAGCGCATCTTTTGCCCTTAACAACAAAAAAATGCCCCTCTACTTCTAAAACTGCATCATCCACTTCCGTCAGGCTCTCTTTTTCGCACATAGGGCATTCATTTTTCATGCTTACCACCTTCTGATCCTGTTATTACAAATATCGCGCCAAGTTCAAAATAGTAGGCAAAGATTATCTTTTTTGACCCGTCTTTTTCTGCATAAGCCTCGTATTTTTTTCTGCCGACTTTTTCAATTTTATATGCATTTTTCAATGCCTCCCTCAAATCGTGGAAATCCCAGTCCCATTTTTTCATGTACTTCAGGATAAAATGCTTGCTTGCATCTATTCTGCACTTTTCTAGGTCTATGCTCTTCATCAATTGTTCACTATATTTAATAGTGATAATCAATATATAAATCTTGCTATTTTTTAGGCTTTGTAGAAAATCTCGCTTCGCTCGGCTGGTGCCTGCTCGCCTTTATGAGCTTTTCACTTGCCTGACACCCCGTAAGGACAACCCCCGTCAGGCTTAATGAGCTTTTCACAAGGCTCGCATATTGGCACCAGCTTCATTTTCTACAAAGCCTATTTTTTAGGTTATTGGCGGCTCAATATGCGCCCTGCAGGCAGGATTTTGAACGAAACCATTCTTCTCATGATGGATTCAACCGGGAATGTTGTGATACATTTAGAGTAAGCCTCGGCCTTTCTAAAACAGAAGATTTAAATATATGTTCTTATACGTATGTATAAGAATGTATAATGTACTCGTTGACAGCGATGCGCTGATAAAGATACCCAAAGCGGGCTTTTTGCATGAAATAACAAGAAACTTTAAGGCTTCCATAACCGAGGATGTGCACGAAGAGGCGGTCAGGGAGGGAAAATCGAGGCTGTACCAGGACGCTGATAAGATTCAGGATTTTGTAAGCCAAAAAAAGATTATTGTAATAGCGGCCAATGCCTACAAAAGGAATAAAACGCCAAAAAAGCCTTTTGGAAAAGGAGAAACTTCATTATTCCAGGCATACGGGAAAGGAAAGATAATTGTGACCGATGACTTAAGCTTCATTGCCTGCCTAAGGGAAGAAGGCATGAAATGGCTTTCATCACCCCACCTGATAATTGCCTTAGTGAAAGGAAAATCAATAAGCAGGCAAAAGGCGCTTTATTACGCTGATAGGCTTAAGCCTTATATAAGAAAAGATGTTTATGAAGCAGTTAAAAATGATATAGGTGAATAGAATGACACAGGTCCAGCCGCTAAGGATAGAAGATGAAATAATTAAGTTAGCTGAATTGAAAAGCAGGGATGAGCATACGAGCAAAACAGCTGCAATCAGGCAGTTTTTGTACAGCGGGGCAGAGGAATATTTGCTGAAGCTATGCTCCCAAGGCAGGATTTCTATAGGCAGGGTTGCGGAAATACTCCATAAAAGCATTTATGACCTGCAGGAATCCGCAAAGGCAAGAGGAATAGGCCTTGGGATAACCGAGAAAGAGTATATAGAAGGCAGGAAGCTGGCTGAAGAGATAATCTGATATCTTCAAATTCCCTGACACGGCAAACGTTCAACGGCGCCACTTTCTTCAGAATCCGATGGGCAATGTTGCGATACATCTGGAGTAAATATATTTCTTTTCTTAAGCTAAGGTAATGAGAATAGCCAAAAAGACCGAAAAGTTTATATATGTGAATACACATATCACACATAGGTATCAGAAATCCTTGATTCCTGGACCTCCAGAAATAAAATTTTTGATAGGTGATAAAGCATGCCAAACATGACATTATCAATTCCCGAAGAATTGCATAATATAGTAAAGAAACATACTGAAATCAAGTGGAGTGAGATAGCGAGGAGAGCAATGTGGACGCAAGCCAGAAAGCTTCAGCTGATGGACTCGCTGGTAAGTGAGAGCACATTTACTGAAAAGGATGTGGAGGCGCTTGACCATAAGATCAAGGCGGGACTATTAAAGAGGTTCGCCTAATGAGAGTAATTGTAGATTCAAACAGAATTATTTCTGCACTGATAAAAGAGGGCGTAAGCAGGAAGATTCTGAGCTCTAAGAACATAGAATTCTCTACTGTTGATTATGTTATGGGAGAAATCAGCAAATACAAGCCAATGATTCTTAAAAAATCGTCTATGTCAAAAGCAGAGGTTGACACATTATTCAGCTTAGTGATGGAAAATGTCAATATTATCCCTGAGGAGGATATCAAAGCAAATATGAAACCGGCATTGGAAATAATGAAAGACATAGATACGAAGGATGCACCGTTCATAGCTGCCGCTTTGGCGATACCAAATGACGGGATTTGGTCGCATGACAGGCATTTCGAAAAGCAAAAGAAGGTAAAGCAGTGGTTAGCCAAGAATCTATTAAGGTATATCTGATTTCTTCTTATCTTGGAGTATAGCAAACTGCGCCACTTTCTTCAGAATGGGTCCAACCGGGAATGTCGTGATACATCTGGAATAATTTTTTGATATTTCTTAAACATTTTCAGATATGCATATATTTTATGCATAAAAATAACATAAAGTTAGTATAAACTAATATTAAAGTATTATAAAATACTATAAATATTGATTATTTCGTCCGGAGATATGTTATTATAACATTAAAGTATATTTTAATAATATAAATATCTGAAAAAATAATATAAAATGAGTAATAGGCTATATAAAATATCTTAAACATGATGATAGGGTTAGAAAATAACATAAAAATTTAAAAAAAATAACTATTATAAAGAAAAAAATAATATAAATATAGTATAAATAAAATAATAATCAGCTTCTCTAAATAACTATTAACAAGTAAAAAATAACATAAAAATTTAAAAAAATAACTGCTATAAGGATAAAAATAGTGGATAAATGATTAAACGCAAAATAAAAAGAGTTTATGGCTTTTAATAATTGTTAATAAGTAAAAAATAATATATAGTATGTAGAAAATAACATAAAATAGAAAAATTTAAATATTACGTAAAAAAAGGATTAGAATACAGCAGTTTCCATAAAAATGAGTACTGGCCAAAAAAACAGGGCTGAGGGCGGCATCAGTAATCTGGAGCCTCAAAATGAGGTACCTTTCCTGGCCAATCTCTTAAGCTTAATAACTGAGAGGCTGAAACAGCAGTACAGCTATTCTGATGAAGATATTTTTGCGCTTTCAAAGCAGGATAAGCAGATTCTGGTTCCCGCTGCAATATTTGCAGGAAAATTATCGCCTTCTGAAGCATTGGCGAAATTCCTGAAAGAAAACCATGGCTTAAGCTACAGGGAGATTGCTTCCATGACAGGAAGAGATGAAAGAAGCATCTGGGCAAACTACAGGAGAGCTGCAAGGAAAATGCCTTCTCCCTTTGAAATCGGAGAGGGCGTTTCAGTTCCCTTATCTGCATTTGTCCCTGAAAACAGCATCCTGAAATCATTGCTGCATTACCTGAAGGATGTGAGGAAAATGCGCAACAAGAAAATTGCGCAGCTTCTGAATAAGCATCCCGCAAACATATGGACAGTGCTGAACAGGGCATCTAAAAGAGGCAAGCCGGATGAATAAAAGCAAAAGCCGAATGAGCGGAAAGGGAATTCGGGCTGTATTGATTGCGCTGCTATTGTTTGCTCTGGCTGCTTCTGCTTATGCCCAAAGGGACTTTATCATAGAGAATAAAACCGGCCCGATACTTATAGCAAACGGAACAACAGGCAATATCCTGATGGCGCCTGCTTTCGGCCTTGTCGGGATAGGGGCAATAGAGCCGAAATACCTGCTGCAGGTCGGCTCAGGGGCTGCAGGCAAGTCAGTAAATTTATCTGATGTATTCTTCGTGAACGGAAGCTCCGGGAAGATAGGAATCGGAGTGAGGAATGCGACTGCATTTGTGGACATACTTGGCTCAACCTCAGGCACTGCATCAATCAGGATACTGACAGGAACTGTCCCTTCATCACCAAGAGTAGGGGACATTTATTCTGACGGAAGCGATTTGTTCTTTTATGACGAAAATTCATGGGTTACTTTAAGCGCAGAGACTACCTCTGCAGGAGGCTGGACAGACTCTGGGGATGTTGTTGAGCTGACGACTGTTACGGATAAGGTTGGCATAGGGACAAACTCTCCATCTGAGAAGCTTTATGTTTCAGGCAATGGGACTTTTACAGGGGACTTGGTTCTTGGGGGTAATTTAATCGGAGTTGATGGTGGAGGAGGGCAGAACAGCGCTTCTCTCGGCTGGGTGGATGATGGGACATTAGTGAGGCTGGGAACTATAACTGACAATGTCGGGATTGGGACTGTAAATACTGCATTTAAATTAGATGTTGACGGGAATGTGTCTTTGAATAATACGCTGTATGTAGTGAAGGACGGAAGAGTGGGGATTGGGACTTCAAGCCCAAGTAATACACTTGATGTCGCCAGCGGCCAAATTTTGGCTGCAGCAGGCACGGTCGGAGCGCCTACTTTCGCAGACAGGGCGGATACAGACAGCGGGTTCAATCTAGGGGGCACAAGCCCGCAGGTAGTTATTGGAGGGGTTGCCAATTTCCAGTTTGATGCTTCCGGGCCTATAACTCCCGGGCCTTTGCGGCTGGCTTCTTCCATTGGATCATCTCCGGACATATTCATAAACAGGGCAGCTGACAACTCATTGTCCATAGGAGTTACAACAAGCAATCACAATCCCGAATGCGACGCTGCATGTTGTCGGGGGCACAATTCTTGGAGGAGAATTCAATGTAACAAAGTACAGCAGGAACGCAACCTTCCAGGGGGATGTGAAGATACTGGGAAGGCTGTATGGTGGCTCGCCTTTGAAGATAGCGCAGGGAATAAACATTTCTGGAGTTATTTCCGGGCAGGACGCTTTCTTCATACTGGATTCCTCCGGAGCCAAGATATTCAGAATTTCGGACAAGGGGGCAGTGAACATCAGCCCGTCGGCAGGAAACGCAAGCTTTGACAGCAACACCTTGTTCATTGACTCAACAAATAATTTTGTTGGGATAGGGACGAGCGAGCCTGCAGAAGCGCTTGTTGTCATAGGCAATGCAAATATATCAGATTCGCTGAATGTTTCCTCAACTGTGCAGGCAGCAAGGTTTGTCGGGGACGGAAGCTTACTGACTGGAGTAGTCGGGACTGTGACTGTCGGCTCTACAGGGAACTTCACCAGACTGAATGTTTCCAAAAAGTTTGTTGCGAACAATGTTCTTTTTGTGAATGGCAGCAGGGTTGGGATTGGGACGAGTGCGCCTAATGAAATCCTGCACATTAAAGGCAACGGCTCTGCCGCAAACCAGAGAAATATCATTTATTTCAACGCAGGCGGCTATTCAGACCCCGGGGCTGTGAATGCCAATTGGACCAGCGGAACAAAGCTTGCCCTTTTTGAAGCCTCAGACCAGAAAGTTGGAATCGGCATGGATTCCGGAGGCAATATGTGGCTCAGGGCCGGTGGCTCCCAGCAAAGCGGCTATAAATGGTATACTGCCAGCGACGACACTTCCTCTCCGTCTGTAAAAATGCTCCTTGATAATGGGGGCAGAGTCGGCATCAACACAACAGAGCCGCAGTATGCCCTTCAGGTGAAAGGCGGGGTGAATTTAAGCAATGCTGTTTATGTCAAGGACAGCGGGAATGCTGGGATTGGGACTACTGCTCCGGAGGACTTAATCCACATCAGAAAATCCGGTGATGATGGGTTTATGCTGGAAAGAATAAGTGCCCCTTACGCATTGAGGATTGGCTTGCAGAATATTGGCACAGCCAATTACACAGCGTTCAGGGCTAACAGCTCAAGTAAGATGGGCTATATCTTCTCAACAGACAATTCCCCCACTACAAGCCCGGAGGTTGTTATAACTCCGTCAGGGAGTGTGGGGATTGGAAATGAAGCTCCAGAACAGCAATTGCATGTTGGAGGCACTGGATCTGTTATTTTGGAAAGGGAAGGCACAGGCTCAAATCCAGTTATAGGGATAGACAATGTCCTGACTGGAAGTGAAAATTACCTTGAATTTTATGCCAATGACAGCAATAAAATCGGGTATCTATGGGCTGTTGACAATTCCCCGTCAACCCCTGATGTCTTTATCAATGCAACTGACGGGGATTTTATTGTTAAGAACAATTTAGGGATTGGGACAGGCAATCCGGCAGATGACTTCCACATCCTGAGGGATGCGGCAACCATAAGGCTTGAATCAAGCGGTGAGACTGCATGGGACTTAAGAAGCCTGACTGACAATACTTTTGCAATACAGGATAATTCCGGAACAACTTCACAGCCGTTTACAATTGAAGCTGATACAGCTTCAAATACGCTTTACCTTGACAGCTCTGATGCGGTCGGAATTGCCAACACAATTCCAAACGCAACTTTAGATGTTGCAGGCTATACAAGGATTGGCGGAGATTTGAATGTTACCGGGACTGCTTATATTGCCAACCTGAATATTTCTGGCGTTACTTTTACAGGGGGGAATATTGAGGCCAAGAACATTACTGCTGAGAATATTGACTTGGGCGAGAATAAGTCGCTGTATCAGGATGTCTATCCAAGTGATGATGGATTGGTTCTTTATTTGCCTTTTAATGCCCCTAACGGAACAACTCAGTATGACAGGAGCCCGTATGGGAATGATGGGACGTTGCAGGGAGGAATAAATTGCAATGCAACTTTAGGGAAATACGGGGCTGCTTGCACGTTCAATAACGATACTCTGGATGAGCTCTTTGTGCCGACTTCAGGCTCATTGCAATTAAGAGGCAATGCAACAGTAACTTTAGAGGCCTGGGTAAAGCCTTCCCCGCAGGTTAATTCCAATTCAAAGGCAATTGTAACAAAAGGCGATGGCTCGCAGGGGGAATATTTCATTTTATGGGACGCTTCAAATGACCAAAAATTCATTTTTGGATGGGACAATTCATGGGTTGTAACCTCGGCAGATACATATAATGACAATGAATGGCACCATGTTGTTGGCGTCAGAAGCGGGGCCCAAAACAGCTGGACTGGAAAAATATATGTTGACGGGAAGCTGGACGGAACCGGAACGACTGCCACAAACCCGAACGGATTCGCCAACGATGTTGTTATAGGGGGGCTGGATGGAGTAAATACCAATAATTTTAAGGGAGCAATTGACGAAGTCCGCATCTACAAAAGAGCATTAGCCCCTGAAGAAATCCGAACGCATTACTTGAGAGGAAGCGGATTTGGGGCAATGGGAGCGATAACTGCTGACAAGTTCAGGGTTGTGAATAGTTCTGGAACAAGAGTATTTGAAGTGAACCAAAGCGGCATGGAAATAAGATCTCCAGTACAAACAATGCTTAAGATTACAACCACATCCACTACAGGCGCTAATGAGCCGACACTGCAGTTCTTAAGCGATTTTAACAGCGCATCTGAGCGCAACTGGCAGATACAAACATCAGGAGTTGCGCTGGGGGATTTTATAATAAGGCAGTCTGATTCCCAAGGCGCAAGCCCGGATGCAGGAACAACCAGGCTTTACATAAATCCATCAGGCAACGTCGGCATCGGGACGACAGCACCTTACAACACTTTGACAGTTGTTGGAAGCATAAGCGGAAATTCAATAAACGCAACCTCAATAAACGCAACACAGAGATTAATAATTAACAATACTTTATATGTTAATGGCTCAAGGGTTGGAATTGGGACAAGCGCTCCACTTGCAAAAACATCAATTATCAATACAGGAGCCACTACTGCGCTTTTTGTAGACCAGCAAACTGCCGGCAATATAGCTGTTGATGCTGAATCAAGAGCTACAGGCTCCGGCACTAATACTGGAGTGTATGTTTCAGTAACAGGAGCTGACAATAATAGAGCCATAACAATACCCTCTGGAGGCCCTGGAGCAGGAGCTACCAATTATGCAATTTATTCTGAATCCGAGGCGCAGCTTTATTTTGCAGGCAACGTCGGCATCGGGACGACTTCTCCTGTAGCACCCTTAGCAGTTTACAGAGCCGGCACAGGCACTTCAAACATTACGATACTTGCTGATTCAACGACAGACGATTATGGCGGGGGGATATTTTTCCCAACTGATGGAGCAACATCTCCAATAATAGTTGCAGGCATAAGGCAAAAGGAGTTTGTAACTAATCAGTACGGGCTTGAATTTAGCGGTTATGGCAGTTCATTAGGAGCAAGAATGGTTATATTGGGCGGCGGCAACGTCGGCATCAACACTACAGTTCCAGCGCAAACATTAACAATACAAGGAACTTTAAATGTAACTCCAGCAGGGCAAGGCTCTACTCCTGGCTTG
>JAGVYR010000055.1 GCA_018303185.1 Candidatus Woesearchaeota archaeon | reverse complement strand
TTTTTTATTTAAGATGGTAGAAAAAACTTATGGAGGATTAAGCAAGGCAATTCCTCTACACACTAACGTGTGTAGTATCCTTGCCTAGGACAATAAGATGGGCTCACTTTATGCCGCTAACCTTCATTTTGAACGCAGCCGAGCAAAAAGAAAACATATAAAAAAACACCGGATAAAGGACCTTTAAAATGAAGGAAAGAATTACCATAACGCTGGACACAGAACTGATTAAGCAGATAGACAAGAGAGTGGACGGCACTGTAATCAAGAACAGGAGCCAGCAGATTGAGCAGCTTCTCACAAACTCTCTGGGGGCTAACAAGCCGCAGAAAGCCGTTCTTTTGGTTGGAGGCAAGGGCACAAGGCTGAGGCCTATAACAAACAAAATCCCGAAATGCATGATTGACATCAACGGGAAGACCATGCTCGAGCATCTTTTCGACCTTTTGAAAAAGTACAGCATAAGGGAGATTATACTTTCAGTGGGCTATCTCAAGGAAAAGGTAAAGGAATACTACGGAGACGGAAGCAAGTTTGGAGTCAGCATAGTGTATATTGAAGAAGATGAGCCCCTTGGAACAGCAGGGCCTTTGAAGCTGGCGAAGCGTTATTTAACGGGCAGCTTTATTGTAGGCAATGGGGATGAGCTTAAAAGCCTCAATATACCAAGGATGTTCCGCCTTCATAAAAGAAAGGATGCGATGGCTACCATTGCACTGACTTCTGTCTCTGACCCTTCGCAGTATGGCGTTGCAAGGCTTTCCGGCTCAAGGATAGTTGAGTTTGTGGAGAAGCCTAAGCCGAAGGATGCCCCTTCCAATCTTATTAACGCGGGATTCTACATAATGGAGCCAGAAGTTGTTAATATGATTCCTGACGGGTTTTCAATGCTTGAGAAGGATGTTTTTCCTAAATTGGCAAGGGAAGGGAAATTAAGGGGCTTTCCTTTTGCAGGCCAGTGGTTTGACATGGGAACTCCTGAACGCTTGGAGAGTGCAAGGAAGAAGTGGAAGGGCATCGATCCGTATACTGAAGAGGAATGGGGAGAGGATTAAAAATTAGGTAATATGAAGATTGAATTGAATAATCCGAGAGTAAAAAGCCTTTTTGCCCGAGTCATGGAATCCAAACAAAGTGCACGTATACTGGATAACCATGCATCTTATGTAATTACATACGCGAGGCTGAAAAAGCTGGATGAAACGGTAGTAAGGGCAGGCACTGCCAAAATTTTTGAGCGCGATTTATTCAAAGCCGAAGTATGCGTATCCCAGTTCAGGATGTTTGCCGCAGAGAGACTAAAGAAAAATGAAGAAAAAGCCAAAGAGTTTTTAGATAAAATAATCAAGGGGTTTGCTGATGATTACCCGAATGATCCCGTGACTAAGCAGCTGCAGGGAGGGTTATAATGCTGTCAAAAATATAATGAAAGACAAAAATTTTAACTTAATTTGTTTTGTCTTTCAAATATTAGTAGCTGATTTCTTTAAGCAATTACTTTTGTCAGCTACTAATATACCATAAGTTTTATATATCTATACGTATTCAGGTTATATACAGGTGATATTTATGGAATTTAAAAAGGTAAACATAACTTTGCCTGAACATTTATTCAGGAAGTCAAAGGAGCTTGTTGACAAGGGAATGTATTCAAATTTTTCAGATTTAGTGAGAAGCAGCCTCAGGAAGGAGCTTAAGGAAGAGAAGCATCTCATTGAGGACAATGATGAATGGAAAACGCTTGTAAATTCAATAAGGAATGACCTTAAAAATTCAGAGCTTGCGAGCCTGCCTGAAGAAGAAGTCATTAAAAGGCTAAAGCAGGCAAGAGACAGGATATGGGAAGAGCAGCATGCGTGAAAGAATTAAGGTCGTGCTTGACAGCAACGAGATACTGTTTGGATTGAGTTCCGGGAAGCCTTATCCGAAAGTTATCATTGACAATCTGAATGCTTTGGGCAAAATTCATGACTTTTTCATCAATGGCCAGATATTTGAGGAAGTCAGCAGGAACCTGCCATTCGGCTCCAAAGAAAAATTCCGCAGGCTGGTCGGGCTTGGAATACTGAAGCTAAGCGATTCAAAAATCGGGAAGGGGATTATAGCAAAATATGAAAGGCTTGGGCTGAAGAAAGGCGACATAGCCATTGCGGCATTTGCTGACAGGATAAATGCGCAGTTTTTACTGAGTGAAAACAGGCATTTTCTGAAAGAAGTGAAAATAAGAAAATTTAAAATACTGACTGCTGAGCAGTTTTTCAGCAAAATAGCCGAAATCAGCTAAGCCTTCACAGAAAGATTCCAAAAATTAAATAAGGGAAATCAGCTTGCCAATGCAAATGAGGAAGCTTTCAATGCCTGACAGCAAAAAACAAGTGACAGTTTCTGAAAAGCCATTGTCAAAGATATTTAAGGCCTATGATGTCCGCGGAATCTATCCTTCTGATATCGATGAAAAAACATGCGAAAACATAGGCGGGGCTTTTGCCACGTTTCTTGGCTGCAAGGAGGTTATTGTAGGGACTGACATGAGGGTTTCTTCCCCTGCTTTAAGCAGGGCTTTCATGAAAGGCTGCAATGAGGCAGGCGCTGATGTTATTGATATCGGGCAGGTTTCAACAGACGGAACGTATTTTGCCTCGGGCTTTTTGGGAAAGCCTGCTGTGATGTTCACTGCCTCCCATAATCCTCGCGACTATAACGGGATGAAGTTTTCAAGGGAAAAAGCAGTCCCAATCAACGGAGACACAGGACTGCAAGAGATTAAAGCCATTATAGAAAAAAATCAATATAAAAAAAGCCAAAAGAAAGGAAAAACGATAAAAAAAGACATTCTGCCTGATTATGTGAAGCATGTTCATTCTTTCATTGATTTAAAATCGCTGAAAAAACTAAAAATAGCGGTTGATGCGGGCAATGGGATGGCTGGCAAGGTTGTTCCGCTGGTGTATGAAAAACTCGCACCCAAAATTTTGCCATTATACTTTGAATTGGACGGAAATTTCCCGAACCATCCTGCCGACCCTTCAAAGTTTGAGAATTTAAAAGATTTGCAGGCTAAAGTCAGGAAGGAAAAGGCGGACTTCGGCATGGCTTTTGACGGGGATGCTGACCGCATCTTTTTTGCTGATGAAAAGGGCGAAGTGGTGAACAGCTCTTTGATTTCCGCTTTGATATGCAAGAACATGCTTGGGAAGAATGCAGGAGCGAAGATAATCCATAATGCAGTCACTTCAAGGATAGTGCCTGACACAATAAAGAAGTTTGGCGGGAAAGTAGTAATTGAAAGGGTAGGGCACAGCTTCATCAAGGACACAATGAGGAAGACAGGCGCTGTTTTTGCCTGCGAGCATTCAGCGCATTATTACTTCAGGGACAACTTCAATGCAGATTCAGGGATTATAGCGAGCGTCATAGTTTCAGAGATTGTTTCAAAGGAAGGGAAGAAATTATCCGGGCTATTGGATGAGTTCAGAGTTTATGCCACAATGGAAGAAACTAATTTTGAAGTTAAAGATAAAAAAAAGAAGATGGATGAGATTGAAAAGCATTACAAAAAGATGGGAGCGCAGATATCTAAATTGGACGGCGTTTCGGTTGCATTCGACGATTACTGGTTCAATGTAAGGCCTTCGAATACTGAACCGCTACTAAGACTGAATATGGAAGCATTGGAAAGCAATATTTTGGATAAAAAAATGAAAGAAATTACGAAAATTATTAAAAAGTAATTTTATAGCTCACTTCTTGGAGGTTTTGTTGAAAATTTCCCCGCATTCGTCTAAAAAAAACTGCTTTTTCTCACTGTAAGCCACACTATTCAAATCCCTGATAAAGCTTTCAGCGCTTTTTCCCCCCAATACCGGAGTCGGTTCAATCGGTTTTGCCATCTTAATTCAATGTATATATTTGTACACTAATGTAGCTTATAAATCAATTTCTATATAAAATTTATGATAAATGCTAACTAATGCCTTGATTTCGTCCACCAAGTGGAATATGCACTAAAACGCCTATAAATAGTTTTTCACACAAAAACAGTTACCTTTATATACAACCAGTCGCTTACCATTTCTGCTGATTTTAACATAACACTTGGAGGTGGATTGAAATGGGACAGCAGGTACAGCCAATCTTTATACTGCCGGAAGGCTCGCAGAGGAGCATAGGCAGAGACGCGCAAAGGACGAACATAATGGCTGCCAGATTGGTGGCAGAGACAGTACGAACCACTTTAGGCCCAAAGGGAATGGACAAGATGATTGTTGATTCCTTGGGGGATGTAACCGTAACGAATGACGGTGTCACGATACTGAAAGAGATGAACATTGAGCATCCTTCGGCAAAGATGATTGTCGAAGTCGCAAAGACGCAGGAAGATGAAGTTGGGGATGGGACAACAACTGCAGTCGTTCTGGCAGGAGAGCTTCTTAAGAATGCTGAAGACCTTCTAGAGCAGGAAGTGCACCCTGCAGTCATAGCCCGCGGCTATAGGCTTGCGGAAACCAAGGCGCAGCAGCTGTTGAATGAAATGGCTGAAAAAATCACGCCAAATGACACTGAAATCCTGAAGAAGATTGCGGTAACTGCAATGACTGGAAAAGGCGCAGAGTACAGCAAGGAAAAGCTCTCAAGCCTGGCAGTTGAAGCTGTAAGGTCAATCACGGACGCTGATGGAAGCATTGACAAGGACAACATTAAGATTGAGAAGAGGACAGGAGACAGTGTTGAGAATTCCGAGCTTATCAAGGGGATTGTGATTGACAAGGAAAGGTTAAGCAGCTCAATGCCGAGAGTCGTGAAAAATGCAAAGATAGCATTGGTTGCTCGCGAGATAGAAATCAAGAAAACCGAAGTTGATGCAAAGATAGAGATAACAAACCCTGACCAGCTTCAGGCTTTTTTGGACCAGGAAGAGCAGATGCTGAAGGGCATGGTTGACAGGATTGCAGCCACAGGGGCAAATGTGATGATATGCCAGAAGGGAATTGATGATTTGGCAATACATTTCCTTGCAAAAGCCGGAATCTATGCTGTAAGAAGGGCTTCAGAGAGCGACATGAAGAAGATTGCAAGGGCAACAGGCGGCAAGATTATGACAAGCATAAAGGAGATTTCAAAAGATGACTTGGGCTTTGCAGGAGCGGTTGAAGAGAAGAAGGTAGGCGATGAAGAGTTTACCTATATTATGGAGTGCAAAAACCCCAAGGCAGTCACAATAATGGTTCGCGGCGGGACTGAGCACGTGACTGCAGAGATTGAGAGGGCAGTGACAGATGCTGTAGGTGATGTTGCAGCTGCAATAAAGTCAGGAAAAGTTGTTGCAGGCGCTGGCGCTCCTGAAATAGAGCTGGCTATGGGCCTTAGGAAATTCGCAGAATCCCTTTCCGGAAGGGAGCAGCTGGCTGTGAACGCATTCGCTGATGCTATGGAAGTCATTCCCCGCACTTTGGTAGAGAACGCAGGCCTTGACCCGATTGACACTTTAACTGACCTAAAAGCAGCCCATGCAAAGAAGCAGAAATGGGCAGGCATTGACGTGTTCTCAGGAAAGGTCATGGATGC
>JAGVYR010000072.1 GCA_018303185.1 Candidatus Woesearchaeota archaeon | reverse complement strand
GTTTATAGACGACAAACTAGTATTTATATCTTTTGTTTTAGACGAGAAATAAATGCCAGAAAGATTATTAAACACGGGGTTTTTCAAAGTTCTCTATAATGTGTATTGTCTGGAATGCCACGATTCAAAGGAAAATCAGTTTATTTTTATAACAAAGCTATTAGACGACGCTAACCCTTTGGCCTTCCTTCTTTTTCCAAGTCCTTACCATATAGCCATAACTCAAATCTTTAAAACCTTCTCCAAGCGGCTGTTCAGGTTTTAGATTATCATTAAATCTCCTTAGGTCTTGTTCAACTCTCGGCTCAGGAAAAAACTTCAATCCGGCAGGATTAAACACTTTTCTCGCTGCTGGGTAGATAGCTAGGGTCTGCAAATCCGATGGAAAGGCGTCATCCAGGCCGTAGTCATAAAATGCGTGTGTGTAGTAGCCACCAGCTTTCAGTATGACATAAGCATTATAGTCTATTCTTTGATTAACTGCAGCATCAAGAGCGTTCTTTATAAAATTAATCGGAAGTTTATCTGCGTTTGGTATTCTGCTAAGTATAAATGCAGCTTGCTGCTTGCTTAAAGCAACCTGTGGCAATACATGGAGGACGTGGCTGAAGTACGGATTTTTAGCATAATGGCCTAACACAAATCTTGTCTCGATGGCATCATCTATGAACAGGTCTATTGTCTTGCTATCATTCAGTATAGTCTTAAACGATTTTCTGCTTTTTGGAGGTGCTTCATGTATTCGTGCTGGTATCCCACGCTTTTCAAGATTTCTCATGGCACGTTCCAGCATTGCAGTGCTTCTGTCAATACCTATAGCTTTTTTTATACCTTTGCCATGAATCCTAATCAGGATCTCACCAGTGCCGCAGCAAAACTCTCCGACAATAGATTCTTTGGTCAAAGATAATCTATTAGTAATATTATTGTAAGCTGTTTGATATTCTTCGCTGACGCTTCTGCCGGCCCACCATTCCCCGTCATCGTCTCTGTCGGTTTGAGAGGCTTCAATAGCTCGCAATGTGTTTACTAATTTATTGGGATTCAATGAAGACATGACTTGTGGTTATGGGCATAACTTATAAAATTTACTTATGGCACTACTAACTGATAGAAATTCTCAAACCAGCCTGTAATACCTTCTCAAAGAGGCAATCTTCCTCCTGCCAAGCTCTGCGACAATCAGCCCCTCGCCTTTCTTTATCTCCTTTATCTTCTCTGAAGGGCTGCAGATGACAGAGTATTGGGCGCAGTCCTTATTCGCACTGTCACACTGAACGACATAGCACGAATTCTCAAAAGCCCTGACATACGGAATCTGCAGGTAACTCTCCAATTCGCGGCCGTAATTCTTGATGTATGAAGGCCAGAATATCACCCATGCGCCTTTCTTGGCCAGTTCCTTGACATATTCCGGATACGCAATGTCCCAGCATATTATTATCCCGATTTTGCCGAACTTTGTCTTTATGGCTTTATGCCCTGCCCCTCTGCTTACTTTTCTGTCTTCGCGCTTCCACAAATTTACCTTGTCGTATCTGTGCAGGATTTTCCCGCTATCATCAATCATGAAGGCGGAGTTTGTTATTCTGCCTTTTGAATAATAATGAGTGCCAAAGATGCAGTGTATTTTGCTCTCTTTACAGGCTTTTCTTATTTTTTCTATGTATTTTTCTATTGGAATTTTTTCTAATGTTTTCTTATTATTTGAATGCGCAAGAGCGCACTCGGGAAAGCATACAATATCCACTTTTTTTTGAGAGGCTTTTTTTATGTACCTTATTATCGTAAAAAAGTTCTTGTCAGAATCTTTCGAAACTCTTACCTGTGCGGCAGCGACCTTTACCATAAGGAATCATTCCAAAGTATTATACTCCTTATTTACAATTTCGTTTATCTGCTTCGCCTTCTTCGGCCCTATGCCCTCTACCTTCTCAAGCTCTTTCACATCGGCATTTACAACATTCTTTATTGTTCCGAACTCCTTGAGCAACGGTTTTGCCAGCACGCTTCCTACTCCCGGAAGCGAGGAAATTATGTACTCCTGCAGCTCTCCAAGCGACATGGGCTTCCTGCTCCCGTGCACGCTGAAAGTTCCAGTGTCTTCCTGCTCCCTTTTCGCTATAAGGTACAGCAAGGCAGCAGTATCCCTGTAGTCTTTCGTTGACAGGACAGGAATGCCGAAGCTTACTGCAATCGTTGCAAGCATGCCCCTTATGGCATTCGGGTGCACGTTCCTGACAGAATAAATATCTTCAGTTCCTTCCACAACAACAAGCGGCCTTTCAAAATTGTTTCTCAGGTTCTTTACCTGCTCAAGCAGCCTCCCGTCTATTATGGAATTCACAAAATCAGCAGCTGTCTTGAATTCAACCCCAACTCTCGAGCTCAGAAGATAGTCGGCATTCTCAAGGCTTTCCAGTTTCAATTCAACGCCTTTTTCTGCAAGCTCTTTTATCACGCCGGAGCCCTTCTCCCTATAATCGGCATAAATCTTAATTTTCTTTTCATCGGAAAATTCTTCAAGCGTCTTTTCCTTCCTTCCAAGCTCAAGCGTAATGCTTTTTTTCAGCTTCTCAAGATTGCGGTACATGCCTTTTTCCTTATGATGGGCGCTCCACCTGTAGCCTTCATCCCTTGTGCCTTTTGTCATAAGCACAATTACCCTTCCCTTATCATGCCTTCCAGTCCTTCCGCGCCTTTGGATGTGCCTTATTGCAGACGGAATAGGCTCGTAGAAAATAACCAGATTCACTTGCGGAATGTCGAGCCCCTGCTCCGCAATGGATGTTGCGACAAGCACGTTAAACTCTCCATTGCTGAACTCTTCTATTATCCGCTTCTGCTCTTTCTGGCTCAGCCCAGTCTCGCCTTTTTTCATCTGCCCGACAAAAAGCTTTGCCTCTATGCCTTCTATTTTGTTCAGTTTCTCAACAACATCCTGCGCATTGTCCCTGTACTGGTTGAAGACAATCATCTTCATGCCCTTGTCTTCTTTTATTTCCGCTTCCACGAGCCTCTGCAGCTCAACAAGCTTGGGATGCTCAAGTCCTTCCTCGTAGAATTTCTGCACTTTGATGAAAGCGCTCCTGAAATTTAAATCGCGAACAGCATTTATCACTGCCTTCACTTTTGTATTTCCCGCTTCGCTGTTAATCTTTTCCATGTACTTGTACAGCGGAACAATTCCCTGCGTCTCAAGAAGCTCAAGCGCATGCGTAACTTTCATTATTTCCGCAAGCACTGATATCGCAGCCCACATTGTATAGTCTTTTTCTCCTGAAGCTGCCTTTGCTCTCAATTCCGCCTGCATAGCAAGAAGGTCTGTCTTATTCACGAAATCCGCATTCTTTCTCTGCAGTATGCCCCAGTCCCTTAATTTGGAGACTCTGTCCTTCACAAAAGCCTCTAGGAATTTCTTCACTTCAATGAAAGGGGCAGGAAGGTTTACAGGCACCCATTCCATCTCTATCTCCTGCACATACGGCTTCACATCAGGGTCATTGTCAGTCCTTATCTCAATCTGCTCTATGTAAAGGTTTTTTACAACTTCCTGTATCCTGTCCATGTCAGAGCCCGGAGAGGCCGTAAGCCCTATTATCCTCGGAAATCTTGACTTCTTGCTGTACTGCCTGGCAATCCACGTATATGAGTAGTCTTTTACCGCATTATGCGCCTCATCGGCGACAATAAGCGATATGTCCTCAAGCTGCACCCTTCCGTTTATGACATCATTCTCTATGCATTGCGGCGTGCTGACAACAACAACAGAATTTTTCCACATCTCCTCCCTTTTCGCAGGCGCAACAGAACCGGTAAACAGCGTTACCTTGCCGTCCTCAATGTCAAGGCATTCCTTTATCTCCTCAAAGATCTGCTCCGCAAGCGGCTTTGTCACAGTAAGAAAAAGCACTTTAGACTTTGGATAGGAATTGAGCCTTTGGGCAGCAGCAAGTATTGCAGTCTTTGTCTTTCCAAGCCCTGTAGGAAGTATTATCAGGCAGTTTCCCTTTGCGCAGGAAGCCATTATGGTCTCCTGATACAGCCTTGGAATGAAGTTCTTGATGCCTGCCATTTTCCCCTCTCGAATAATGCGCCCAGATTTAAAAGCTTTCTTGATTGAAATGCTTAAAGGCAACACATTCCGTCACCAAACATAAGACCACGAGGCGAGCGATATGCGCCAGAGCGAGCCTCGTGACTAACATTGCAGGGCAGATTCAATGAATAAACCAAAAAGATAAAAGCTCAAATACCAACTATAATCCAAAAACCTTAGAATATAGTATCATGCAGTATCTTCTTGTCATAGAGATAGTAGCTCAGCATCATTCCTACAAAGAACAGCATTATCACAATCTGCCTGCTTCCATAATATGTCCCTATGAAAAACCCGATAAGGAATCCAAAAGCCGCAATGTAATAAGCAGTCTTTAAGCTCTCCCTTCTCCAGTACATTATCCTTCCTACCATGCCGCCTACAAGAAATATCACCATGTAGCTCACGACAGCGCTCGGAGAAATTATTGCAAATATTATGCCGACTACAATAAGCACAAGGAACATGAACTCTCCCCAGCTCTTGTAGAAGTCTATTGCCATTTTAACCGTAAGGCCACCAGTCCTTCCCTTCTTCAAGATAAACATAGTACAGCAGCCATAGTATGACTGCAATCAAGAAAGCGGATATTACTGATAGCCATACCGGCAGATCAGACAGCAGCAATATTCCGGCAGCAACTATCCCTGAAAGCCCGAAGGCATAGAACATCCTCGAGCCAAAGAACATTTTGCTCCCGTCAAGAGGAGGTATGGGGAGCACCGAGCAGATTGCATACGCAACATTGAAGATAACAGCCTTCTTTATCAGCGCGCTCGCAAAAAATCCGCCAAGAGACTTGAAAAGCGCGGCAAGGACTATATTTCCCAAAGGCCCGGCAAATGCAATCAGCCCCAAAGCCCAGTAGTTTATGTCATATCTGAACCATCCAAGCCTATGGCCTGCCATCATATGCACCATGAATCCTCCGGGAATTACAAACCACCACGCGATGCCTCTTGTAACAAATGTGGCAATGAGGGCAAACGCCAGCCCTATTCCCCAGAGCTGAAATTCGTGCTTGTACCCCGTAACAAGGGCCCATACTCTCTGCGCAGAGGTATGCACGAGTATTGACAGCCCCACTATAAGAAAAGCATTGAAGTAATTGAACATGCCTGCAATGGCATCAAAAGACGTGGTGCCCCACTCCCTGAATGACAAAATGAACGCAAAAACAGCTGTGGCAAGGATAAGCCCGCGCGTCTCTGCAAAGCTGAACTGGAAGTACCTCTTTATCTTGTCCGCCAAATCCACGAGCTCTGCCATACGCTTTCTTTGGAAATATCTTATATAAATATTGTTGTTTTATCCGAGGCTGCGCTCAAAACCTCGCTTCACCTGAACGCGAGCCTGCTCGAACTTACTGCAAAAGCGAGCGTTCTCGCAGGCAAATTTCGGTTGCCATCGTTCGCACTGAATGGTTTTTTCACTGGCCTGCCACCCATAGGGGGCAACCTGAGTGTGGTTAGAAATAGGGATTAGCATCATAAGGTCGAAGTGTAGCATCCTGTGGCTGACAAGGCGTTGCGGGGGGTTGCTCCCAAGGTTTTAGGAAAACCTTGACCAAAACTGATAGGACTTGCAGTCCTATGCCGCAGCTATCTCGATTGCATAAGGCTGCGGCAAGGGGCTTCATGCCCCTTCTTGCATATCGAAAACCTTTGGTTTTCGGGATGTTCCGAAAATCTTCGATTTTCGTTACATGTCAA
>JAGVYR010000031.1:17077-39490 GCA_018303185.1 Candidatus Woesearchaeota archaeon | reverse complement strand
ATATTCTGCCACAAGCTCTCCCCTTAGGGTCTTTGCGCTCTTCAGGATCTCAAAGAATTCGAGAATCAATCCGTCCCTCTTCTTCTTCAGCAGGCTATGACCCCCTTTGGCTAATTTAATCTGCTTCTTTATCCTCAGCAGTTCGCTTCTTGTTGGTTTGACGTCCTGTGCCATCTTCTGATTATGCCTTCAATTCCGCCTCTTCCTTCTTCTCCTCTGAAGATTTGTAGTACTTCTTCTTCAGCTCGGGGCTTAATCTTGTAAGCTCATTCTCAGGTATTGCTCCGAGAAGATTCCATCCCAAGTCCAGAGTTCCCTGAATTGCCCTGTCATCGTCCTTGCCCTGCCTTACAAATTTATCCTCGAAAGAAGCCGCAAACCTCAGTGTCCTCTTGTCTCTTGGGGACAATGCCTCTTCACCCACAATCGCAACCAGCCCTCTCAAATCTCTTCCCTCGGCATAAGCTGCATACATCTGGTCACTTACCTGCTTGTGGTCGTCCCTTGTCTTTTCGGGGCCTATTCCAAGATTCATCAGCCTTGACAGCGACGGCAGCACGTCAATCGGCGGATAAACGCCCTTCCTGTGCAGCTCCCTTGAAAGCACTATTTGCCCTTCAGTGATGTACCCTGTCAGATCAGGAATCGGATGGGTTATGTCATCCCCTATCATTGTCAGAATAGGCAGCTGCGTGACAGAGCCTTTCTTTCCCTTTATGACTCCTGCCCTCTCGTATATTGTTGCAAGGTCAGTGTACATGTATCCGGGATAGCCCCTTCTTCCCGGGATTTCCTCACGGGCGGCTCCAATCTCCCTTAATGACTCGCAGTAGTTTGTCATGTCTGTCAGGATTACAAGGACATGCGCATCATGCTCAAACGCAAAATACTCTGCAGCAGTCAGCGCCATCTTTGGCGTAACCAGCCTTTCAACCGCAGGGTCATTTGCCAAGTTCAAGAAAACAACACTTCTCTCAAGAGCTCCTGTCCTCTGAAAGTCGCTGATGAAATACTGCGCCTCTTCATTTGTAATGCCCATCGCTGCAAAAATTACAACGAAGTTTTCCTTCTTCCCTACAACTTTGGCCTGCCTTGCTATTTGCAGTGCTATCTCGTTGTGTGGCAGCCCGGAGCCTGAAAAGATGGGCAGCTTCTGGCCCCTGACAAGGGTGTTCATCGCATCTATAGTGCTTACGCCGGTCTGGATGAAATCATGCGGGCTTGACCTCGCGAATGGGTTTATTGCCGCTCCCATTATGTCGAGCCTCTTTTCCGGTATGATTTCAGGGCCGCCGTCAATCGGCTTTCCGGAGCCCGACAATACGCGGCCAAGCATATCCTTTGAGACGCTGAGCTTCAGTGTGGCTCCCAAAAACTTCACTCTTGTATCCTTGTCTATTCCTGATGTGCCCTCGAATATCTGCACAACCACAAGGTCATCAGACGTATCAAGCACTTGCCCGTTCTTTATGCTCCCGTCAGGAAGGCTTATCCTTACAAGGTCGCCGTAGCCTATAGGGTCTGTCTTCTCTACAAAAACCAATGGCCCTGCAACCCTTGTGATTGTCCTGTATTCTTTCATTGCGACCACCTACAATTTTCCGAACTCAGCATCCATGTCTTTGACAACATTGCTGATGAACTTTTCATATTCCTTGACGAATTTGACTTCCGCAAGCTTGTCCTTTGACTTCACGTCAAGTATGCTCTGCACTCTTGCCCCCCTGTCCAAAGATTCATTCGCAGCCTTTGAGAAATGGAGTATTGTCTTCATTATCAGGTAGGATTTCTTCAGCTCGCTGAACGTATCTATCTCGTGGAAAGCATTCTGCTGCAATAATATTTCCCTGATCATCCTCGCTACCTGAAGCAGAATCTGCTGCCTTTCGGGCAGCGCATCGCTGCCGACAAGCTGCACAATCTCCAGCAGCTTTTCCTCCTCCTGCAGTATGCTCATTATCTCGCTCACATGGCTTGTCCAGTCAGGCGCGACATTTGCTGAAAACCAGTCGCTCAGCGTTCCCAGATAAAGGGAATATGATGTGAGCCAGTTTATCGACGGGAAATGCCTTCTCTGCGCCAATTTTGCATCAAGGGCCCAGAAGCATTTTGTAACCCTCAATGTGCCCTGGGTTACAGGCTCTGAGAAATCCCCGCCTGGAGGGCTTACTGCCCCTATAATGGAGACGCTTCCTTCATGCTTTGTTCCTAACGGCAAGACCCTTCCTGCCCTCTCATAGAACTGCGCAAGCCTTGTTGAGAGATAAGCCGGATAGCCCTCTTCCCCTGGCATCTCTTCAAGCCTTGATGATATTTCCCTCATGGCTTCTGCCCATCTTGATGTCGAGTCTGCCATCAGCGCAACGCTGTATCCCATATCCCTGTAATATTCTGCAATCGTGACTCCCGTATAGATGCTTGCCTCTCTTGCAGCCACCGGCATATTGGATGTATTCGCTATAAGTACTGTCCTGTTCATCAGAGGCTTTCCGCTTCTTGGGTCTGTAAGCTCAGGGAATTCTGTAAGCACTTCTGTCATCTCATTTCCCCTTTCGCCGCAGCCTACATACACTATTATGTCCGCATCACTCCATTTTGCAAGCTGCTGCTGCGAAACGGTCTTCCCTGCCCCAAAAGGGCCCGGGATTGCCGCGACGCCGCCCTTTGCCAATGGAAATAGGGCATCAAAAACTCTTTGCCCCGTTATCAATGGGGCCTCAGGCTTCATCTTCTGGGCAACCGGCCTCTCGAGCCTTACAGGCCAGTGCTGCTTCAGCCTCAGCTCAAAGCCGTTGTCAAGTTTCCCTATGATATCAGTAACCTTAAAGTCTCCCGAACTAAGCTCTGCTATTTTTCCCTTCTGGTTCGGTGGCACCATTATCCTGTGGATTATTCCTGGATTCTCTTCAACTTCCCCCAGTATACTTCCTCCTGAAACGCTGTCACCTTTCTTTGCGGTCGCCCTGAATTTCCACTTCCTGTTTTGGTCCAATCCGGGCTCGTCAACTCCCCTTGTGATGAAGCTGCCCATCTTCTTTATCAAAACAGGAAGGGGCCTCTGTATTCCGTCATAGATGCTTCCGAGCATGCCCGGTCCCAATTCAACTTTCAGGGGCTCTCCCGTGTTTGTGACAGGCTCTCCCGGCTTTATGCCTGAAGTGTCCTCATAGACCTGGATTATTGTTTTGTCCCCGTCTATCTGGATGACTTCTCCCATCAGCTTCTCATTTCCTACCCTTACAACATCATACATTCTTGCCTTTATTCCTTTCGCTACCACGACCGGCCCCGCAATCCTATATAAAACGCCTTTATCCTGCATAATAACCACCTATTTCCATAAATCTACCCCTACTGATTTTATTATCATCTTTCGCAGCCCTTCCTGAGACGCATTTATTGACAGGGGCAAAAAAACCGGCATGACGCTCTCTTCAATGTCCATCCTGTCATGCTCATCCAGCTGCATAAGCGCATTCTCATCCACAATCACGATGCTGATGCCCTTGTCCTGCCTTATGCCCTTTATCTTTTCCATAATGTCCCTGCCGGACTCGAAAGTGTCCTTTATTCCGGCAAGCTGAAAGCCCACTATGAATTCCGCGCTTCCCAATGCCGCCACTTTTGCCATTTTAAACCACCAGCTGCCTCTCGATGAATTCTTCCTCAAGGCCGAGCTGCTTTCCTTTCAGCAGTATCCTCAGATTTCTTATCTCAATCTCCTTTGCGAACATGTATCCCAGTATGACGTCGACTGAAAGTATATTTCTGTGGACGAGCGATATGGATTTCCTCAAAAGGTAGGCGTAAAGCCCTGTCTCAAGCTCTATCATGCTGTTATTCTCCTTAAGGGATTCCATGCCTTTCCTGATGACATGCCCGTAGTCTTTTTTCTCGAGCTTTTTTGCCATGTCGGAAATGTCCGTTATGTTCAGCAGAACTTCCCAGAACCTTTTTGCGGCATCATCTGAAAAAACCATATATTCCGCTATGCGCTTGCTGTCTAAATTTTCCCTCTTCAGCCTCATCAGCGCAAGCACATTCTTTATCTCAATCTCGTTCAGCAGGAATTCCTTCATCAGGTTTCCGTCTGTTGAAAGTCTCCTTGCAAAACTTATCAGCTCGTTGTAGTAAGCCCGATCAAGCGCATTCTCGATAGGGATGAGGGTATTGTTCTCCTTGAATTCATTTAATGCCTGGCTTAAGTTTACGATATCAACTATTCTCTGCCTGCGTATTATGTCTTCAACCGACTGTATCTCAGCAAGCTTCGATAATTCTTCCACACTCATGCTTCCTGCTCCCACCAGGGCTATCCTGACCGATGCTGCATCTGAGCCGGTATATCTTCCTCTAAGGGCCGTCTTCAGGTCTTCAATGTCATATCTCTTTAGATACTGGCTTATCACAAGATTAAGCTCTTCAGAGGATATTCTTCTGAGTTTGCTAAAAGTGGATCTCAGATTTTCATTAAGCGCTGCTTCAAGCAGGTCAGGCCCGCTGTATCCTGTTGCAAGCCTGTCTATATCATTCCTGTATGTTGAGTCCTGCAGATATTTGACAATCTCATTGAAGCTCATCTTCAGCAGCTTGTGGTATTCCTCTTTTTTTAGGAGGAATGTCCTCATTACATTGGTGCGGACATAAGTATAAGGGTGAAATCCTGCCCTTATTTTCCCTTTGCCAAACCTTCCGAGGCCTGCAAAGCCTGGGCTTTCCGCGATCTGCATCTGGCTCATTTTTGTGAAAACAGGATTCCGGCTATATCCTGCAGGTGTGCCTCCTTAATGCTGTCAAGCATGGTCTCATAGCTGTAATCTACCCTGATGCTGCCGTCGTGGTTTTCTGCTATCAAGCCGCCGATAATGTCTGCCTTGGCTGCATTCTGGCCAACAGCCTTCGCATCCTTGCTGTTGCAGTAAATGCTCCCGACATCAATTTCCTTATCGGCCTTGCCGAGCAGTTTTTTAAGGAAAGCCTCTCTTTTCTTCGCATCAAGCGCTTGAAGGCTTTTCCTGACTGCTGCAAACACTTCTTCGACTGCTTCTTTCTTTGCGGAAAGCTCTTCCTTTCTCAGCTCCATCTCTGCATTGAGCATCTCTTTCCTTTCCATCGCTTCAAGCGTTTCCTTCAGCTCTTTTTCTGCGGCCTTTGTGCATTCCTTCGCTTTCTTCTCTGCATCTGCCGATATCTTCCTTGCCTCTTGCTTTGCAGCATCCGTTATAGCTTTGGCATCCTGCCTTCCCTTGTCCAGTATCTCGTCTTTTACTTTTTCAAGTCCCATTTTTGCCTGAACCGGGATATTTATCCTGCAAGCCCCAATATTAGTATGGCTATCACCAAACCGAAGATAACAATGGTTTCTGGAATTACCGTCAGTATCAGGCCTTTACCGAACAGTTCCTCCTTCTCAGCCATAGCTCCTATTGCTGCAACTCCTATAGCCTTTTCAGCCCATGCTGCGGCAATAGCGCTGCCCGTAATAGCTATCGCGGATGCCAATCCTATAACTCCAACGCTTAATTCTACTGCCATATTGCTAATACCTCCATTCTTTCATTTTTTCTCTCCGAACGGAGCAAATTTCTTTGCCCCTCCGTGGAAAAATTTTGTAAAAAACTCGACATAGTGAAGCCTTAAGGAATGCAAAAATGATCCAAGCAGGCCAAGGCCTATGTTTACTGCATGCCCAAAAACAAGTATAAGCACCCCCACAATTATCATGACGCCTCCTGCATGGAACATCTTCCCGGACATTTCGTTTATGACTTCTGCCAGCTTTACCGATGACACTCCTATTGCCATAAGCCTTGCATAAGAGAGCATATTGCTGATAAGACCTGGCATCTCTATGGGCCCTCTTGCCCCTTCGCCTATGAAAAGCAGGGCAGCGGACAATAATACAACTCCGACTCCAAACCAATAGCTCAGGCTTATTATTCCCAACATCGACAGGAAAACCATGACAAGGCCCGCTTCAAACACGAGCCAGCTCAGCTTTGCAAGGAATGCGTGCCTGAACCCGTGCGATTTCATCTCATTCGCAAAACCGACCAAAAGCCCGATATTCACGTGTATAAAGCCGATAGCTACCGCAATGTACAAAAGCTCTTCTATCTGGTGCGACCTTGAAAGTATATGCGGCAGTGTGAAATGCCCTATCTCCTCGAAGCCGAAAAATTCTCCGAATAAAAGCCCGAAGAAAATCGTTGACAGTGAAGAGACAATCAGGATATTGAAGAAATTTTTTGCTTGGGGCATTATCTTCCTGAGCATGATAAAAAGGGCAAGCGTTGCAAGCCCGTATCCGAAATCGCCCAGCATGAACCCAAACAGGATGGGGAATGAGAGGAATATGAAGAATGTGGGGTCGATTTCCTTGTATGATGGCATTGTGTAAAGGTCCATGAAAAATTCGAATGGGCTGACTGCCTTCGGATTGTTCAGCTTTACGGGCACGTCGTCCTTTTTTTCCGGGCTCCCTGCATGGAAAAAAATCCTGTTGCCTGTTTTGGCAGCAATGACTTCTTCTGCCGTCTGCACATTCTTCGATGGAATCCATCCTTTCACTACAAACGAGCTTTTTGTTTCTGCAAATCTCAGCGGAGCTTCGGCCTTCTCCACTTCCTTCTCAAGGAAGTCCATAGCCCTTAACAGCTCTTCACTGTGTTCTTCCCTTATCTCGCTGAATCTTGAATGCGTTTTTTCTTTCTTTGCATTAAGCCCGCCATTTTCACGCTCCAGCCCGGAGATTATTTCATTTGGGGTTCCCCTGAATTGCCTTAATTTTTCAATATTGATTTCCTGAAATTTTTGCTCCCTCAATGCCTCTGCGCACTTATCCCTGCTTTTGGAATCGATGAATATCGCAACCGCCCCTTCCCCATTTTGGCTGCCGTATATTGAAAATGTGCCCGTTATTTTTTTAATGCTCTCTGCAAGCGCTTTTGCATCATTAGTGTACCCTGCAAAATAGGCTATTGACCTGTATTCGGAAAAAAACTCCATCTTCAGCCCTGTATCCGCAAGCGGCCTTAATTCAGATATCAGCAGGTTATTATCGTTTATTTTTGAGTCGATTTCCTTGGACTGCTCAAGAAGCCCCTTTACCTCATGGAAAAGGCTGCTTATAAGGTGCCCAAGCTTCTGGGCTTCCTTTGCGCTCTTTACAGTATGCTCTTTGCCGTTCTTTATGCCGAGCCATGAGCATATTGACCTTATTCTCACTAATGCCTCGGAAAGCCCGCTTGCCTTCGCCATTGGCTTCCCTATATCAGCATCAGCATCTTTTGTATGGTCAACTATATGTATGGCCTTGAGCTTGTGCAATTCTGAGATGCATGCCTCCATGTACTGTTTTGGGCCTGCAATTGTTACTTTGCTCATCAGCTCAGGCCTGAAAGCCATTATATCATCTCCTCAAGCTTTTTCATGACAAAATCCGCAGCTTTCTTTCCCTTTGACGAGGCGTTCTTCTTCATCTGCTCGATCTTCTTTCTGCCTTCTTTTATTCTGCTCTCTTTCTCTTTCCTGAGCTTTTCAGAATGCTCCCTTATGGCTGCCTCTTTCATCTTCTCTGCGCTTTTCATTGAATCTGAAGCTATTCCTGCAGCCTTTGCCCTTGCCTGCCTTATTATTTCCTCTTTCTCTTTCTCTGCGTTTCCAATTATCTCGTCAGCCTTCCTTTCGGCTTCCCTTATCTCAGAAAAAATATCCGTTGCCATATGCCTCACTAATCCCCATTTTTTTATCAATCAAACCTATATAGTATATAGGAACTATTTAGTTTTTTCAACCTCTTTGGTTATTGCCCAGTCCATCACTACATCCGCCACAGTATCCAGGGAAAGCCTGATGCGCTGCTTGTCGTATGCCTTTATGTCTTTTATCTCCGGTTTCTTTATTTTCTGAGTCTTCTTGACAAGCTCTATTGCTTTTTTGTAGTCAAGGTTGTCAGTATCTTCGATTATCTGCTGCAGGTAATCTACGCATTCAAGCACGGAATTAAAAAAAAGTATCTCGTTCTTTGGAAGGTTTATCATATGGTCGACCATCCTTTCAAGATCCTTTGATATCAGGGTTATATAATAAAGGTCTATTGTATTGAGCTTTGACTGCTTCTCGAATGTAAGGGAAGTGATGATTGACTTGTCAATGAGCATCTTGCTCCGGTCTATCTCGTCTTCATATCTCGAGATAAGTTCTGTATTGTAGTTTTTCTGCATGACTGTAATCATGTTCTTTATCTTCCTTATCATTGTCTTCAGAAGCGCGTCCGGGTCTGAGACGGTTATTGTTGACTCGGAAGTTATCTGTTTCCTGTCCAGCTCCACAGACTCGAGGCTTATGAGCCTCTTCTGGTTCAATAATTTGGTAAAGTCCATCTCCTTATCAAAATTTATCCTGAAAGATTTTGCAGGATTTATGTAGCATGCCACGACAAGCTTGTGGATTATCTCCTGGTCGTCTTCTGAAATGTCAAGAACTATGTTTTTCGGCTTTTTTTCTGTTATTTGTGGCGATATTGCCAGGCTTCCGTCAATGTTCTGTATCAGGGATACCTTGGATTTTGGCCCTATCTTATGCTCGCGGCACCAGTGCGTCGGCAGGTATACATAGTGCATGTCCCCTGTTTTCTGAACATTCCTTATATCCATACAAATAGAAGGTATTTAGTAAGTATATATAAAATTTCCTTTTTGTGCTTTTGTCACAAATTTCAATAGTTGTATATTTAAATTATTCTGCTTTTTTGTTTCTATGGGCTTTCGGCTACTTAATGGCAATTTTTTTAAATGGCTGCATTATTCTTAAATGCCGTGCGCCTGTAGCTCAGCTTGGATACCTCAAAACCTTGGGTTTTTTGGTCAAAGAGAGCGAAAGGTTCCTAACCTTTAGGCCCGGGGTTCGAATCCTCGCAGGCGCGTAGCGAAGCCCTGTGAGGCCGGGAACGTCAGTGACCATGCCTCGCAGGCGCGTTTTTTATTTAACAAGCTTCTTCAGAATCTCCATTACCTTCTTGCCTTCAGCCTTGCCCCTGTATTTGGCCATCACAAGCCCCATGTAAGCCCCTGTATTGAGGCCGGGCTTCTGTTTTACGATTTCCTTAATCTCTTTCTCCAGCTCGGCATCAGAGACGCCTTCAAAATCTTCGATGCTTATTTTCTCTCCCTTTATCTTTCTTGACAGTATCTCGATTATTGCCTCTTTTGCTATTTTCCCGTCGTCTAAATATCCGAGCACCTCTTCAAAATCTTCTTTTTTGAGCTTTGAAGAGTCTAGATTAAGCCTGCTCTTTATTTCTTTGGGAAGCGTTATTATCACATTGGCAATTAAGGATGCATCAAGCTTATCGAATTTCTTCACAAAATTTTCAAAATAATCAATGCCCATAGCTTCTTTTGCGAGTTCTTTTTGGAGATTATGCTTTTTCTCGAACTCTCCTGATTTCTCGGACAATAGCTTTGGCAGATTTTTTCTCAATTTTGCAGCATATTCATCAGAAATTCTTACCGGAACCACGTCAGTCTCAGGATAAAGCCTTGCAGCCCCGGGCATCGGCCTCAGAAACGAGGTTGTGAAGTCGAGCTCCGCTTTCCTGACTTCATTTTCCATCTTATTTCCTTTTTTTATCTCTCTTAGCTGCCTGTTGATTTCAAAATCAATCACTTTAGGTATGCTCCTCAAATCCTGAAAGCCCTTTATTTCTGTCCTTGCCCCGCCTTTTATTGAGACATTGACGTCCTGCCTTATAGTGCCAAGCCCTCTTTTAACGCCTTCGACGCTCCTCAGCACCATCCCAATGTAGGCTGCAGCCTCTTTTGCGTGCTCTGCATCCTTTATATCGGCAGAGGTGGCAATCTCTATCAATGGAATTCCAAGCCTGTCAAGCCTATACTTCACAAAATCTTTTCCTGCTTCAAGCTTTTGGGCAGCTTCCTCTTCAAGGCATATTGTAGGGATTCTTACTTTGCCAAGGGAAGTTTCAATAAATCCGCTCCTCGCAATCAAAGCTGTCCTCTGGAAGCCAGAGACATTGCTCCCGTCAACGACAGTTTTCCTCATAACCTGCATCTCATCAACAATTTGCGCATTCAGCAGGAGAGCAACCTTCAGAGCTGTTTCCAAAGCTTCTCTATTCATGGGATGCGGCGGCTCCTCGTCAAGCTCGACCAAGCAAATGTCTTCACTGTTTCCTTCATATCTGAAATGACGCCCTTTCTCAGTCTCGTGCCTTGCAGCAACATCAATTTCTCCGGTCTCACCGACAACTGCTCTCAGTCTCCTGTCAGCAAAGACATCTGCTTCTTTGGAAGAGTTTATTGCCTGGCAGCCGCAGAAAAGCTTCTTTCCTTCAAGCTGCTGGTGGCATTCAAGCCCGCACCTGAAGCCAAGCTTTTCGTAATCAATTTTTTCCATTTTATTATTTTCATTGATAATTTTTTTATTGAAATTGTGGAATCACTCTGAATTCTCCTAATACAAAAATGAGCCTGCATCGCTTCTCTCCGTCATCTCGCCTGCAATATTCTTCAGCATGATTTCTTTTGCTTTTTCCCTGTCTTTTGCCTGCCCAAGGGCCCACCCAAGCTTTACATAGGCAGTTTCCGGCAGCATATCCTCAACAAATACTGCATTTAAGTCTAAAGATAGCTTTCTCAGGTTTGTATAGACATATGGATGAACTCTCCCGTAAAGTGCCTGTGAGGATATGACGACAAGAATTCCGCTGCCTATTGCCTTTTTCAGCTTCTCAAGGAGCGAGAAATTCTTTCTCTCTGTAGGGACATGCCCAAGGGCTGTTGTAGCCAAAACAATCCCTTTGTATTTTTTCTCGATGAAAAAGTCCATTATATCAGGATTCATTCCGGGATGTATAAGCAAAAGGCCCACTTTATTTTCGAAGGCGTCATTGACTTTGGCTTTGCCATCGTTTCTTTTTTTATAATTTTTATTTGTTATTTCAATCTTATCATCATAAACCTTGGCCAATGGCATTTCATTTATTGGCCTGAAAGCGTCCCTTCTTGAAGTGTGCATCTTCCTGACTTTAGTCCCTCTGACAAGAATGCAGTAATCGTCATTTATAGTGCCGTGCATGCAGACCATCACTTCTGCTATGTCGCTCTTTGCAGCTGCAGTGACTGCGCATATTAGGTTCATGAGCGCATCGCTGCTTCCACGGTCTATGCTCCTCTGGGCTGCTGTGAAGACAACAGGCTTGTTCTTGTTTTCAAGGAAAAACGACAGTGCTGCTGTTGAGTAATGCAGCGTATCCGTGCCTTGTGTAACAACAACTCCGGCGGCATCAGAATTCAGCTCTTTCGCAACTTCCCTTGCCATAAGCTTCCAGTCTTCATGGTTCATGTCCTCTGACATTATGCCTGTGACTTTCCTTGCCCTGATATTGGCTATCCTCTTTATTTCCGGGCACATCTCGACAAAGTCCTCTGCTGTGTAGTCAGCATGCACGCCGCCTGTCCTGTAATCCACCTTGCTTGATATAGTGCCCCCGAAAGAAAGTATTGAGACAATTGGAAGGCTCTTGTTGAATTCTAGCTTCTTTTTTTCTGTTTTTTTCAGCTTGTATTTTTCTATTGCTTCTATTTTTTTTATTTTCTTATTTAGAATCCCGATATTGTAGCCGTTGCCCAGCTTGACAACAGTGACATCCTGCCCAAGAATTTCAGGGCGCGGCATCAGAATGCCTTCTATCTCTTCATCTTCCGTGATTACCTTTACAATATCCCCAGCTTCAGGTTTCATGGCTGAAATGATAGAAATGAGTTATTTAAAGGTTTTGTATTGGCTCAGCCCATATAAATGGGCTTTTCCTGCATCATCTGCTTCCCTCTAGCAGAGCTGAAGTGCTGCCTCATCTCATCATAGGCTTTCTCTATATCGGGGGTTATTGAAGGCGGAATCTTTTCAAGGGCTTTCTCAAAATGCTCCGCCCCTATTGATTTTGCGTTGATATCCTCCCTGAGAGCGTATATCGCGGCCTCCCTGCAGACGGCTTCTATGTCTGCGCCCGCATACCCCTCTGCCCTTTTTGCAAGCCCGAGCAAAAACGCATCCCTCTTGGAATCCACTATGATTTCCTTTTCAGAATCGTTCTGCCTTGAGTCATCCTCCTGAACAGGCTCGTCAGAGGCAGTCTTACCTGCGGCATTTGACTTCTTTTTGGCCTGCCTCAGCCCTGTTGAGATTGTGCCGTTGTATTTTAGCGGCATTCCCAGTGAATGCACCTTGAATATGTCAAACCTTGACTGCTCATCAGGAGCAGAGGTGAGTATCATCCTGTCGAACCTTCCGGGCCTCAATAATGCTGTATCAACAATATCAGGCCTGTTTGTAGCAGCAATAATTACGACATCATGCATCTCCTCAAGCCCGTCTATCTCGGTAAGCATCTGGTTCACAACCCTTTCCGAGACATGGCTCTCTGAGCTTATTCCCCTTCTGGGCGCGAGTGCATCTATCTCGTCAAAGAATATTATAGATGGGGAGACCTGCCTTGCTTTCTTGAATATCTCCCTCACTGCTTTCTCTGACTCGCCTACCCACTTTGACAGCAGTTCAGGGCCTTTTACAAGAATGAAATTTGCCTGCGATTCGTTTGCGACAGCCTTTGCGAGCATCGTCTTCCCTGTTCCTGGAGCGCCATAAAGCAGGACTCCTTTTGGAGGGCTCACTCCAAGCCTTTTGAAAGCATCAGGATTTTTAAGGGGCCATTCCACAGCTTCCTTCAGCTCCTGCTTCACATCCTCCAACCCTCCGATATTGTCCCATTTGATGTTTGGGATTTCTACTAGCACTTCCCTGAGGGCAGAAGGCCTCACCACTTTCAGGGATTCCTTGAAGTCTTTCTGCGTTATCTTCAGTTTCTCAAGCACTTCCTTTGGAATTGGCTCCTCTTCCTTCAGCCTCAGTTCCTGGAAAACTCTCCTGAGCACAATCATTGCCGCTTCCTTTGCCAAAGAAGAAAGGTCTGCACCTACAAAGCCATGAGTTATTTCCGCAAGGTCTTTCAGGTTCACGTTCTTTGCAAGCGGCATGTTCCTTGTGTGGATTTTCAGAATATTGAGGCGGCCTTCCTTGCCCGGCACTCCAATCTCAATTTCCCTGTCGAACCTTCCGGGCCTCCTTAAGGCAGGGTCAAGTATATTTGGGACATTTGTAGCTGCTATGACAACAACCTTGCCCCTGCTTTTCAAGCCGTCCATAAGGGCAAGCATCTGGGCAACAACCCTTCTCTCAACTTCCCCCCTTGTCTCTTCCCTTTTTGAGGCAATCGCATCTATCTCGTCGATGAAAATTATTGAAGGCGCATTCTTTTCCGCTTCCTCAAACTTCTTCCTCAAGTTCTCTTCTGACTGCCCGTAGTATTTGCTCATTATCTCAGGGCCATTGATAAGTATGAAGTGGGAGTTTGTCTCATTTGCAATTGCTTTTGCAAGCAGCGTCTTTCCGGTTCCCGGCGGGCCGTGCAACAGCACTCCTTTCGGCGCCTCTATCCCCAGCCTTTCGAAGATTTCTGGGTGCTTTAATGGAAGTTCTACCATCTCCCTTACCTTTGTCATCTCCTCGTCCAGGCCGCCGATGTCTTCGTAAGTGACTTCAGGAACCATCTCGTCCTTCAGCTCAATGGCCTCGGGATTGAAAACCACCTCGGTAGTGTCAGAAATTATGACCGGCTGCTTTGGGTTCACATCGGCCACGACAAATTTAATGTCTCCAAACCCAAAGCCCATCATGCTCTCGTCTATTATATCAAAAATGTCATTGTCGAAGAAAGGGGATTCCATCATTGTACTGCGCCTTCTTCTCGTGCCGCCAAGAGAGACAATATCTCCTTTCGTCACTGCCCTTCCCAACAGCCCTTGCTTGAATATGTCGGATGATGCCCTTATGACAATCCCTTTCCTTGCGGGCGCGATTATCACTTTCTTCGCTTCCTTGACTTTTGCCCTTCTTACCTTTATTATCTCCCCGATTCCTGTCTTGCCGTTCTTCCTTATGATGCCGTCCATCCTTATTATGTTAAGGCCTATGTCCCCTGGATAGGCCCTGTCGGCTATGGCGACAGTCTTCCTTTCCCCCTCTATCTCCACTATTTCGCCCGGCCTGACATCTATCTGAGTTAAGAACGAGGTGTCTATCCTGACAATGCCCTTGTTAACATCATCCTGGATTGCCTCTGCAACCTTTAGCTTGATTTCCTTGTCGGTCATTTTATTTAATTACTCGAGAGAAGTATACTATTTTTATAAATCTTTTGATTAATGCGAAAAAAGAAAATTAATTGTCTGCCTTTACCTTCGGCAGGGGTATTGGGGGCGGCAATCCCACCTGGTCTGCAAGAATCAATGCCTGCACATTGCATTTGTTGAGCACTGTGTTTAGAATCCTGCCGGCAACATCCTTCGGGAGGCTTTGATTCTTCTTCCATCCTGCAAGTATGTCCTTGACTTTTTTCGAGTCTTCCATGAACATTATCTCGCCAAGAAGGGTTATGCCCCCTATCTTTGGCTCGTAGTTGGATGTGAATTCAAATGAGAAGTTCAGCGCCTTGTGCTTTCCATCCCCTAAAGCCAGCTCTTTCTCATCAACCTTCTTTATCGCTACATTATTGTTTATGTTGACCTTTCCCTTGATTGGCTCTTTCTTTTCTGCGTTAACGCTTGCAAAATGGAATCCTACCACCGTCATTCAAATCACCTGTTTTGGCTTAATGTGGTATATTTATAAAGATTTTCATTATTTTTGCTGCATGGCATACAGGCTTGTTTGTTTTGACCTTGACGGGACTTTGGTTAACAATGAGAAAAGGTCCTCATGGCAGGTTTTTCATGACCATTTCGGCATAGATAAAAACAGGAGAGAAACTGCAAGGCTGAAGTACCTTAACGGCGACATTACCTATCCTGAATGGGCTCACCATGACATAGGCCTCTGGAGAGAAAGGAAAGTCACTAAAGAGATGTTCCTTAAGGCTCTTGATGAAAATTCTTTGATATCTGGAGCTTCTGAGGTGCTGAATGAATTAAAAAGCCGCGGATTGAAGCTTGCAGTCATATCCGGCTCATTGTCAATAGTCCTTGAAAGATTCATCCCAGATTATAAAAAATTGTTTGATGATATATATTTAAGCTGGATTGAATTTGATGATGCCGGCTTTATCTCAAAGGCAAAGCCGACTGAATATGACATGGAAGGCAAAGCAGAAGCCTTGAGGATTATTGCTGGGAAAGAGGGCATCCCTTTGAGCGAGTGCGTCTTTGTAGGCGATTATGTGAATGACATGATGGTGATGCAGGAAGCCGGATTAAGCATCGCGTTCAACTGCGGCCATGATGAAGTGAAGAGGATTGCGGATGTTGTCGTTGAGAAGAAGGATTTGAGGGAGATATTGAGGTTTATTATTTAAAAGTTTATAACGCCCCTCCCAGAAAATTTCTCAGTGCGATATTGTGGCCTTCAAAGGTTTGCAGTATTTTTCCGATTCTTTCAAGATACCTTATTGGAGAGTCCAGACTGCATCCTGCACCTCCGTGAATGTCTACCCCCATGCCAAAAACTTTCTCTGCCGCATCTGTTGCAAAAATTTTAACTAAGGCTGCATCATGCTCATCCATAAGTCCGTTTCTGTCAGCTTCCCACGCCGCTTTGTACACCATACTTCTGGATGCTTCATGTGATATCTTCATATCAGCCAACATACCCCGTATTAATTGCTGATCTATTAGCATACCTCCTTTAGTCATGCGCGTTTTAGCATATTCAGCGCTTTCCTGTATTGCCCTTTCCATCATGCCTGAAGCATGTGCAGCAATATACAGCCTTCCATAGGAGATAATCTCTCTCCACAACTTGTTGCCATTGTCGACATAACTGCCATTTTCTCCCCCTAGTATTGAATCTTCTCCCAAAACCCTGCCTACAATGGATAAATTGCTTGAATTTGCCGCTTCGTAAGCGTCTATATTTGCAGATTTGCTGTCTTCGCCAAGTAAAGGGACTAAATATGCTGTAAGCTTTCCGCCAACATGGGATTTGGCAAAGAATACGGCAAATTCGGATTGGCTCCCGAGAGTAATGAACTTTTTGTCCCCGTTCAGTATAAGTTTGCCGTTTTCATATGTTACCTTAGAATTGGTCATACCGGGGTAACTTCCGCTCTCTGGCCCTGTTAAAGCAAAACAGCAAATGCTTTTTCCGCTTACTATGTCTTTAAGATAGCGTGCTTTTTGCACTCTGCTTCCGGAAATCTCAATACTTTCTCCGGCTAAGCCAGCTGAAACTTGTATTGCCAGTGCCAAATCAGGATTGTATTTCGATAATGTTTCCTGAAGGGTTGCTATAAGGACGGTATTTCCCTTGTGGCCTTCTCCGCTGCCTCCCCACTCTTCGCGATGATGAAGCCCAAGGAAACCGAGCTTTCCTGCTTTCATGAAAACATCCCTAGGGATACTTTTGTCCCATTCTTTTAGGACATCCTTTATATCTACAGTTTTTCCAAAACTGTTCGCAAGCTCTTCCAGTGCTCTTCCTTCACCTCCTTTGATTATCTCTATTAAGGTTTCCATGATAATCGGAAATCATAATCAGTTTATAAGGCTTTCATGTGTTACTATGTTAGAATAAATAATTATTTCAGCTTTCTGACCTCCTTTATCAATAAAGGAACAGCCCTCACGACATTGTCTATTATTACTATATCTGCCTTCCTTGCGCTCCTTGACAGCGGGTTCAGGTCAACTACAATGACTTTCTTTCCGTTCTTCCTTAAAGCCTCTGTCCGGTCGCCGTCTTCAAGAGGCACGAAAACTACGTCTGCCTTGTATATGCCCTCCTTGTTTACGTATTTCCTGTTGCTTTCAAGATATTTTATCCTGCAGCTCTTTTGGGGAAGGAGAACCTCTTTGGCTCCGTGCTTTTCAAGATGTTTTTTTATTTTTATTTCTCTTTTTTTTGATGGATGGAATATATTGACTTCAATTTTTGCTCCTGAAGCTCCTGATAGCTCCACTATCTCCCTTGGGACCAAAGCTGCCGTATTCCCATTGACAGAAATGACCGGGTGCTTTGCCTTCAGAAGCAGCTTTGCAGATTTTTCTATGGCTTTCTTTGCCTTGGCTGTTGTCTTTTCCCCGATAATGTAGTCAAAAGCCTCGCCTCTCCCATGCGCAATCAGGCCATGCTGCGATGTTATCCCTTTTTTCACTCCATCGACTATTTTTTCACGTATTTTCAGGGAAGTGTAGCGGGGATGTGATTTCGGTATCATAACAATCTTGCTCCTCTTTCAGATATAGTGAGCATCTTAGAGCCTTTAAACTTTTTGTCGGAAAAGACGGAATTTCCGAGCATTATCATCGAGGCATTTCCATTGTTTTTATCTATTTCTTTGATTGTTTTTTTTACTTTATTGCTTTTTAATAGTCCAGAGCTTATTGCGAATTCCTTTGATACCTTAATTAAATCCGCCAGCTTTGGCTTTTTCATTTTTTTTATCGCTGATAGCGCCCTTTTGCATTCCCTGTTTATCGCTCTCTTGATTTTTTCATTGGATATGACTTTCTTTGTCTCAAGCTTTCCGAAAACCTTATAGTAAATCTTCTTATCCCCAATAGAAAGCTTTTTTCTCCTAAAAGTGCAGCTTGGCTTTTCCCTGAAATTAAAACCGCCATAGAACTGGTTTACAACATCCCCAAGTCCTGTGGAATTCTCAACTTCTGCTATATGTGCGATCCTGGCAAGCTCTTTCTTTGTTTTTTTCAGATTTAGCAAAGAATTCAGCGCATACGAGGTCGCCAGCGCAGATGCCCCGCTTATGCCAAAGCCGCATCCCAAGGGCAGCTTTGTTTTTATTTCAACAGCGACTTTTTCATTATCTTTGTTTAATTTATTAATCACTGAAGAAACTGCCGGAAAATTTATCTTTTTATTGTTGAATATTATTGTGTTTTCTTTTTTGTTTTTTGTGTTGTTACCATTGGGTTTTTTTATTGTTTCATTTTTCAATGCGCCTAATTTTGTTACCCTGACAAAAACCCCTTCATTCACAGTAAACCCTAACCCTGTGGAGCCGCTCTTGGCAGCATCTTTATTCCTATATATAGAGAATATGCAGCTTATGTTTGCTGGTGCGAAGGATTTTGCATAATTCATAGATAGAATTGAAAGAAACGGCCATTAAAAACTTTGTTGTTATATCCACTTGCCGGATCTGGTAAATATATTCAATGGGGCATCTTTTCTGTGCTCTTCCGGTATGGATTCCCTTAAGGCGACTGCAAAAACAAGTTGGTATGTGGGGTCATGAGTGGATATCTCTAGCGATTGTCCTGAAAGTATGTCCCAAACAACTCTGTCAATGTAAGATTGCTCTATATCAAATTCTCCGGGGGTATCTTGGTGCCCCATATCTGTATGGTCTATAATCGCTCTTTTTTGGCGCGTCTTTTGGTCTGGGAAATAAGCTTTAAGCCTTTTTGACAATCTTTCAGCATTAGCCTCGATATCCCCTTTGTCCAAAGTTTCATCGTACATACATCCCACAAGAGATTCGGCTATTTCTCCAGCTTTCTCAGCAAATTTTCTCTGGTATCTCTGGAGCCTCGCATTTTTTCCTTCTGGACGGATTGGAAATGTGCCTGTTAAAGCCGTATATTGAAGCTTTTGGTATAAAGAAACATACATATTCAGCACTTTGGAGGCTTCTGCCAATTCGATATGTGTAGGTCTTTCAGTACTTTGCATAGAGTATTGGGTAAAATAAGACTTTATAAACTTTTCTATTTGTAACTACTCATAGAAGGTAAAAATTATGCAATATTATCCAGTATCTTGGCAGCGATAACTCTCTTGTCCCTAAGCCCTATGTGCTCAGCTCTGCCTCTTTTATCCACTATAAATACTTCATTCGTATCCGCGTCAAAGCCTCTGCCCTTCTTGCCCACGTCATTCGCGACAATGAAATTGGCATCCGCGTCTTTCAGCAAAGAAAATGCCCTTTTAACAAGCTCCTTCTCTGAAACCCTGTACTCCGCCTTGAAGCCTACCAGTTTTATTTTTTTATTCAGTTTTTTTATGTTTTCAAGAATTTTCGTTGTCGGGTTTAATTCCAATGCCAGCGTCTGCCCGGACTTTATCTTCCCGTTCTTCTTCCTGCTCACATAAAAATCAGAGACTGCCGCGGCGTGGATAAGAATGTCCGCATTTTTTATATTTCTTTTGACCTCATTGAACAGTTCTTTGGCTGTATTTATCTTTATGTCCTTCATCTGAATCTTCGGCTCGACAGAATTAGTGCCCCTAATCAGAGTTACGTCAGCCCCTCTCAAAAAAGCTTCCTCGGCAATATAAGTTCCCATCTTCCCTGAGCTTTTGTTGGTAATGACGCGCACAGGATCTATCTCCTCTGAAGTTGCGCCTGCTGTCACTATTATTTTCTTTCCTTCCAATGTTTTTCTCTTTAAGGCTATTGTTTCTATGTATTCCCCTATCTTTTCTGTATTGGCAAGCCTTCCGATTCCCTTGTAGCCGCATGCCAGATCGCCATATTCTGGGTCTATAAACAGCATCCCGGCCTTCCTTAATTTTTGCACATTCTCCTGCACAATCGCGTTATTCCACATCTTGACATTCATTGCAGGCGCAATGACGACAGGGGCTAAGGTCGCAAGTATGGAAGTTGTAAGCAGATCATCTGCAATCCCGTGTGCCATCTTCCCTATGGAGTTGGCTGTTGCCGGGCATATCAGAAATAAATCGGCAATATCCGCAAAGCTTATGTGATTCATAGGCTTGTTTTTCCTGATATAATTCCTGTAATCAATGCCGGGATCAAAAGTGTGCGTCCGCACCTCATTTGCAGCCTTCTCAAAATCCCTTACAGGGACAAGCTGCGATGCTCCGTAAGTCATTATCACATACACATTGGCGCCCTTCTTCCTGAATTCTTTAATCAGATCAAGAGCCTTGTAGCACGCGATGCTGCCCGTCACTCCAATTACAATGTTCCTGCCTTTCAGGCCTTTTTCCATGGAATTAAGAAGAGAAAATTGGTTTATAAAACTATTCAATGAAAGCTGTGCGCATCATCAGGAAACTTCCTTTCCTTGACTTCCTGCTTATACTCATCGACAGCCTGTTTTATATTCTCAGACAGGTGCGCATAATGCTTGACAAACTTAGGCTTGAAATCAGTAAACAGGCCGAGCATATCAGGAGTGACCAAAACCTGCCCGTCACAATCAATGCCTGCGCCTATGCCTATCGTGGGGATTTTAACAGTTTCCGTTATTTTTTTTGCTAAATCCCTTGGAATGCATTCAAGTATAAGCGAATAGCATCCTGCCCTCTCGAGCTCTTTTGCCTGCTCAAGAATGCTGTTGGCCGCCTCTTCATCCTTGCCCTGCACCCTAAAATTCGTTATTGTCTGCGGAGTCAGCCCTATGTGCCCCATTACCGGGATTCCGGCATCAATTATTGCCTTTGTCACTTCCGGCATCTTCTCTGTCTTCACAGAGTCAGCTCCTGCTTCAATCAATAATTTGGCATTCCTTGCGGCATCTTCCTTGTTGCCATAGCTTCCGTAAGGCAGGTCTGCAACAACATGGCTTTTTTTTATGCCCCTCGATACCGCACCTGTATGCCTTACCATGTCATTCATTGTAACTTTCTGCGTAGTATCATATCCCAAGACAACCATTCCCAGTGAATCCCCGACAAGCACAATCTCAATGCCCGCTTCATCCATTACCTTTGCGGTGCTGTAGTCATAGGCTGTAAGCATGGCTATCCTGCCTTTGCCTTTCATTGACTTTATCTGCTGTGCTGTTATTTTCATATTGCTCATGGTAAATTTTACCTTATTTAAGCTTTTTTTATTGTTTTATAACATGGCCAGCTTAAGGCGCCATTTTGCTCTGAGGTTTTTTTATTTTTCATTTTTTTGAAATATTGGAGTTAATTTACTGAGGAAAAACCGCCCCCTGCCTTAATCAGAACACTTGACCCATCTCGCAAAATAAATTAAAGGCGGCCTTAAGCTGACATTACATGTCTTATGTTGCCCATTGAAGAAGCGACCAAAAGCGGAAAAGCGATGGTAGCATCGCAGACAACCTTGACCCTTCTGGCATCCGGCTTTATCTTTGCCCAGCTTATCGCCTCTTCCTGGCTGCCTCCGGAATCTGAGCCGTCAAACTCTGAAGCGGTGGTTATGTAGATGCTGTAGTCAAGCCCTTCCCTGAATATTGCCGCATTAAGGAGATAGTGCTTTGCAATGCCGCCTCCGAGTATTGTGGCCCCGACTTTCTCGGCATTCTCCATCATGCCTGCTATAATGGAATGGTCTCTTGCGACATCTATCACAAGCTCAGGGTGCTTCTGCCGGAAAAAAACTGTCATGTCGCCCAAAGCTCCGTCAGTTATCCCAGGGCAGAAAACAGGAATTTTGTTTTTTGCTGCCCAATAGAGGAAAGAGTCCTTATATTTTTCCTTGGTTAATTCGTTGTCTTTTGTGTATAGGCCGGCTTCTCTTGTTATTTCTGTTGTTGTCAATGTATTTTTGCCTTTCAGAATCTTAGAATAAAGGCCGTTCACAAACCTCTCAAAATAAGCGTACCTGTCGTAAGGCGCGAATATGTTTCCTATCCTTCCCACGCACTCGTCATATAAAAACCTGCCCTGCACCTCAAAAGTCCCGAGATGGAATGGCTTTATGCACTTCATTATGTCTTCTTCCACTGCAGCAGCCGTTGTTGTAATGCCGTCAACAAGATTATTCTCCACAAGGAACCTTATTATCTCCCTGTTGCCGGAGCTTATCATGTTGCCTGTAAAGGACAGCCACAGCTTCATGCCCTTCTTCTTCTCTTCAAGCATCTCCCTGAATATGCTTATTGCCTTTCCAAGGTTAGAGCCCTGAAAGCCCATGTGCATGTAGCTTTCCATGAACTTGCTGAAATCAAGCCCTTCATTGAAGTCATAGCCCTCTATCTTCGGGAAGTTTTCCATAGGCATGTAATTCTTCATCTCGTTCTTTGCTTCTTTTTTGAAATATATCGGCATTTTTATCACTCCGTGTTTTTTATTTTGTTTGTTTCATTGGTTTTTTGAAATCATTTTTTGTGTCGTTTTGTTTTTCTTTGTGTTGATGTTTTTGATTGTTGTTTGTTATTGATTTTTTCGTTGTTTTGCTGTGTTTGTCTTATTTTGTTCCAAGTCTCGCTGACGCTCGGATGGCATCTGCTCGCCTTGATGTGTTTTTCTCTTGCCTGCCACCCCGCAACTGGTTACGCTCGGTTGACATGTAACGAAAATCGAAGATTTTCGGAACGTCCGGAAACCTTCGGTTTCCGATACGCAAGATGGAGCTTACAGCTCCATGCCGTGGCTATC
>JAGVYR010000031.1:0-17050 GCA_018303185.1 Candidatus Woesearchaeota archaeon | reverse complement strand
TGGCTATCTTGCTTTGTTAACGCCACGGCATCGGGCTTCATGCCCGATATGTTTTGGTCAAGGTTTTTCTAAAACCTTGGGGGCTTCCCCCGTCAGGCTGAATACATTTTAACGAGGCTCGCACATTGATGCCATCTTCACTCGGAACAAACAAATAAACTAAAACAAAACTATAGCCATATCTAGAAAAACTTATGCGCCTGACTTTCTTACTGTATCAGCCATAGCTTAAGCTAATGGAATAAGCTTTATAAACATTATCCTTTCCTGTCGTATAATGCTAATAGACATGCATTCCCATCTTGACCACGCATACTTTAACGAAGATATAGATAAGGTAATAGAAAATGCAAGGTCTGCAGGAGTAAAGGTTGCAATAGCCTCCGGCATCAATCCGGAGACAAACAGGAAAGTTCTCGCTCTGGCTGAAAGATTTGATATTGTGAAGGCGTCTTTGGGGATATATCCGATAAATACGTTAAGGAAAGAGATTGAGGCAGGAGATTTCCCTCTGGAAACGAATGACTTCGATGTTGATGAAGAGATAAGATTCATTGAAAAGAATAGGGATAATATCGTTTACGTCGGCGAGTGCGGCCTTGATTACTCAATGGTCAGGGATGAAGCGGAGCAAAAGGCTCTTTTTTCAAAGATGATTTCTCTCGCAGAGAAAATAAAAAAGCCCATCCTCATCCATTCAAGGAAAGCGGAATTGGGCTGCATAGAGATGCTTGAATCATCTTCAGTAAAGAAGATTATAATGCACTGCTTCTCCGGCAAGAAAAGCCTCGTGAAAAGGGTAAGGGACAATGGCTGGTTCCTTACAATACCTACATGCGTGACAAGGGCCCGGCAGTTCCAGGACATCATAAAAGAAGTGCCCCTCTCGCAATTATTCTGCGAGACAGATGCGCCTTACCTGAGCCCGTTCAAGGATAAAAGAAATGAGCCCGCATTCATAATTGAAAGCTACAAAAAGATTGCCGAGATAAAAGGGATGGAACTAAATGAAGTCATAAACAATGTGTGGATGAACTGGCAGAGGCTGGCTTAAAGATGCCTCATTATGTTTCTAACAGCATACCCAGTATCATTACTTAAGCTCTGATAGATTCCAACGCGAACAGACTGGAGTCTGCGGCCAAGACTTATAAGGAAATCTTTTGATCTGCCATCAAGTTTCCCATCAACGGTGAATTGCTTTCTTACAAGATTAAGTTGTGCATCAGCAAATACGAGCGTCATTTTTGAATTGGATTCTTTCGCATTGCCGCTGTATGCCATTCCTACGACAACTCCCTTTTGCTCTTTCTCAAGATTGTCTAATGCCTGTTCAAACTGACCCGATGCTACCATCCTTATATAGTCGACATCTATATTTGAATCTGGACTGGGCTGTCTTATTGTTGGAGAGTATTTCTTGAGTTCATCAAGAGATCCTGACGAGGTAAAAGCGTTTGTGGTAGCCACTGCATTTTCCAGAACCTCGTAGTGAATAGTATCCAAAAGCTTCTTATGCCGCGTGTATACTTTTGGGTTCGATTTCATCGGCTCTATTTTTTTGTAAGAATCTGTAAAGGCGGCAAGCACTTTGGGTAAGAGGTTACTGAAGAAGTATTCCGAGATATGCAGCCTTTTGTTTCTTTTTGCAGAACTCGACATGGCTGAAACATCCCCAGTGTAATCAATTATCTGTTTTGGAGAAAGGTTTTGGATGGATACCATAAAATTCCTCACCATCCTTGTCCTATCTTCATTTTTATAATTCTGATGGAGCAAGATAATCTTGCTTGCCATCCTGTATACTATCTCCGCCGCATTGTATCCTGAAGCCGTGACGGCGTCTATTGTCTTTTTATCGGTTTGCTGTAAGGTGGAAGTGTCTGTCCTGATGCCAAAACCGCCATTGTTTAAGTCGACAAGAAAGCCGTTTGTCGCCATAGATTGTGCAAATAATTTGTCGAGGTCTTCAAGAGTAAATTTGGTTTCGGTTAACTGGGCATTTTGTGAGAACTTGGCTCTTCGTCTGAGCACATCTTCAAGTGTGTTTCTTGGCTTATTTTGGACCATTACTTTGGTGTTGCGGAGGTATTTTTAAATCTTTCTTTAATTACTACTCAACAATAGAAAAACTACTCAATCATAATCTCCTTGTTCACAGCAGTTATGAACCCCGTGTCGGTATCATTGAGCGCAAGCCTTACATGCTTTTCAAGATTAAGGTTCCTGAAAGATTTGGGGGTTACGGAAATTATTCCTGTTTTAGATTCACCGGGCTTTATGCCGCTGTCGTACTTGTACTGGCCGCGGCTCTTTGTCTCCCAGTCCTCTGCAATCTCATCATCATAGATATAGACATCGGCCAAAGGCTTCAGAACCTTGTTCTTTCCGTTTTCTATGGTGAATATGATTTGGGGGATATAGCCAAGATCGCCGTCTGTTTCTGAGACTTCTACCGCTATGCTGTCTATGCTCAGTATTATTGAGCCGGAAAGCTTCGGCGCTTCTTCCTCTTTAGCAGCCGTCTTGTTTTCTTCTGTTTTGTTTTCTGCGGCCGGCTTTGCTTCTTCTTTGGGCGTTTCATTTTTAGCCTGTGCTGTTTCGGCTGCCTGTGTTTCGGCAGCGGCGGCAGGAGCTTCATTAAGCTGCTCATTTTCAGAAGAATCTGATGAATAGGCTGCCTGTTCGCTTCCCCTGAAAAACCCGAAGTAAATGGCTGCAATCAGCAATATGGCAATCAAAGAGATATAGGCTATCCTTTCCGCATTTGTTATGCGGCTTGCTGCGCTTACAGGATTCCCTGAAGCCTTCTTTTCCTGCAGCCTCACGAGCTTATCCTGGTATTTTTCCTTCAAAGCTTCCTTCTCTTCATGGTATTTCTGCTTTATCTTCTCTTCTTCGCTGAGGTTTTGCTCATCAAACGTGTTTTCTTTCTTGGGCTTTTCCCTGTCCGGCTTACCTGCTCCGTCAGACTTTACCTTTGATTCAAAATCCGAAAATATATCATCGCTCATAAAATCAAAACACATGAAATAAATATATAAATTTAACTGTTTGGTGGGCTACGTTCGAAACCTCACTTCGTTCGGGTTGCTGCAAGGAAACTTCGTTTCCAGCATCCCGTTCACTTTGCTCAGGGACATCGTTCGCACTTTCTGAGTTATTCAATAGCCTGCCACCCCATAGGGCTAATCTCACTCCGTTCGTTAGTTCGAGCATAGCTCAAACTTCCCCTGTCAGGCTGAATGAGCTTTAAGCTGGCGCTCACAAAGCAGATAGCAACCTTCATTTCGAACGCAGCCTATTTGATAGAAAAGTTTATATCTTAAGGATGATGTGTTTTTGCCATGAAAATAACCATAGACACAAAAGAAGATTCCCGGGCCCAGATAAAAGAGGTCATAAGGATGCTTTCCTCAATAGTCGGCAGTAATGTCGTGTCTAACGCAGAGCTTCCTGATATCAAGGCTGAAGAGCAGGGCTCGTCCAATGCCTTTGAAAGCGGGGCTGTTGTTGCCGGAAGCGAGGATATGTTCAGCCTCTTTCAGGACAAGCAGGATAATAAAAAAGAAAAGGAGAAAAGCGGCAAGGACGAGTATGGCCTGGATGATGACGATGAAGACCTTGATATAGACATTCCAGGGTTATAATTCAATTATCTTCCCTTTCTTCCCGACATTTATGACTTTTGTCTTTCCAATCATCTCCTCTATGCCTTCCGCCTCATGCACATGGCTGCAGAGAAGTATGTCCGGGGTGAATTTCTCTATTGCCTTCCTCACTCCCGTGCTTCCGGGAAATATGCTTGTGAATTTCTCCATCTTGCTGCCCTGAGGGTGGACATGCGTCACCATTATCTTCTTTCCGAGATACCTTATCTTGTCAAAGCCCTTTTTCAGCAGGTCGTAGATTTCCTGCTCTTCAAGCTGGAAAAGCCCTATATTTGCCCCTCCTGCGCCAAAAATGCCGACATCATTGTACTTGACAGAATACCCGTGCAGGTTTTTTACGCCGTAAAGCTCGCTCAGGAAGTCGGTAGTTGCTATGGTCTCATGATTCCCGGGTATTAAAAGAACTTTCTCCTTCCTTTTTACGAAAGGTCCGATGAGGTTGTCAGTGCTCCTTTCCGCATAAGTAATGTCCCCGCATAATATGACCAAATCCACTTTTTCTTTCTCTGCCCTTTGTGCCAGCTTCTCGGCAAGGCTTGTGTCCCCGTGTATGTCTCCAGCCGCAAGAATTCTTAGTTTCTTATGCTCATTCTGCTCTTTGGCTTCTGAAGCGTCCTTGTGAACTTTCTCTTCATGGGTCATACTGCAATCTAATCAGATTCAGTTTAAAAATCATTCTCTTTCAATTACCTTCTCGTTTGCAGTAAGGTCAACTATCTTTGACGGCTTCCCTCCTTTCTTTCCGTCATAAAATATGTAATCGACTTTGCTCTTTATCTCAGGATCAATGTCCTCAAGAGAGGTCATGTAATCATGGCCTGCTGCGTTTACAGAAGTCGTCACAAAGGGAACATTGGCCATTTTCACAGCCTCTGTAAACCAGTGCTCTGGAATCCTTACTCCCAGTGTTTCAAGGCCGCTGTTGACATTGTCAGCTACAGCGCTGTTCCTTGTGCGCAATATAAGGGTGTAAGGTCCCGGAAGCTTGTCAATCCAGTTGATTGCCTTTTCGCTTACAACGCAGTTGTCAAAAATCCACTGCTTTGACGGTGCAATGACAGAAAAAGGCTTCTCAGCTCGCTGCTTTATCTCCCTGACTCTTGCCACAGCCCCTTTATTGCAAGCATTGCATCCTATGCCATAAATTGTATCAGTCGGATAGATGAATACAGCGCCTTCCTGCATCTTTTCAATCAGGTCTTTTCCGGCGCTTTTAATCTGCTCTTTATCCAGTATTATCATGGAAAAAGGAAGGAAAAGAGCGTATAAATAGTTTGCTTAAATATTTGAAATGCTGTGCTTCAAAACCAAAAACCGCTTCGCGGGTTAGTTAGGCCTCGAGGTAGCCTGCCATGAAGCTTTCCTCTATTGAAGATATTTCATCCTCCTCAAGGTAGTTTGAAATGCCTTCGGCACTGTAGATGTCCTGCTCTTCCGTGCTTTCTTCTTCGAACAGCGGCTCTTCCATTTTTACCATTCCTCTGCCAGCCTTCCGCTGAACTGCAGGTCAAATTTGTCTGAGGCTGTCCTTATTGTCAAGTCGCGTATCTGCCTGTAAAAAAGCTCCTTTATTGTATCATTGCTCAAGTCCATTTTGGCACCTCCTTGTTAGAAAAGGGTATGGCAGGAAGGCATGAGGGGTGAGAATTGCTCCTGCCAATCTTTTCGTAGCAATAATGATGCGCACTTTCCTTTATATACCCTCTCCGCGCGGATGTCCAGTGCTATTGAGCATGTCCAGTGCTTATTTTCAGTATTGAAAATAATTAATGGAAAGTAATAATAACTTTGTTTTCTTGCTCAGTTCTATGAAGCAGGTACATATAATGATTAAGGGCTTTGTACATGGCGTCCTGTTCCGCTTCTCAGTAAAGGAACTGGCAGACAGGCTTGGAGTAAAGGGATATGCTAGGAACCTTGAAAACGGGGATGTCGAGGTTGTTGCGCAAGGCCATGAAGACAAGCTAAAAGAGATCGTAGAGTTCTGCAGGAAGGGGCCAAGGCATGCGAGAGTGAGCGGAATTGAAGTAAAGTTTTCCGATTCCGGCGAAAAATACAGCAGCTTTGAGATAATAAGGCAATAGGATTAATTTTTATATTGAATAGTATCCCTTAGCTTTATGGAAGTATGTGAATCCTACTCTGCAGCAATGGGCTTTGTTGGAACTCTGGCAAAAAACGGGCACAGGGCTGGATGGATAGTAAGTGCCCTTTATACAATGTATCCTAATGCCGCCTTAAAGCCTGCGATTAACCCTATAGGATTTGATATAATTGATTCTTCGATTTCAGAAAAATATGACCTTCCAAAGATAGAGTACTCTATTAGTTAATCTCAACAACAACTTTCTTATCCTTGATATCAATTTCCTTTATTGACTTATGGCCTTTCAGCTTTTCCTTGATTTCCTGCCACGAATATTTCTCAGCTGCCTTGTTTATCTCTTTTATTATCCCTTCAACAAGCTGGTAATTATTGTAGATAAGCTCGCCTTTGCTCTGGAATTCCTTTTCCTCTTTTTCATATTCTTTGATTTTCTCCTTCTGCTCTTCAATGATTCTCTGCAGATTTTCTATCTCTTTCTCGTACCTTCCCTTCTTCACTGCAGAGAACTTGCTGAAATATTCTTCCAAAGCCTGGCTGAAAGTTTCAAATTCCTTTTTCTCAAAGCCCTTGTAGAATTCAAGCTCGAAAGGTGCGGCATCTTCATACACGCCGTCTTTTGAATATATTGCCGGCTTTGCCTTTTTATCGAGTATTTTTTTTATCGAGCCTTTTATTGCGCTTATCTCGTTGATTTTTGCCTCTTTTGGAGCCTTGTTCTTGTCAACTCCTGAAAGAAGGCAAACTTCTTCAGAATACGCTCCCCCAAGCCCAAAATCAATCGCTATGCTCTTCACTATGCTTTCCTTGTTTGTCTTTGAGAATGCGCCTTTTATTTCATCTTCGCTCAATGAGAAAAAATTATGCTCCATGACAGGATGCTTATAGATTTCCCCTTTCTTTATTTTCCTCGTGCTGAATTCTGTGAAAACAGAGGCATTGAGTATCTTTCCCCTCTCATCCGCAAAGACTATTGTTCCTTTTGAGAGCAATTCGGCTATAAGCCTGCCCTTCTCATCGCCTTTCCCGAAGATAAATTCGACAATCCTTTCCGGCTCTATCTGCTTTATCTCTTTCAGCACCATATTGCCAATAGCTTTTCTTAGCATCATGCAGAACCCTGACGGCTCTTCAAAGCCTTTCTTTTCTTTTGAAAGATGCATACACTTCCCTGCCTCAATGTACAATACCTCTTTCCCATGGTTTCTCACGTAGAAATGTAGCTCCATGATTCCTTCTTTTGAATGGTAGATGTTGTCAACCCTCGCTCCCTCTAAGAATTTCAGCTCCCTTGCAAGGTATGCGATGTCCAGAGATGAAAGCTGCTTTTTCATTTTATTTCTCTCAGTATTTTCTTTGCTATCTGGTTAAAATTCAGTCTTCCCGTAGTCTCTATAACTGAGATTTTATGCCCTGCCTCTTTTGCCTCATTCAGGCAGACATCAAATATCTCCGCATCCATATTCTCGCGTATCTTTTCCTTTGAATAGCTTCTCTTTTTCAGCCTTCTTGCCAGCGTCTTTAAGCCGCATTTCGTGACGATGCAAATGTCCGCCTTATTTTTCGGGATGTAATGTGAAAGATGGGTGTCTATAATCGCCACTCCGTATTTTTTTGACTTTTCTATTTCTTTTATTATCTCGAGAATCTTACTGTTCAGTTTTTTTGTGTCTATTATTTTTGACTTCCTCTTATAATCATATCCTTCTGAAAGATTGTATTTTGCAATAACCTTATTGGCATCAATGTAAGCGAACTTCATTATTTCAGAAAGCTTCTTTGCCAGCGTTGTCTTTCCTGTTCCTGGTGTGCCAGTCACGATAATTGTTTTCATGATGAGAAATAACTGATATCATTATAAATAATTTGCCTTCATTCGCCTTCTTCATCATGGCACAGCTTAAGCAGCACTTCATGCGCCTTCAATAAGTCCTTTTCCTGCACATAAACCATGAATTCTGGCAGGCAGCCTATAGGCTCTATGACATTCACACCGTTCATTGCAATCTCATTCAGTATGGTTGCAAGAACACCGACTGTTTTTTCGGAATTTTCCCCCAGCCGTATGGTTAGCTCCCCTATGCTTTTCTTGATGCTCAGTATTTTCTGCCTGCTGAAAATTGAAGTTACTTTTTCCAAATTGCGGTCATCAACTATGAACAGCACCTTTTCCCTTGACTCGACCATTCTCAATGCTTCTCCCTTGTGGAAGTCTATCTGAGAAATTACTTTCGGAAATTTCCCAAGCACTTCATCATCTCTTGACAGCGCTATTATGGCCATCCTTGTCTTTGTGGAAAGCTTTGAGCTTTGGAGAACGTTCCTTATCGCTTTATAGTCTATTGCTTTGGTATCTTCAGGGCTGTATCTTCTTATGGCGCTTATCACCGCGTTTATCGAGGCTTTTATCTTCCCTTCCTTGATTATGTATTTTGCAAGGGCCATGCTGTTTATCACTCCCCTTTCCATGTCCCGCTTTATCGCAGGGTCCCGCTCAATAAACTGCCACACTTTATTGGTGATATTTGCCATAATTTATGTAAATTTGCCAGTTCTTATAAATTTTATCATTTTTTGTCAAATGATTTATAAGGAAGTGTTCAAAGTTTGATAGGTTTGGTGATATGATGAGTGGATATCAGGCAGGCCTTAATCTGGTAGTCAAAGCAGGTGGGTCTCAGGCTGTAACATTAAAGGATTTTTGTCTATTTGTGAAAAGAATGGAATTGCCCTATGGTTTGGGAAATGACCTAGGCCACCCGGTAGTCACTCCAGAAGGAGCCATAGTATATCCTGGGGCACGAAAATTTTATTCTGAATTGTTGTATAATGTGAGAACAGGAAGGCCGATATTCCTTGAAGAGGTTGGTAAAGCTGCATTATTGAAATTGGGGGAAAGTAAGCCTGATGAAGCCGGAGAAATTCTGAGAAATTACTGGGGGATTGCTATTGCAGTGCCAGATCCGCATACAGCAGAGAGAAGAAAGTCTTTGGAAGGTTTTTTAGGAGTGCCGTCAAAGCCCGAGCCTGGATGGGCAGAAACGTGGTTTGCCGAGGGCAGTTATTTAGTGCCAATGCAGGAACCTCGCCGATAATGGCAAATTCATAGCCAAAAAACTATTTCGGTGTCTAAAGCCAAAATTTTATGTGATTTCGATGAAGTGCGTGTATGGCGGCAGCCGCGTCCAAAATTACCCAGCAGCCAATCGCAGCCCTCCTGTTCCTAAAAGCATTGCGGACAGGATGCTTATTACATTTATTCTGCACGGCGCTTTGGAATCCAGAGCCGAAGTGGGCTATTCAATTGAGAAAGGCAGTAGGCTTCTTTTCCCCGGCGAAGGCAAATTTATAACAGAATATGAAAAAGCACTAAGAACATATTATCACTTGATGGGATCCGCAGATCATGCCCTTGCCGCATTGCTGTACTTGTGCCTGGGATGGCATAAGGAGGCTGAAACCGCACTGAAAAACGCAGAGCTGAAAAATGAGTATGGCCAAAATGATGGTTATTCGGAAAAGGTCAATAAAGGCGCTGTAGGAATGGGGTTAAAGGAGATTATACAAGCTATGGGCCAAAGAAAACCGGTTCATGTACAATAAAACCATTGGGATGAAATTGCGGAAAGCACTCCAACAGGCTCTGTCCGAAATGTAGGTTAGCGGCATCAGGTAAGCCCATTTTAGATTTCCAGCAAAAGAAGCCAAGGGGTTGCCCCCAAGGTTTTAGAAAAACCTTGACCAAATTGACCAAAACATGTATGGCTTACAGCCATACGCCGCAGCCATCATGCGATGTGAAGGCTGCGGCATGGGGCTTCATGCCCCATATTGCCTGTCAACCGAGCGTAACCAGTTGGGCGAAAGCCACTAACCCGAGCAAAGCGAGATTTCGGACAGAGCCACCTCCAACAAAAACATTTTTATAGCCTTATTCTGTAGCTTTAAAATCAAATAGGTATAGTGGCTTATCATGAGATGCGACATGTGCGGAAAGGAAGATCGGCTCTACAGGGCTTCTATTGAGGGTGCTGTGCTGACTGTCTGCAGCCGCTGCAGCAAATTCGGGAAGGTAATATCAGAGGTAAGAACTCCGCAAAAGCGCTCTGTGGAAAAGCAGGCTCAGCAGAAGAAGGAAGAAGAAGTTGAAACGATATCTGAAGACCTTCCGAAGATTGTCAAGGACAGCAGAGAAAAGCTTGGCTTGACTCAAAAAGATTTTGCAAACAGGCTGAACGAAAAGGAATCTACCATACACCAGATTGAATCCGGCCATTTTACCCCGCCCATGGAGCTTGTGAAGAAGCTTGAAAAGGCGCTTAAGGTAACGCTTGTTGAGACTCATGAAGGCATACATGATGCGGGAGAACATTCAAAAAGCGGCACCTTCACAATAGGAGATTTCATAAAGGTGAAAAGATAGTTCATCTGCTCAGTATAAGCTGCTCGCATTCGTTCTCAGTGTTTGAATAGTCTCTTCTTAATTCTTTTTTTAATATGGATAAAAGTTCCTGCTTATAGCCATCGCACCCTTTAGCATTGGGCTCGCATACAATGTCGCAGCTGTCTATTACAACAGCCTTCGCCTCATGGATTCTTGACTTCAGCACATTAAACTTGCTTTCGTCAAACACAGGATAATAGATTAATTCAGATATTTTCCTGCCTGAGTTGACGGCATATATCGGGCTGCTTATCCATATGCCGTCCCTTATGCCGGCTTCATCCATGTAGTCTTGGAAAAGCCGGTTGCCGTTCCTGTATCCGATATCGCCTTTTCCTGCTGCATATATTGAAAATCCTGATTGTATGAGCAGCACTCCAAGGACGGTGTACAGAGCAGCTTGCCTTGCCTTGCCGCTCTCAAGCCTTTCGATTGCTGCTACAAGGCCGAGCGCCGCAAGAATGCAGAGATACGGAAGCATGATGATAAGGAACCTCATCTCCTTGTGCTGCAGGGAGGCGAAAAAAACAGCAAATATCGGCGCAAGAGACAGGACGGCAAGCTTCATGCCCTTGTTTTCCGGCCTTTTGCGTGCAGCTGTGGCAAAAACCCCGGCTATGGCCATGGTATAAATGAAATTCTCCCTGAAAAGGCCTTTGAGATAGAACGCCAGAGGCTGGCTGTATATTGCGCCTGTGTTCTGCGTCAGGAAGAGCTGCTTCAGGAACGGCTCAATGGCGTTCCCGTACAGGAACTGGTTGAGCGCAAGGTATGGCGCTATTGGAATTGCAAAGCCAAGGGCAAGCTTGAGTATTTTCCTCGGGGACTTCTCCCTGCAGGAGCTAAGCGCCGCAAGCGCAAGGAACGGGACGAGCGCGAAAAGCTGCAGGAACCGTGTCATGAACGCTATGCCGAAAAAAATTCCGGCATGGAAATGCCTCCCTTCTAAGTATAAGTACACTGCCAGAAGCGCGAAAAGCAGTGATGGGATTTCTGTCATTATGTTGGTGCTGAAAAGGTGGAATGTTGTCGAAAGCGCAAGGAAAAGGGCTGACAAAATGCCTATATTCCTGCCGAACAGCTTCGCTGCTATGATGTAAGTGAGGAATATGCTTCCAGAGGCGAAAAAAACCCCAATCATCCTGTAGGCCCACACCTGATGCGCCCCGAGCTTCCAGAAAAGCCCTAGCATTGAGGGGAAGACAAGTGGCCTTGACGCCTCCCAGAGCCCGGAATTGCCAAGCGTGAATATTTGCTTTCCCATCCCTATGTACACGGCAGAATCCCACCATATGTTCATGGGGTTTATGAAATAGAGCCTTGAGGCGAAAAAAGCCGCTATTATGAGGATGATGGCGATGTTGCTGCGAAAAAAGCCCTTATTCATTTTTCTTCCATATGTTGCGCTGTTTTCTTTCAAAATAGCCCGGCAGGCATATTATGTAGACTGCCATTATCATGAGCCAGAAAGGGAACATGAAGGCTAAAGGTATTAAGTGCAAAAGGTCAAATTTCCTGTCAAATTTTATTATTGCTATGAAAAACAGCGGATATGACAGCAGAGTGGACACTATCCCTACAGCCGTAATAAAGTCTAAAGTGGTTGCGCCTATCAAGACACTATATGACCATTTTGCAAACCCGACTATTGAGAGCCATTCAAAGAAGAACTTCAACACTGCAGGGCTGAAAAAAACTCCCTTGGAAACAAAATAAGTAAGATATCCCGAGGCAATCTGATAGAGCGTGAAAGAGCCCATTATTACTGCCTGTATGTATGAAAAAAGGAATATTGGAAGTGTGTAAAGGTCTATCATCGTCCTGTTGAGCCTCATGTGCCTCCTCAGTATGTTAAGCATCCCTCTTGCGAACCTTGCCCTCTGCCTGAAAAAGCCCTTTGCGTCATAGGGAATGTTTGTCTCTGCGACGGCCTTTTCCGTGAACGTGACTTTATGCCCGGCCCTTATCATCCTTATCCCTATGTCAATGTCCTCTGAAAGCCCTTCTGTGCTGAAGCCGCCTATTTCAATTAAGGCGGTCTTCCTGTACATGCTTAACGGCCCCGGAGTGGTTATGTTCGCGCCGATTTTCGAGAATATTGAGCGCATCAGCGAATTGTAAAGCTGCTCTATGTGGCTCCACATGCCTGCAAGCTTATCCCTGTTCTTTACCTTGACGGCGCAGCATGCCGCCGCCGTATTGCCCCTGCCAAGGTCCTTAGCCATCTCGGCCAGAGAATCTTTATGTATTGTGCTGTCAGCATCCACGACCGCTATCAATTCTCCTTTTGCTTTCTTTATGGCCGCATTCAGGGAGGCCGACTTTCCTGAATGGCTTGTCCTTATTATCTCCACTCCTTTGAGCTTGGAGGCTATTTTGTATGTATCATCCTTGCTGCCGTCATCCACCACGATTACCTGCTTCTTCCCTTCAAAGGAAGCGGCAAGAACAGAGCGGATGCAGCCTTCTATGCACTCAGCTTCATTATGCGCAGGGATTATTACTGTGATGCTTCTGAATATCTTTTTTACGGGAGGCTTTTTTATTTTTAAAAAGAACAATGCGTAATAGGATACTATGAGAATTGTAAATATCGCGGTTATTGCGGCCGGAAGGCTCTCTAAGATATTTAGCATTTTACACGAACTCTGTGTTTGCCTCTTTCGGTGTGCAGAACCAACTCAGCTTTCTGTTAAAAGCTGCCTTGAAGAACGCGATAGTGTTTGCGGCTGCAAGCACTATTCCCATTGTCAGGGATGCGAGGATGAAATACGGGAAGTCCTTCAGCTCCTTCCTCTTGTAAAGCGTTACAGCGCCTATGAACAGGAATCCTGCCGTCAGCGCTATCCTTGAAGACATCTCTATCAAATCAGAGAATGTCATCAGCTTTGGCTCTCCTGTAAACCAACCGAGAAAGCCGAAGAAAGTCATCAGAAGTACTATAGGAGCGGCGGCATTGCCTATCGTAACGAACAGTATCATGAGCCTCTGCCTTACTGTCAATCCTCTTTTCAGCAGTATCTTGAAGGCGTTGTCAAAAAAAACCCTTGCGTTGCCGTAGCACCATCTCATCTGCTGCCTTATGAAGCCCTCGAATGTGACAGGCACCTCGCTCGGCGTCTCTATGTCAAGGTATACTGTCCTGTACCCTTTAAGCAGGAGGTTTACGGTTAAATCTGAATCCTCCGTAATGCTCTTCAAATTCCAGCCGCCGACCTCCTCAAAATGCTTTCTTCTTATCGCACCCGCTGTCCCGCAGAAGAACACGCAGTTCAGCCTGTTGTTTATCGGCATGATTATTGTATGGTAAATCATCAGAAGATAGGAAGCGAATCTTGCTATGAGGTTTGCATCCTTGTTGTAAAAGCCCTGCTTTGTCTGCACTGCCGCTACCTTTTCGTCAGAGAAAGGCTTTACTATGTCGTTAAGAAAGCTCTCGTTGGGCATCCAGTCGGCGTCAAATATGACGACGATTTCGCCCTTTGAATGCGGCATCGCTTCTTTCAGTGCGCCTGCCTTAAACCCTTCCCTGCTGTTCCTGTGAAAAAACTTTACCATATCCCTGTTTTTCTCCGCAATTCCTGACAGCAGGGCTATCGTCCCTGTATTTGTGCTGTCATCCGCTATTATGATTTCATATTTGTCCTTGGGATAATTGAAGCCGAGGCAGTGCCTTATGCACCTTTCGGCAACAGGGTCATTGAAAGTCGGGATTTGCACTGTGACGAAAGGCACGTTTTCAAGAGCGGGGTATTTTTTCTCCTTCTTTGCTGAAAACAGGCTGATGAATGTGAGTATTGCAAAAAGCACAGAGAAAAATATTATAGGAAGCAGCGAGATGTTGTATATGAATAAAGTGTAGTCCTGTAATGCCATGTTATTCTCCTATCGTGAGCTGGTACTGCCTTATGGTGTTCCTGAATCTCGCGTATGAGGGAATCCCCTCGATAACCTGGTTGTTTTGTCCTTCAATCCCTATATAAAACTTTGGTTTGATGCCTCCAAGCGCGAAAGTCTCTGTCTCTTGTATGTAGCCGATGGCGCTCTCGTTTTCGAAAGATTCAAGGCACTTGTCAAAGCTACCCTCGCTTATGTTATACGTGCCTGCTGAGACCTCGTCCCCGGAAACTGCCTCAAAAAATGCGCCGCTGAAATCCTCTCTGTCAAGATTATAGATGCAGTAAAGCCCTGCCGCTGCCCTGTAATTCCTGCCCTTGCTCCTGTACTCCTCATATGAGACTATGGGCCTCGGGTAGAATTTCGCTTCTCCGCCCTGTATGAAGCTGTAGGATATGTTGCTGTAGATGTTTTCAAAAAAATACCTTGTTGACTGGTCGCTTAGGTCCATAAACGCTATGATTGAGACGCCTGCGCTTTCGCTGCCTATGAATGGCATGTTGCTGTTGTCGGGATTCATGCCTGCGTAGTTCATGGCCACGAATTTTATGTCCAGCGACCTTACCTTCTGCATGGTCACGGGGCTGCTTTTCGACTCTATGGAGAAGTTCATCAGGAAGGCCGCGGCCATTGCCGCTGCAATTGCGGCTGCCAGCAGCGCATGTGCTGCTTTCATGTCAGCCATCTTCCGCTGCCTTAAGCAGCTCTCCTGAAGTGAAAAGCCTTCCCTGCATCACTCTGCCGTTCAGGACTATAGCGGGCGTAGAGTTTATCCGGTAATATGCCTCGAGATTCCTTATCAGCGGCTCTCTTGAGCTGAAGTCTATTGGGAACATTATTATGTCGCTGCCTTTAGCTGAAAGCTGCCTGTTCAGCTCGTCTATCTGCTCGCCCTGCTCCACGCAGTTTTCGCAGTCTTTTGAGTAGAAATAAAGGCCGTGCACCATGTTCGTGCCGCATGTCTCGTACTGGCTCTTCGCAAGCATCCATATCCTTATTGAAAGGTACGTATATTGTGATTTTAATGCGAGATACTCTTCTGTCGGCTCATTGGTCCTTTCATATTCCTCGAGCCTGAACGGGAGCTTTTCCCAGTAGAAGCTCAGCTGGCTGACTAATTCTTCCAGTGAGATTTTTGAGAAGCTGCATCTTTCCTTGTCTGAGAGAGTTTCGAGAAAAGCCTGCTCCAGCTGGATATTCTTTAAGTTTGTGTCGAGTATATCAACGTAGCTCTGCATGTAATTCATGTTCTGCCTTGTCTGCTCTTCAAGCGACTTTATGTCTTCCTCAGTGCTTTCCTTCACTATCTTGTTTGCATAAAGCCCGCTGAACACGCCAGCGAGATAAAGTATTATTGAGATTATTACCGCTATGAGGATGATATTTCTTCTTTCAGGCTTCCTTTCAATGTACATTCAGTCCCTCTGCTCCAATGAGCCTTTCTGTATATTCTTTGATATATGGGCTTTTATTCCGGCAATCAATAGTACAAGTGCCCATACAAACAATAATGCCGGGTTTACAGGAACCCATGCGAACAGCAATGCAGGAGCCATTGCGTAAAGCAGTATCTTCACCAGCTCCGCATACTTTATTTTTGTGAAAGGCCTTATCAGGATGCTTGCCGCGAACAGCAGGAAGGTTCCTGCGAATATTATGAAGAATACGTATGAAGACGATCTTCCTGCCGCGTAATTCAGCATATTCGCATAGTTTACATCAACATTCAGGAATAAGTCGAAATAAGATGCCTTTACGAGCAGCGCAATGAAAGAGAAAATTCCGGTGAAGATTGCCGAGGCTAAAAGCAGCTTCATGTAAAAGGCCGCAACATCCTCTAAAGATTTCCTATTTAATTCCGTGAACTGCTCCTTTGGCTCACTGATGATAAGCCATCCTCTTTTTACCTGCTTTATCATGCCTTTTGGGGCTGTTTTGGCGTTTATAAAGGTTATTGCCAAGGAAATAGGTTGGACAGGCTTTTTATTGTTATGGCGGTGCGACGGCTTTCTCCGAAAGCCTGCTCGGCATTCCTTTGGAATCCCTGCCTCGCCGCACGCCACTGCCTTAACTCTTTGCAGCACGCCGACAGAATTTACTGCCATCCGCCGATGCCATGGTAGGCTTCCGGAAGCTGATACCTGCCAAAACTGCATCCTTTCTCACTCATGTCCTGCTCTTTGCCCATTATCATCCTTAGATAGACATATAGCACACCTTTAATGGCATCCTGCGGAGAGCCAGCGCCGTCTTCCAGCCTTGATTCAAATTTGCCTACAAGGGCAGTATGTTCCTTCTGCTGCTATAGTTTTCTTCATGAATCATGGTAGCATGCGTGCCATTATAAGCTTTTTCTGCCCCACTACCACTGGACATTTGCGCGCGAGGTATATAAAGCGGAATATTATGGGCAGTGCATGGATTTTTATCTTGACACGTCAATCTGGATTGATTTTCATGAGAAAAGGAGCAGGACATCCTGAACATTGAGCTGTCAAAGAAGGGCCATTGGAAGACTATAGAGCTTCCTAATGGGGTAAACATAGACGTTGCAAAAGACGGCTCAATAACGGCAATAGAGATAATGAGGGCAAGTAAGATATTCTCTGGAGATGTCAAGAAGGTTATCGAGCAGGCTAAATTGCTGGCTGCTTAGGAAAATTCTTTGATTGCTTTTTCTAAGACAACTTCATACTCATCCGGATTCTCTTTTTTCGCTTTCTTTAATGCTTTTTTGTATTTTCCGATATTTTCAATGAATTTGATTATTGTTTCCTTATCAAAGTTTTCTCCGATTTCTCCATAGCCTGTTTTCTTCAGGTAATAAGAGTTCAGGAAGCGTTCATACTGGTGCTTTATTGGTATTGATAAGATGGGCTTCTTCAAGTACAATGATTCAGCTATAAGGTTGTAGCCGCCTGTGCAGATTACTGC
>JAGVYR010000030.1 GCA_018303185.1 Candidatus Woesearchaeota archaeon | reverse complement strand
AGATGGGGCAATTCAATAGGAATAGCCCTTCCCAAAGATATAATAAGGAAAAACCGCATAAAGGCTGACAGCTACTTAAAGATATACATCCCTGAAAAGCAGGCAGGCATAAAGAAAGCTTTCGGAACTTTGAATATAAAAGAGCCTACGCAGGAGATTCTGGACAGGATAAGGGAAGGGGAAGACTAGATGCATTTCCTTGACACTTACGCAATAGTTGAGATAATAAAGGGCAATCCTGCATACAAAAAGTTTGCCGATTCCGCTTCTGTCACAACTTCCTACAACCTTATGGAGCTTTACTACATCCTCCTTAGGCTGTATGATGAAAAGACAGCTGAAAAGTACTATGCGCAATTCAGGCCGATATGCGTGCCTGTAAGCGAGGACACTGTAAAGCAGGCAATGAAGTTCAGGCTTTCGCAGAGGAAAAAGAAGAATCTGATTTCCTATATTGACTGCATAGGCTACATTATGTCGCTTGAGCTTGGAATAAAATTCCTTACAGGCGAGAAGCACTTCACTGAATTGAAGAATGTTGAGTTTGTGAAGTGATCAGGTTAATTTTAAAAACAACCGAATAAACCTGCTGAGGGGAGTGGTCATGGACAGGTATTCAAGGCAGTCAGCCCTTCATGGCATCGGAAAGAAGGGGCAGGAGAAAATAAGGAAAGCGGCAGTCGCAGTAATCGGCATTGGCGCGCTTGGAACTATTGCCTCTGACCTTCTGGCAAGGGCAGGCATCGGAAAATTAATCCTTGTAGACAGGGACATTGTTGAACTCTCCAATTTGCAGAGGCAGACTTTATTCGATGAAAAGGACGTGGGCAGCTACAAGGCAGAAGTTGCTGCTTCAATCCTTAAAGACGTTAATTCGGATGTTGAGATTGAATTCCATGTTTCAGATTTGAATCACAGGAACACCCAGATTTTAGAAGACGCAAGCATTATATTGGACTGCACCGACAATATATACACAAGGCACATTATCAACGAGTTCTGCAAAAAAAGCAAAAAGCCGTGGATTTACTCGGCAGCGATAAAGGAAGAGGGCAATGTAATAACTTTTCTTCCAAAAGGCGCGTGCTTTGGCTGCATCTTCCAGGCCTCAAAAGCAGAGGAAACTTGCGAGACTGCAGGCATTTTGAACACAGCATCTGCATCAGTAGCTTCTCTCGCTGTCACACAGGTTTTGAAGATTATCTTAGGAAAAACAAGGGAAAATGAATTGTTGAGATTCAATATATGGGAAAATACATTGGAAAAAATAAAGATAAAGAAAAATCCAAAATGCAAAGCCTGCAAAGGCATTTATGAATATCTCAGCGGAAAAAAGGAAGAGAAAGCCGTAAAGTACTGCGGCAACAATGTTTACCAGTTTTATTTAGATATAGATTATAAAAAGACGAAAGAAAAATTAAAAAAGATAGCCCCAATAAAGGATGCCGGCTTCTGCTTCGTCTTCAACGAGCTGACTGCATTCAGAGACGGCCGCGTTCTTGTCAAGGAAGCGAGCCCGGAAAGGGCAAAAGCTTTTATATCAAGGTATTTCGGCAATTGACTGGTGAAAAAATGAAAAATTTCGGAATTGCATTGGTTTTTAGTGCTTTGATAATGCTTATTGCGTCCTGTGCTCCTGTTCAAACAACACAGGAGAGGACTCAGGAAGATATTGACAATGACCCTTCCCTGCATGGGGAAGAAGCCGCAATATCAGAGCCTGACGAAAGCATGGACGGAAAATGGGTAATGTACAATGGCTACAATGATTATCTTGTAACTCCAAAAGCAGAAGGAAAATACCCTGCTGTCGTAATGATACACGAATGGTGGGGCCTGAACCAGAACATAAAGAACATGGCCCACGACTTGGCAGAGGAAGGCTATGTTGTGCTTGCAGTGGATTTGTACGGAGGAAAGGTTGCTGAAGTTCCGGATGATGCACGCACTTACGCTTCTGAAGTTAGGGAAAACCCTGAAGCTGCAATTGAGCACATGAAGGCTGCCGTCTCCTATCTCAACAGCAGGGAAGACGTAATACAGAATGACATAGCCTCAATGGGATGGTGCTTCGGAGGCGGGATGAGCCTTCAGCTTTCCTTCAATGAAAACCTTTCAGCGACTGTCATCTACTACGGAAATTTAGTTACAGATCCTGAGCAGCTTGATGCCATCAACTGGCCCGTGCTTGGCGTATTTGGAGAGGAAGACACAGGAATCCCTGTCTCATCAGTAAATGAGTTTGACGCTGCGCTGGATGAGCTTGGCGTTGAAAACGAAATTTACATCTATGAAGGAGTAGGCCATGCCTTTGCAAACCCTTCAAACGCGGGCCATGATGCTGAAAAGACAAAGGATGCCTGGGAAAAGACAGTTGCTTTTTTGGATAAGCATCTGAAGAAATAAGCGGAGGAAAAATGATAAACGAGCTTTTATGGGTGTTTTTGCTCCTGTTCATTTTCCTGGGAGTGATAGCATCATACAAATTATTCGGAAGGACAGGCCTCTATGTCTGGACAGCTATCTCCATAATACTTGCAAACATACAGGTTTTGAAGACAATCAAGGTTTTCGGGTTTGTCACGGCTGAAGGGAACATAATCTACAGCTCAACATTTTTAATAACAGACATCCTGTGCGAGAATTACGGGAAAAAAGAGGCAAATAAGGCAGTGATAATAGGGTTTTTTGTCCTCATCATGACTGCCGTAGTGATGCAAGTTACACTTCAGTTCGTGCCTGACGAGTCCGACATCATGAGCCCTGCGCTCGAGCAGGTATTCGGCTTTTTCCCGAGGATTGTTGTAGCTTCATTGGCAGCCTATCTTGTCTCCCAGTTCCATGACGTATGGGCATTCCAGTTCTGGAAGAAAAAGACAAAGGGAAAGCATCTCTGGATCAGGAATAACGCATCTACAATGGTTTCCCAGCTTTTAGATAATGCTATTTTTACTTATATAGCATTTGTAGGGGCTTTTGGATTGGAATCTTTTTTTACTTATGGAAGGGTTCATTGGGAGCAGGTCTTTGAGTGGCCCATAATCATTGAGATATTCTGGGTAAGCTACGTAATGAAATTTGTCGTGGCAGTCTGCGACACTCCATTTGTCTACTGGGCAAGGCGCCTTAAAAAAGAGGCTGACAGGGCAGACGGATAACCATGGGCATCCCATCCGGCATAATATTCGGCCTCCTGTCTATGCTCGGCTACGGCCTTGCAAACGCGATATCCAAAGTCCCGGCACGCGAGGTTGGAAGCGAAAGAAGCGTTTTTTTGAGGGGAATATTAGTGAGTTTAATTCTTTTTGTTGTTTTTTTAGTGTTTATCGGCGAATCAAAATTTTCTGCAGGCTATATTCTCGTTGCCCTGCTAATCGGCATTCTCGGGTATTTCCCGCTATTGTTTTATTACAAAGCGGTCACTTGCGGCAATGTCGGCATAGTAACTACGATAGCAAACTCTTCATTGGTTGTCACAATCCTTCTTTCAGTTTTCTTTTTCAATGAAATACTGTCTTCAATGCAGATACTTTCAATAATAATTATTCTTTTTGGAATTACATTGATTTCAATAAATTTCAGGAACATAAGAGGTTCTGATTTCTTTAAAAAATCCAGCGGCGTCCCATTTGCCTTGCTCGCAATACCATTATGGGGCCTTGTCTATTTCCTTGCAAAGCTCCCGATAGCCCATCTCGGCCCTTACCTTTCCGCATTCGTCTTTGAATTCGGGGTGATGGCTGCCTCATTCGTCCATCTGAAGCATATAAAAGCTGAAACTTCATTCCCAAAAGCCGGGAAGCATATGGCTTACATAGTTTTGCTGGCCATTTTCATAGCTGCAGGAACACTGTTCTACAACCTCGGGATAAACATAGCGGATGTCAGCATAATAATCGCGATTACATACTCAAACCCATTCATCGCAGTATTGTACGGAAAGTTCATCTACAAAGAAAAAATAAAGCCGCTGCAGTACCTTGCTATACTTATGATAATATCCGGCATAGTGCTTGTCTCACTATCCTAGCCATTTCTTTTTCAGCTTATGAAGGGAATCATTCCTTATCGCTTCCCTTATCCTTTCCATCAGATTGAGCATGAAATGCACGTTGTGCAGCGCTGCAAGCTTGAAATAGGCAAGCTCTTTTGTCTTGTACAGGTGGTTTAGGTAAGCCCTTGAATAATTCCTGCACGTGCTGCATGTGCAAGTCCTGTCAACCGGCTTTTTGTCCAGCTTAAACTTTGCATTGCCAATATTCAGCCTGAATTTATTCTTTAATGAGCCGCCTTCTTCGGGAGTAACCAAGAGAGTGCCTCTTCTAGCTATTCTTGTCGGATAGACGCAGTCAAAAGTGTCAATTCCCTTTTCCACTGCAATGAAAATGTCATCAATATCCCCAATCCCAAGAAGATGGCGGGGCTTGTTTTTTGGAAGCGAAGGAATAACCCAGTCAAGGATGTTATGCATGTCATTCTTTGACTTCCCCAGTGAGCCGCCGATTGCAATGCCGTCAAAATCAAGAGAAGTTATGAATCTGGTTGATTCATCCCTTAAATCCCTGTATTCTCCGCCCTGTATTATTCCGTAAAGTGCCTGCTTTGTTTTTTTTGCTTTTTTCTTGTGAAACTTTAACGATTCTATAGCCCACCTGTGCGTCCTTTCCATTGCAGTCTTTGTATATTCCTTTGAAGACAATGGAGATGTACACTCGTCAAAAGCCAAAATGATGTCAGCCCCAAGATTCTGTTGTATCTCTATTGACTTCTTTGGGTTCAAATGGATTATCTCGCCTGAATGATGCGCCTTGAACGTTACTCCTTTGTCGTTTATGGTTGCAAATTTTTCCTTTATATCTTCTGTTTTGGTTTTCTTGTTTTCAGGAAAAATATTCCCCAGTTTATTGATGTTGTGCTCCATCCCGTATCCCAGGGAAAACGCCTGAAATCCTCCTGAATCTGTAAATAAAGGCTTGTTCCAGTTCATGAACCTATGAAGCCCGCCAAGCTTTTTCACGTTTTTGTCTCCGGGCCTTAAATGAAGGTGATAAGTGTTTGCCAGCAAAACCTGCGCCCTCAATTCTTCCATGTCCATTTGGTCCAAACCCCGCACAGTGGCAGCAGTAGCCACAGGGACAAAGTATGGCGTCTCAATCTTACCGTGGGCAACTTCAATAATTCCAAGCCTTGCCCTGCTTTTTTTTGCTTCTTTCTTTACTGTGAATGATAGGTTTTGCATTGTTTCTAAGAATTATGGAGAATTAATAAATGTGTTGCTAATAAAAACCTTTTAAAACAGGAGCAGTATTCTAAGGCTATGCTTAGCATCTGGCTTTACTCAATCCTAAGCGTCCTGATAGTCAGCGCCATATCATTGATAGGTGCAGTTGCCTTGCTCTTCAACAGAATAAACACAAAAAAAGCTCTTGTCATTCTTGTCAGCTTTGCCGCAGGCGCTTTGCTCGGTGATGTTTTCATCCATCTTCTGCCGGAAGCGGTTGAAGGATATGGCTTCACCATACAGCTCTCATTATACACCCTTGCGGGAATCATAGTTTTCTTTGTCCTTGAAAAATACATCCACTGGCGCCATTGCCACAAGACAGGCACTTGCGATGTCCATGACGCTAAAGATCCGCACGGCGTTGCAAAGATGAATCTTTTCGGGGACGGCCTTCACAACTTTATAGACGGCATGATAGTTGCGGGAAGCTACATTGCCTCGATTCCGTTGGGCATTGCCACGACCCTTGCAGTGATATTCCACGAAATCCCGCAGGAGATTGGAGACTTTGGCGTGCTTCTACATGGCGGCTTCACAAGAAAGAAGGCGCTTTTCTTCAACCTGATGTCTGCTCTTCTGGCTGTAGCGGGGGCACTGGTTGTCCTGCTGATTCAGAACATTTCAGAAAGCTTCTCCCTGTTCCTTATCCCTTTCACAGCAGGAGGCTTTATCTACATTGCATCCGCTGACCTTATTCCTGAGCTTCACAAGGAAAACAATCCGTTCATATCACTGATGCAGTTCATCACATTCATTTTGGGCATTGCAGTCATGCTTCTGCTTACATTCCTTGAATAGCTGAAATAACACAGCATGAACAATAATGAACATAAATAAGCCCCGTTTTTCAGTTTAAAAGCCAAAATGCCATACCGTCTTCATGATTAATTATATATCCTATCATAAAATAACAAGGCAAAGGGGGCAAAACTTTATAAAAGCCCTCAGATTGACAGCCGATAAAGGGGTGCATTTAATATGGATGAAAAAGAAGACAAGCCGCATGTGCATCACATGCACGAGCCAAAGAAAGAGGCTTACACAATTAAGAAAGAGACTCTTTGGCAGATTGTATCTGCAGTTTTAGCGATAATAATTGTTGTCATGTGGTTCACAGGTTCAGGCGGTCCAAGCGTCGGCGCAAATACAGGCGGAGGCCAGCAGCAGGCAGCTGCGCCGCAGCCGACACAGCAGGAGCCGCAGGGCGAGCCTCAGAGGCAGCAGGTAAGCCTTGAAGGCGACCCTGTAAAGGGCGATGCAGATGCTCCTGTAACAATTGTGGAATTTGCAGATTTCCAGTGCCCTTACTGCGGCCGATTTTATCAGGATACTCTTGGGCAGATTGAAGAGAAATATATAAAAACTGGAAAAGTAAAGATGGTCTACAAAGACTTCCCGTTGAGCTTCCACCCTGAGGCGCAGCCGGCTGCAGAAGCCGCAGAATGCGCCCATGAGCAGGGCAAGTTCTGGGAATTCCACGACCAGATTTACCAGAACCAGGGCAGAATGGGTGCAGCACTATACACTGAAATTGCGCAGAAGCTTGGCCTTGACATGGACAAGTTCAACAGCTGTGTAGAAACAGGAAAATACAGGGCAGAGATACAGGAAGATTTCAGCCAGGGCTCACAAGCAGGAATAAGCGGAACACCGGGCTTTTTGATAAATGGGATACCATTGATAGGAGCTCATCCGTTCCAGAATTTCCAGCAGGTAATTGAGGCTGAGCTTGCAAACTAAAAGGTGAGAACATGAAAAAAACAGCTTTATTTGCTTTAATTTTGGTTTTGGCATTGTTAGTTGTAGGATGCAGCAGGAATTCCGGTCCTACCGGATATGCGGCATATGGGCAGCAGGGCCAGTACGGCGCAGGACAGCCAAACGCTTACTATGGCGGCGGCTGCGGTGTTGCTCCGGCTCCTGTGACTGAAACCCCTTCAGCAGTTTCAGAGCCATCCGCATCATTGTAAGGTAAGATGTCAACCAGAAAGGAAAGGAAGCTTGCTAAACTGGAGAGCATAAGGCAGCAGGCAGAGGCTGCAAAGCAGCATCCTGATACAAGCCCCCAGCAGGAAGCAAAAAAGAGCAAAATTCCTTGGATAATAGGCGCTGTTATAGTTTTAGTTGCGATTTCTGCAATTGGATTTGCATTCTACAATGCCCAGAAGCCCGGCCTTCATGACGGCTTTGCGCAATGCCTTTCGGAAAAAGGCGCTGTCATGTATGGTGCCTCGTGGTGCCAGTACTCGCAGGCCCAGAGAGGAATGTTCGGAAAATCCTTCAAATATGTTGACTACAGGGACTTCACAGAAGGGCCAGATATCAGATTTACGCCCACATGGGTCATAGGCGGAAAAAAGCTTGAGAAAGTGCAGAGCTTTGACAGCCTTGCACAGGCAACAGGTTGCCGAATAAGCCCATGAGTTCCTTTAAAGAATCCTATTTTCTCAGGACAGCAAAGCTGATCAAAAATAATTATGATGTTGCCCTGACAGTGCTTGTGATTGACCTTGTTTTCTTCACTGCCGCATTTTTCATCAAGGGACTTTTTCCGGCTTCGCCGATTAGCCAGCTCATTTACTTCGCGGTCATGGTTTTGGCTTATTCAATATCCAAATTTTTGGTTATTAGCAGCATATCCGGTGTCTTCTCACCGAAAAAAACCGAAGCAAAGCTGTTTCCGAAATTCCTTGGGCTTAATGCAATGCTGGCTGTTGCCCTTAATGTGTTTGCTTTTGCTATATTATTTTTTATTTCCATGATGAAACCTCTTCTCGGCCAGATAATGTTCATAGTGCTTTCCTTAGCACTGCTTTTCTTTTTCTATCCTTTGCTGAATTTTTCCCATTCCTGCTTTTCTGACACGAAGAAATTCGCTGAGCTGCTCAGGAAATCCCTTGGAATGGCGTTTGCGAAAATCAGCTCTTATATCGGATTGTATCTCTGGAGCATTGCCTCAATGATAGTTTTGTTTGCGCTGTGGTATTTCATAGGCGCTAACAGCATACTGAAAGATTATGCGCAGTACTACATAAGATTTGGCAATAATCTCGCGCTTTATCCTGCCACGATAAGAGTATATCTCATAGCCCTGATTGCCATCCCGTATCTTATTTTGTTCTTCAACCGCTTTTACTTTTATCTTATAGCTAGGGAAAAAGGAGGCAAATAGGATGTTCACTTCATCCATAGACCCTGTGCTTCTGAGGCTCGGGCCTCTGGAGGTAAGGTATTATGGCATGTTCTGGGCTCTTGGCTTTGTGATTGCGTATTTCATGCTCATCAAGCTTTCGAAGGAAAAGGGATTGAAGCTTTCAAAGGATGATATCTCCGATTACTTGCTTCATATTCTGATTGGGGCAATCCTTGGCGCAAGGGTTTTCTACATTTTGATATACAATCTTCCTTTCTACGCCGCAAACCCTCTCGACATTTTCGCAGTTTGGCACGGCGGCCTCTCTTTCCACGGCGGGCTTGTGGGCGCTGTTATCGGCGGTATTATCTTCACGAAAAGAAAGAGATTGCATTTCTACGACATGGCCGACATCACTGTAATTCCGCTTGCGCTTGGCCTTGCCCTCGGAAGATTGGGAAATTTTGCCAATGGCGAGCTGTATGGCCGCATTACTAATGTGCCATGGGCAGTCAAGTTTCGGGGAGCTGAAGGCTTCCGCCACCCTTCCCAGATATACGCTTCATTAAAGAATTTATTGAGTTTCACAGTATTATGGAATATAAGAAAACTAAAGCTTCCTCGCGGCTTTCTGTTCTGGGCTTTCGTGGCGCTTTACGGATTCCTCCGCTTCATTGTCGAGTTTTACCGCGCTCCTGACGCGCAGCTTGGCTTTTATTTCGGCTGGCTCACGATGGGACAGATTCTCAGTGGCATGATGTTTTTCATAGGATCTTACAATCTGTACGGGATTTACAATAAGGCTGAATGAAAAAGCGGCTTTGTCCAAGAAAAGTTTAGTGGCATAAGGTCAAAGTCTCTTTCATATTTCCAGATAAGCTGACAAAGGGGACGCTCCATCCGGGAAAGGTCAGTAAGAGCCTGAATAAGCTAAGACTTTGAAGGTTTTACGAAGTAAAACCTACGAACGAAGTGAGATTGCCACTAAACCGAGCGCAGCGAGTCTTGGGACAAAGCCTGAAAAAGCAATAAAAATTTAAAGCAAAAGGAAGTTAATAAGAATATGGCGGACAGCAGCAGGCTATGGGATTTTGCATCCAGATGGTATTTCTTCCCGCTGTTCCTGATTGTTTTGTCTTTTGCTGGTGCAGTTACCATAGTGGTAATGGAGGGAAACGAATACTTGGACATCGGGAGTTTCTTGGGAATGTCTGCGCTTTTCTTCGCATTCATGCCCGCCGGAATATTGTATATGCTTTCCATTTCTGAAAATGCTGTTGAGACATGGATCTTCCATTTTATAATATTGTTCCATGCGGCATCGGCAATTGCGATAGCGGCTATAATTTACTTCAGGTACAGGAAAAAAGTGATTTTGAAAACAGCGATAATAATACTAATTGCCCTCTGGCTTCTTTCTTTTGCGGGATGCACTTTGGGCTTTGAGGCGGAAAATGCTGCGGGATGGTCATTCTCTGACATGGGCGGATTGTAGGTGGTAATTCTTTGGCTGGTGCTCAGCAAGCGCGGCAGTGAAGAACCAATAAAAAATAACAATTATTAAAAACGGCAATAATGGAACAGCGAAAGATGCAAAAAATAAAAAGCTTTTTCACAAAAAACAAAGAGTATTCTGTAACAATAATAAGGATAGGGCTCGCCCTTGTCCTGATTTGGTTCGGGGTAAGCCAGCTTGTCCAGCCGGATTATTTTCTTGGCTACCTTCCTTCATGGGCATTTCCTCCTGCAGATACAATGCAGGGCATGCACTTCAGGATGATGGGCATTGTTCCGGTAGAAGCGGTAACTTTGATAGCATTAAACGGGATGCTGGACCTGTCACTCGGAATCCTCCTGCTTGTAGGATTTTACACAAGAATTGCTGCTCTGGCAGCCGCATTGCACATATTTTCCATAAGCCTCTCACTTGGCTACAATGATGTCGCGGTAAGAGACTATGGGCTCGCGCTCGCGGCTTTGTCTTTGGCATTCTCAGGCGCCGGCAGGCTTAGTTTTGATGAAAGAAGCAAAAAATAAGGGGAATGATGCGGTATGAAGCTGTTTTATTTCATTTTGATTGCAATCGTATTTTCACCTGTCTTTGCCATTTCACACCTTGACGCGGGCATTGACAAAGAGGCTGGAAGCTATATTGTTGATTTTGGCTATGCTCCGGTAAATCTGCAGGCTGGGGAAAAATCAATATTCAACTTTATCCTTACTAATAAAAATGACAGCGGTTACGCGAATGCCGACAGGCTTTGGATAAGGATTTCAAATGAAGAGGAAGTTGTTTTGTCCACAAATCTTTATCTTGAAGGCAGCATTTCCTCATTAAGCTATATCTTCCCTGAAGGCGGCAGCTATGATATCGATTTAAAATTCTATAATGGCATGGAGTTGCTTGCCGATACAGCTTTCAGTGTTGATGTAGGCTCTGTTTCAGAAAAAACCGGCAAAAGCTCCCTAAATCTTGCTTTGCTCGCAGCCGCATTCATTCTTCTGCTCTATATTGTCTGGAAAGAGAGAAAGCTGCTGCTTAAATTTAAAAAAGATTGATTTAATTTTTTCCTTGGCAAAAAGCACAATCTTTTTATAGTGTTTTTTCCTTTTTATCCTAAAAGGTGGATTATGGAGTCAAAAAAGCTCGGCTTTCTGATATTAGGGGTCAGTATAGTGCTAGGCTTTATGCTGTTCTCTTTCATGGGAACTTTGAACAGGCAGGAGCAGGCCCTCCAGTGCGCGCCTACAGAAAGATGCCAGCAGGTAAGGAGCGCCATAGGCACATCACATATTGCGATAGGCATTGTCTCTTTCATAGCTTCCCTCGGTTTCTTTTTATTGTTCTTTAACAAAAGCGAGCAGGCAATACTTGAAAGGCTTGAGCAGGAAAAAAATACAAAAGTGCAGGAAGACAAGTTCAGCCTTGTCCTGAATGTCATGGATACTTATGAGCAGCGCATTTTGAAGGCGGTGAAAGAGCAGGACGGCATAACCCAGACTACTTTGACTTTCCGCACTGATTTATCAAAGGCAAAAGTCTCTCAGGTTCTGACTGATTTTGAAAAAAGGAACTTAATAAGAAGAATTCCGAAAGGAAAGACTTATTCTGTGCATCTGATGCAGGGGTTTTGATAAAAACATTTTTAAACCCATCAGTTATGCATTTTCTAGGTGATATCCTTATGGAATTCAAAAAGCTCTTTACGAAAAAAGGTGTATTGTTTTTGGGATTGTTTGCTTTGCTGTCCCTTGTCGGAATGAACATCAACTTCTCTGCATTGGTTGGAAAAGAAAACCAGTTCTTTACCCTGTTCCAGCTCTTCGGGCCCACAGCAGGCATGTTTCTTGGCCCTGTTGTAGGCGCTGCATCTGTCTTGATTGCACAGCTTTCAAACTTTTTCATAGCAGGAACCCAGTTTTCAATGCTCAGCCTGCTAAGAATCCTGCCTATGCTTTTTGCAGCATACTATTTCGGAACAAAGAGGAAAAGCTTCGGAATTGCTGTTTCATTGATTGCAATAGCAGCATTTATAGCGCACCCATTGGGAAAGCAGGTATGGTACTTCTCGCTGTTCTGGACAGTCCCATTGATAGCAGCAGTCCTGCCAAAGAAGTATTCAGAAGGCGTCATGGCAAAGAGCCTTGGCTCTACTTTCGCAGCCCATGCTGTTGGCGGCGCAATATGGATATGGTCAGTGCCAATGACTGTTGAAGCTTACATTGCCCTCATACCGGTAGTTTTGGTTGAAAGGCTTCTTTTCGCATCCGGGATTGCTGTTTCATATGTAACCCTGAATGCAGTGCTTGACAAGGCCCTTGAGAAAATGAAAGTAAAGGCAGAGAGCTTTGTCGAGATAAGGAAGAAGTTCACCTTCAGGGCTTAAGGGTTTTTTGTTTTACCTGGAAAGCTTTTTCAGGATATCGTAAACATTCTTCCTGCCTCCGAAATGGAAGACAAATATCTTTATTCTGCCTTTATCAGCTTGGTAAAGAATCCTGTAGTCCCCTGCCCTTAAGCTCCATAGGTTTATGGAAGAAAGGTGCTTGCCCAACTCATAATTAGGGGACAATTCGTCAAGTTTCTCAAAAATTCTTTCCCTGTCAGCTTTCTCGAGCTTCAGAATTCTCTTCTTTATTTTATCAGGAACGACAACCTCAAATTTCATTTTTGAGATTGCTTAAAGTCGTAAATTTGCCTTCTTCAAACTGCTTCTTGGAATCACTGATATCTTTCAGAATGCCCCTGTCGCTTAAAATTTCAATAGTTTCAAGCATCTCCTCATATTCTGCTTTTGATATTGTTACAGATTCCTTTAGCTTCTTGTATTCCGATTTGGGTATAGTTATTGTGTCGCTCATGTTGTAATAGTTATGTTTATGGTATTTAAATCTATCGTCGCTTCCCGGAGATATGGCCAACTTAAGGGTGCCATCTGCTTCGGCAGTTTTTTGAATGTTTTTTATTTTGAGCCATTGGATATTTTTTATTGGGGAAAAACTGTTCCATTGTTCCAGAACGCATTCATTGCCTCAGCAGAAATAATGAGGCACCCTTCCTTAAGTTGACCTTGCCCCCCCTGGATGTGTAAGCAATATCAAGCTTCCTTCAATCTTTCCATCACTATCGCAGGGCATGTCCTTGTAACCCCGTCAATCTTCTCCACTTTATTCCTGATAAAATCCCTTAGCTGGGAGGCATTCTCCATCCAGATTTCAGTCATTATCATATGGTCTCCTGAGCATGTTGAGACAGATTTTACACTCTCAAATTCTGTAAGCATGTTTGCAATTTCCAGAAACCTTTCAGGTGCTGTGTCTATGCCGACCATTGCAACACTGCCAAATCCGAGCTTTGAAGGGTCTACAACAGCGGAATATCCCCTTATAGCTCCTTTGCTTTCCAAGCCTTTGACACGGCTTCTTATGGTGCTTTCAGGTGCATTTAGAAGCTTTGCCATCTCCTGGAAAGATGCCCTTCCATTCTTTCTTAGAATCTGTATTATACTATTGTCAAGCTGGTCCATTTTCCCCCTTTGTTGCTGAATCTATGTCGGTGCGAAATCTCATTCTTCGGGTTGCCATCTGCTCGGCTTTGATGTCTCTCTGAAAGTATCGTTGAAGTCCCGTAGGGAGCGTCCCCTTCAACTCTTTTAATCTGCCAATTAAAGAGCCTCGCCCTGATGATGGCAACCTTCATTTCGCACCGACCTTTGCTGAATTCGCAGCCATTTTTAATCTTTCCGCAATATTTCTTAATTTGCTGTAAAAAAGTTTAAATATCTCTTCTTATAGCCACGGCATGGAGCTGTAAGCTCCATCTTGCGTATCGGAAACCGAAGGTTTCCGGACGTTCCGAAAATCTTCGATTTTCGTTACATGTCAACCGGGTGTAACCAGTTGCGGGGTGGCATGCCTGAGAAAAACTCATAAAGGCGAGCAGGCACTGGCCGAACGAAGTGAGATTTTCACTGGAGCCTTATTAAATGGTGGAAAACGCAATGCTATCAAGCTTTTTATTGACATCAAGGGAAACACTGGAAGCGGCTTTAGTCGTAGGAATAGTGATGGCCTATCTCAACAAGACAGAGCGCTACGAGTACAAGAAGACGGTCTATTATGGCATAGCATTTGGCATAATCGCAAGCATTCTTGCCGCTGTCATGTTCACTGTTTTCGCCGGCGGCTTTTCAGGAAAGTCTGAGGAGATTTTTGAAGGCGCTACAATGCTTATCGCTGCTGCCCTTCTTTCAACCATGGTATTATGGATGCTGAAGCAAAAGCACCGCATGTCAAAAAATATCCAGGAAAGGGTTCATGCCCACATCCGGGTTGCGGAGCTGAACAAAAGATATGCGTGGGGCCTTTTCATATTGATATCAATAGCAGTATTGAGGGAAGGCATTGAGACTGTCATATTTCTGAATGCCGTAAAGTATGAAAGCGGAATTTCATTGCTTGGCAGCACTTTGGGCATCGCTATTGCCCTCATAGCCGGCTATCTGTTTTTCTCAGGCACAAGAAAAGTCAATTTGAGGAAATTCTTCAGTATAAGCTCCGTGCTTTTGATACTGTTTGCTGCAGGCCTTGTTGCGCATGGAATCCATGAGCTTGAGGAAGCCGGAATAGTTCCGATAGTTGTTGAGCATGTTTGGGACATAAACCCTGCTGTCAATGCAGACGGCTCTTTCCCTCTGCTTCATGAGAAAGGCGCAATCGGAAGCTTTTTTGTAGGGCTTTTCGGCTATAATGGGAATCCTTCTTTGGTTGAGGTTTTAAGCTATGCTGCTTATCTTGGTGTGGTTTTTATTGTTTACAGGAAGATTGAAAAAACATCTTCTGTAAAGGCTGCTTAAGAAATTCTCATTATGTAATTTGGCTGCCTGCCTCTGCCAGAATCGTATATCCCCATATTGAATGCCAGAGCCAGTTTTTCAGCCTGCGCACTTAGCTTTCTGTCTTTTATGTCAAGCTGAATTGCCTTGCCTGCTATCTCTCTTCTGTTATGTTCAGCCCTCATCCAATTAAAGCAAATCGCAGCATGCCCTGAGGAGGATGCGCGCCCCAATCCCGTCTTGAATTGCCAGCTTGTTTCAGCAATATCATGATTTGCCTCGAGAAGTTTTAAAAACGCCCTCTCGACAGCATTTTTCTCTCCATTTATCTCGACCACATGCCCATACCTTTCTTTAAGCCCTTTGGTGATATAATCATCTGCATGTTCATCCGGTGTGGTGTTAAGGGCTTCGCAAATCCCATAATATGCCTGCACTGCCCCTCTCCTCAATGCCTCGGCCGCCCATCCCGCCACATGCGGCGTCGCCAGGACTGCATTATCTGCAAGTTGCCTGTCCTCAGCAGAAAGAGAAGGCTCATTTGCAAAGACGTCAGTGATTACTCCCCCTATCCTATCTTTATGTATGGCATCTATTACTGCTTGAGTGTCCAAAACTCCTCCCCTTGACATATTTACTAGGTATGCGCCTTTTTTCATATACCGAAGTGTTTCTTCATTAATCATCCCTTTAGTGGCATACTTTCCTGATTTGGTAAGGGGAATATGCAATGTCACAATATCGCATGCGAGGGTTTCTTCAAGGTCGCTTTGCTTAAAGCTTTCAGGTGCTTTTGTATGAAGGGGCGGGTCATAGATTCTTGTTTCCATCCCGAATCCCTGCGCAATGCGCACCACTGCGCTGCCGCAATGGCCGTTTCCTATTACTCCAAGAGAATATTTGCTTAACGGCTTCTCTCTGCCTCTTAAAACATAGCCAATTGCGGTGAAAAAAAACTCGGCAACAGCATTCGAATTTGAGCCCGGCGCATAGATCACTGGAATTTCTCTCTTTTTTGCATAAGCAGTGTCAATATGGTCGGTGCCTGCGGTAACTGTTGCAATTGCCCTCCATTCAGCCGCATCAATAAGCTCTTTTGTAACTTTTACCTTTGACCTCGTAACAAGGACATTGATCCTCTTTATCTTTTTGGCCGCCTTGGCATTTATCTCCCAGGGCTCTGCAACAACCACCTTGCCTAGGCTTTCGTATAGCCTAAGGAGAGGCTGGTTTTCTCCCTTGAGTATAGTATTTTCAACAAGCAATGAAATGTCCATAAGCGTATAGGCATTATAGAATCCTATATAAAGTTAATCACTATAGAATAGTCAAGAACCAATATACCCCTTAATCAGCATCCTTCCCAGTGTCGAAAGTGTGACTCCAACCCTGCCTTTCACTTCAGTTGTCTCTATAAGGCCCATCTCCTTCAGCCCTTCTGACTTGAGGTTTCCGTTGATGTGGTAGCTTATTAATGGAAGGGACATTTTCGTTTTCCTGCTTAATTCTTCAAGTGACGCGCAGCACCCGGGCTTTGCCAGCAATTTGAGTATTTCCATCTTTCTCCCTGCAATCATGTTGTAATAGGAGAATTTCAGCACAGGAAGGAGCATTGCCTCATTGCCGTCAACTGCAATCGCCTTGAGCCCGTTTACAAAAGCCGCTGAAGTTGCTGCGCATGTCGTGTTTCTGTCCCCTGTTGATGTGTTTATCAGGATTTCTTTTCCTTTCTCTATGTTTTTTATCTCGGCTATCTTCATAAAAACGGATTCCCATACGCTGCCTTTTATTTCCTGTATTTCAGCAGGTATCTTGAACCTGTCCAGATCGTGCTTCGCCTTCCTTGCCTCGTCTGCCTTGCCTTCAGGGACCAGAAGAATGACTCTTTCGGTGGGAAATTCCCTTATTCCCACAAACAATGCGTCCATGCTGCCCCCGACAGGAGCCACAACCACATATTTCATCTTTCAATCGCCCGTTTAACCGGATAATTTCTGTTTTTTAAATGGTTTTCCTTAATGGTTAAATCCATGATTTAACTCCCTGCGCCCGAAAACCGCCGCTTTCCTTTCAAAACCACTGTTGAAATATTGCATATCCGATATTTAAAAAGCTTGTGGATGATGTGTCTATTTAACAGAATTCAATGGCGCTTAAGCCTGCTTCCGGAAAATGTGCCGCTAAATTCTCTTGTTGCAGTATAAACAAATATTTCCAAAGCAGAAGGCACCACTATAATGTCTCTCTTTTCATGGCTTTCAGAAAAAGCTGCATCTGCCGCTTCCAGCCATGGAAGCCTAAGGGGGCTTATGCCCCTGTCAAGGCATTTTTCCTCAAATTTTTCAAATTTAGGGAAGACAATAGCGCCCATACCTTCGTAACCGCCAAATATAATTTCAGCTTCATCAAGATACGAGCCAATATCTTTATAGGGTGGCGTATGGCTTAAGCCCATCTGGCTGTTTCTGCCTTTCAGGATAACTGCCCTGCACCCATTGTATCCGATAGAGACCATAGGGTTTAAAGAAAAGCGATGATTATCCACATCAACTTCTTCAGGTTTCAGGGATTCAATTTTTCTCAGAGTTGCCGATTGAGCATCTGCCATTGAACTTAACACTGCTGCCATAAGTGAGGTAATGATGTTCAGGTTAAAAGCTTATATACCCCAAAAGCCTTAAAAACTTCCATCTCATTGAATGCCCATGAAAAACCTTTTATGGTATCTTATTGCAGGCACCAGGGGCGGCGAGACTCGAGGCAGGATAATAAAGCTGCTTGAGAAAACTCCCTCGAACGCAAATAAAATCGCGGAAAAGTTAAAATTAGACTACAAGACGGTCAGGCATCATCTTGAAGTTCTGGAGAAAAACCAGATTATTACGGCAATAAACAAGGGGAATTACGGGGCTGTATTTTTTCTTTCCGAGTATATAAAAGCAGATATCAGCACTTTTAATGGGATTTGGGGGAAGATTGAGAAAAAATAGGCTCATTTTGGAACCAATTTGGGTAAAACTATATAAACAAAAGCTGGGATGAAGCTTTATGGCAATGCTGATGAATTTGACAACGATTTTTACAGGAATCTCGACAATTCTGCTTGTAGCGCTGTTGGTGATATACACAAAGAATCTCAGCAGGATAAAATCGAGGTTCACTTACGGGCTTTTCATCTTCGCAATTCTTTTCTTGGCTCAGAATCTTATATCATTGTACTACTTCGTTACCATGATGGACTACTATGTGCCCGCAGTTTCAGTGCACGTCTTCATTTTCAGCCTATTGCAGGCAGTAGCTTTTGCAGTTTTATTGTTCATAACAAGGGATTAAGCCGTTGTTTTAATGGCTTAATAGAAATTTAATATAAGCCTGAAAAGAAAAAAGAGAAAAAAACTCAGGGTGATGGAATGAAATCGGTGTTTTTGGGAATTTTAATGGCGGCAATGGTTTTCGCATACGGATGCTCTAATGTTGCCCGGAATGCAGAGATAAATGAGGAAGCGATACAGGAAAAAGCCATTGAAACGGGCAATATGATGGAAAAGGACAGCACTATTGGAAAAGGCGCAATGATGGAATCCAACGAAAATCTGGAAAAACTCGCAAATAATTATTATAGGTTTGACAAAGCCCATTACGAGCAGTCGTTAAAGGAAGGAAAAACTATCTTCCTTGACTTTCATGCAGACTGGTGCCCTATCTGCAATGCAGAGCAGCCGCACATATTCTCAGCTTTCAATGAATTGGACAATGAAAATGTCGTTGGCTATGAGGTTCATTTCAATGACGGCAAAACAAATGAAGAGGACAAGGAAATGATAGAGAAATTCAATATAAGGCTGCAGCATACAAAGGTAATAATTGGCAGCGATGGAAAAGAAGCCTCAAGGTCTTTGGAGGCATTCACAAAGGACAAGGTAATAGAATCTATAAACAGCGCAGGTGTAAACTGATATGGAAGGCAAAAAGCAGTGGAGCATTTTCATAAACTCTGTATTTTTCGTATTGGGCTTCAGCCTTGTCTTTTCTGTTGTGGGTGTTTTACTCCAGAGCGTGCTCTCAGCATACGCTTTCAAAGTGCAGAAGGTACTTGGCTGGATTGGAGGAGCAATAATAATATTCTTTGGAATCTTCCTGCTCGGCCTTGTTAAAATACCATTCCTTGAGCGCGAGCACAAGCTGCAGGTAAAGAGGAAGTTCAGGTATTCCTACATAACGTCATTTGTTTTCGGCGCTGCATTCGCTGTAGGCTGGACGCCCTGCGTAGGTGCAATTCTTGGCGCTATACTTACTCTGGCAGTCTCAAATCCTGGCAGCGCGTTCCCGCTTATGCTTTCTTACTCGCTTGGCTTGGGCATACCGTTCCTTGTTGTAGGCCTTTTCACAGACCGCGCTTCAGGATGGATAAGCAGGTACACCGATAAGCTGAAGATTGTCAATTACATCTTTGGAGCCCTGCTTGTACTGATAGGCGTCCTTGTTTTTACAAACAACCTTTCAAGAGTTGCCAACTTCTCAGCTGTATCCAGCCTGCTTGTGTCCCTTGATGCAGGAATCAGCGCTTCAGGAAGCACAGTCGGGCTTGGAATCTCTTTCATAGCGGGCATCGCCTCATTCCTCAGCCCGTGCGTCCTTCCCCTTATCCCGGCATTTCTCAGCTACCTTGCCGCAACCGCAATAAAAAAGGAGGAATAAGGTGAAAAACAGGGCATTTGCATTGATAATTGTATTGACGGCAATAGCCTCGCTGATTTACTATTTTGAGTCCCAAAAGGTTTCAGTGCCTTCAGAAGTGGATATCTTGGATGAAAATTCAATAGAAAGCGATATTCCTGCGGAAAATTCAGAATCTTCAGGCTCAAATCAAGCGCAGGTTCAGGAAAGAATTTCAGATTACATCCCGGATGAGAAAGCCATTGCCTCGAAATCAGCAAATTTCCAGCAGGCTCCTGAATTAAGGGGAATTGCAGGCTACATAAACACCGATGACAGCATAAGCATAGCAAACCAGAAAGGCAAAGTTGTTTTGGTAGACTTTTGGACATACACATGCATAAACTGCATCCGCACTCTCCCGTACATTAAGGAATGGCATGATAAGTATAAGGACAAGGGGCTTGTCATTATTGGGGTGCACACTCCTGAATTCGAGTTTGAGAAAGACTACAATAACGTGAAGCAGGCAGCCGAAAAATACCGGCTTCAATATCCCATTGTGCAGGACAACTCCTATTCAACATGGCGCGCCTACAACAACAGGTTCTGGCCCCGCAAGTATCTTATTGACATTGACGGCTTTGTAAGGTATGACCATATTGGCGAGGGGGCGTATGCCGAGACAGAAATGAAGATTCAGGAGCTTCTGCAGGAAAGAGCAGAAAGGATGGGCATGGAGCAGGATATTAGCATGGAGATAAGCAGGCCGGAAGATGCTGTTTCCATTACCGGAAATATAGGCACTCCCGAGCTTTACCTTGGCTATGATTTTACCAGGGGCAATTTTGGAAATGAGGAAGGGCTGCCTGCCAACAGGATAGTTGATTACACTCTTCCTGAAAAAATGCTTGACAACTACATCTATCTTGAAGGAAAATGGAAAGTTAATGCAGACAACATTGAGTCCGAAGAGGAAGGGGCAAGGCTTATCCTGAATTATGATGCCAAAGTCCTGAATATCGTTGCCGGCTCTGACAGCGAGGCAGAGATAGAGGTCTTTATTGACGGGAAAAAAGCGGATGAAAGCACAAAAGGTGGCGATATCGGCACCAGCGGAATTGCAAAAGTCAATGAGGAAAGGCTCTACAATCTTGCTGACTATGAGTACGGGAAGCACAGGATTGAGATAGTGGCGAAAGGGAAAAGGTTCAAGCTGTATACGTTTACTTTTGGATAGTAATCTTTAATTTTTATAACGGCTATAAAATGGCAAATGAGATAACAAGAAAAGGCAAAACCTGCTCCATTTGTCAGGAATGCGGCTTTGCGTATGAAACGAAAGAACTGGCGGAAAGATGTGAGGCGTGGTGCAGGAGCCATAATAGCTGCAATATTGATATTACAAAAAATGCTGTGAAATTTTAATGGATTGCCCAATTCATTTTCGAAAACTCTGGCTTAAAGTATATAAGTATAAGTTGTTTATTAAACCAAATATTAATCAAGCACAGGTGCATTAATGTTTTTGTAATGGAGAATAATCAAAAAGTTATCCTGATTTTGCTTATTACAATTATACTAATGGCCGCCTTGCCAGTATTAGAAAATTATTTCCAAAAGGACAAAAACTCAGCTGTTATAAAAGGGCATGGCACAGGCCTCGGCATTGGAGACCTACCGCCGGATTTCATTCTTAACTCCTTGAACGGGGAAAAAGTGCAGTTGAGCTCATTCCGCGGCAATAAGGCGGTTATACTCAACTTCTGGGCATCATGGTGCCCGCCGTGCAGGCAGGAGATGCCGGCATTTGAGAAAATCTACAGGGAAAATAAGGGGAATTTGGAGATAATAGGAATAAACTTGCAGGAAAGCCCTGAAGCTGTAAGGAAGTCCATTGGTGAAATTCAGGTATCTTACCCCATATTGCTTGACCCTGATAAAAGCGCAAGGGAAGCGTATAATGTGTTTACTCAGCCGGTAACTTATTTCATAGGGGTGGATGGCAGAATTAAAGGCAAAAAATTCGGCCCGCTTACGGATGAAGAGATTGGGGAAAAACTTGGCAAATTATTGGAAGATAATAGGGATAAAGGAATAGGTTTGAGTGTGGCGGACGAAATAAAAACTCTGCAGGATGGAACAAGGTATATCATTCATCCGGATGAGCTTCTCTCTGGCGGAGTTCCAAAAGACGGCATACCTTCGATAGATAATCCAAAGTTTATTGAAGTGGAAAATGCAGGCAAGTGGCTCCCTGACGATGAGCTTGGCCTGGGCATAGTTTACAGGGGCGAGAAAAGGTTCTACCCCTTCAGGATTCTGGTAAGCCATGAGATTGTAAATGACAATATACTGGGAGACCCCATATTGGTATCTTACTGCCCGCTGTGCTTCACCGGACTGGCATTTCACAGGGAAATAGGCGGAGAAGCGGTTGAATTCGGCGTTTCCGGAAAATTATTAAACTCGGAGCTTGTCATGTACGACAGGAAAACAGATTCTTATTGGCCGCAAACGCTCGGAAAGGCAGTTATAGGCCCTTTGACCGGGACAAAGCTGAAAAAGCTCCCCACAGACACCGTAAAGTGGGGTGATTGGAAAAAGGCATATCCTGATAGTGAAGTACTTTCAAAGGACACCGGTTTTCCATCCAGGGATTACAGCGGCAGCAATCCCTATGGCAGGGATGGAGATTTTACCGATATAAACCTCAGGTTCAGGCTGCAGAATGAGGATTTCAGGCTTGATGCTTACGAAATAGTTTACGGGATAGAGCTTAATGGGAAATTTAAGGCATACAAAAAAAGCGATTTGGAGCGTGTTGGAACAGTTGAGGATTCATTAGGTGGAGAAAAAATCATTGTAGATTTTAATAATACTTTAAAGAGTGCCAAAGCTAAAGCATCAGAAGGAAGTGATATAGCGGTCGAGACGCTGTTTTGGTTTGCATGGGCCGCATTCCACCCGGAGACGGAAGTATACTTCCCTTAAATTGCCTTACTCCTTACCGACAATTTTAAAAACAAACCTAAAAACAAAGATAAAAATGGAAAAAATAAAACTCAGCTATTCTGGTTCCTTTATTTCTCAAAATAAGATAAATAAGGCTGGTAGAACGCTTCAAAAGGAAATAAAAGGCATGTCCCTCGCCTCAAAAAAAGGCTATGGGAATGACAAGGCTTCAATTAACCTGCCAACAGATGAAAAAGCATTAAACAATGTTATAAAGATAATAAAAGCCAAAAAGGCGCTTAATCCTGAGTATCTGGTTGTGGTTGGCATAGGCGGCAGCAACCTCGGCACGATAGCGGTGCAGGAAGCTGTCTTGGGGAAGTTTTACAACCAGCTCAATCCAAGGATAAAGATACTGTACTCGGACACTGTTGATTCTGATTCCGTGCAGGATATAATGGGCATAATTGAGCCCGTCCTTAAAAAAGGAAAAAACATCATCATAAACGGGGTTTCAAAGTCAGGCGGCACAACCGAGACAATGGCAAATTTTGAGATTTTTATCAGATTATTAAAAAAATATAAAAAAAATTATGAAAAATATGTTGTTGTAACAAGTGACAAAGGCTCAAAATACTGGAATCTCGCATTGGAAAAAGGCTTTGGCACCCTTGAAATTCCGAAGAAAGTCGGCGGCAGGTATTCTGTTTTCTCACCGGTGGGATTGTTTCCTTTAGGGTTGATTGGCGTTAATATTGATAAATTGCTGGAAGGCGCCGCATTGATGAGAAAGCAATGCTTAAATAAAAATATAAAAAATAATCCTGCAGCCTTAAGTGCAATCCTTCTTTATCTGAACTCGAAAAAAGGAAAAAATATTGCAGACTTGTTTTTGTTCTCAAACGACCTTGAATCAGTAGGCAAGTGGTACAGGCAGCTGATGGGCGAGAGCATTGGAAAGGAGTTCAGTGTAAAAGGCAAAAAAATCCATAACGGCATTACTCCGACAGTCTCCATAGGCTCGACCGACCTGCATTCAATGGCCCAGCTCTATCTTGGCGGGCCTTATGACAAGTTTACGGCTTTTGTAAGGGTTAGGGGTAATAAAGCCAATGTAAAAGTCCCTGATTTTAAGGAATATTCAAACCTTGTGGATAAAATACAGGGAAAATCGCTTGAAAAAATAATGAATGCAGTTCTTGAAGGCACAAAGGCAGCTTTCAGGAAAGGAAAAAGGCCGTTCATGGAATTGGCTTTGCCGGACAAGTCAGAGTCTTCAATTGGCCAGCTCCTGCAGTTAAAAATGATGGAGATTATGTATCTTGGCTTTTTGATGGAAGTGAACCCCTTTGACCAGCCCAATGTAGAGGATTACAAGGCAGAGACAAAGAGAATACTTTCAGGAGGGTCTTTTTAGGCTTAAACCAAGAATTTATATATTTACAGGTATACCATTAAAAATATAAAAATAAGGTGTAAAAATGCCGGGACTTTTTGAAAACGCAGTAAAGCAGTTTGAAAAAGCTACGAGATTCTTCAAAGTCAGTGATGACGCTAAAAAAACGCTGGAAAACCCGAAGCAGATAATAGAAGTGAGCATCCCTGTGAGGATGGACAACGGCAAGCTTGAAATTTTCAAAGGATATCGCGTGCATTACAATGACATTCTTGGCCCAACAAAGGGCGGGATACGCTACCATCCAAATGTGGACATGGATGAAGTCAAGACGCTGGCATTCTGGATGACTTTCAAATGCGCAGTTGTGGGCATTCCGTTCGGAGGCGCGAAAGGCGGCGTGATTGTCAACCCCAAAAAGCTCTCAAAGCAGGAGCTTGAAAGATTAAGCAGAGGCTATATACGGGGGATTTACGAGTTCATAGGCCCTGACATTGACATTCCTGCACCTGACGTTTATACAAACGAGACAATAATGGGCTGGATGGCTGACGAGTACAGCCGCATCTCAAGGAAATTGACGCCGGCAGTCATAACAGGAAAGCCAGTTTCCTTGGGAGGGAGCAAAGGCAGGGATGATGCGACTGCAAGAGGCGCCTATTACATAATCAGGGAGTATGCAAAAAAGCATAATCTTGATGAAAAAAAGCTGAGGGTCGCTGTGCAGGGATTTGGGAACGCAGGCTATCATATTGCAAGGCTTTTACATGATGACGGCTATAAGATTGTTGCATTGAGCGACTCAAAGGGCGGCATTTACACGAAAACAGGCTCCTTACATCCTGACTCTATACTCAAAGTAAAGCAGGAAAAAGGCATGATTGACGGAGTATACTGCAGAGGCACTGTATGCGATGACATTGAGCATGAAGACGTCACGAATGAGCAGCTTCTTGAGCTTGACGTTGACATATTGATTCCGGCAGCGCTGGAAAACCAGATAACAGAGAAAAACGCTGACAGGATAAAAGCAAAGCTTATTGTGGAACTGGCAAACGGCCCCACAACGATAGAGGCTGACGAAATACTTTTTAAGAAAGGCGTAACAATAATTCCTGACATTCTTGCCAATGCTGGCGGCGTATCTGTAAGCTATTTTGAATGGGTTCAAAACAGGGCTGGATATTACTGGGAGCTTGAGACAGTTCAGGAAAGGCTTAAGAAGCTCATGGTAATGGCATTTGAAGAGGTCCTGAAAGCCAGGGAAGAGCATAAGACCAGCTTCAGGACAGCTGCATACATATACGCATCAAAGAAGCTTGTTGCCGCGATTGAGGCAAAGGGCACCGAGGAGTTTTTCAGGCGCGGATGATTATTTTCCGTATTCTTCCTGCATTACCAGCGCATCCCCTTCTATATTCGGGCTCTCGCTAATCAATACGCCTGCTGCATTAAAGTCTTTCAGTGACTTAAGCAGATCTTTATAGTTAAAGTCCGATTCCTTAAGGATAAGATGATGCTTCTCCCCTTTCTCCCCATAGGCAATGCCTGAAACATGAATGTGCATGTTCTGAAGCCCGTTCTTTCCCAGTTTTTTCTCTATAAGTCCAAGAATTTGGTCAAATTCCTTTTTTGTGTTATATTTTCCATTGGTTCTTGCATGCAGATGCGAAAAGTCAACGCATGGCATGACATTGTCAAACTCTGCCGAGATATCCAGAATCTCGTTTATATTCCCGAACTGGCTTCCCTTGCCTGTTGTTTCCATGCGAAGCCAAACGTTGTTTTTTTCTTTTTTTATGGTTGTTGAGAGTTCTTTTATTGCGTTTTTGATATTGTTAAATGTGTCTTCCTTCGTGCTCTTCTGGTAAAAGCCCGGATGGAAGCACACGCTCCAGCCCCCGCACAAGCTTAATATTCTTGCAGAGTTCAGAATGCGCTCTTTGCTTGCCTTCAGCTTCAATCTGTCATCAGAATTTAAATTTATGAAATAAGGCGCATGGCACGTCAGGACAACACCATTCTTTTCTTTTGCATTCTTCACTTCTGGCGCCCTTTCTCTGGAGATATTGACGCTCCTCACGAATTCAAGCTCCATTGCGCCTAGGCCCATCTTCCTTACATCCACTATGCCGTCTGTAGTGCTTCCTTTAGTTAGCAAGGGTATGCCTGCAGTGCCGAAAAGTAGATGGTTCATTCTTGCCTATAATTGCCGCCAATTTATTAAATTAACCTTAAAATTCATATTTAAGGGTTTAAGGAAATATTGTTATATTTATTAGCATGATAAGATTTAAATATAATATGAGGTTGAGGTGATGTATAATGGCGCATATGTGCCCAATGCAGGGATGCAAGGAAAAGGAAGGGATGTGCATGCATGAAAAAGCAATGCTGGCAATGCTGGTTATAGCTGCAGTGGCAGTTATAGTGGCAATTGCCAAATAAGGATATGGAGGATATAAAATGGCAAAGAATGTTAAGGTTTACTCGACAAGGACATGCCCGTGGTGCGTGAAGGTCAAGGATTTTTTGAAGGAAAAGGGCGTCAAATACGAAGATGTTGATGTAGGCGCTGACAGGAAGGCAGCAGAGGAGATGGTAGAGAAGTCAGGCCAGATGGGCGTTCCCGTGACTGACATTGACGGCACGATTATAGTGGGATATAACAGGGATGCAATAGAAGAGGCGCTTCAGGGCTGATTTCTTTGTTTTTTTGATTTTTATATTCTTTTTTAAAATAGGATTCTGCATTTTTTGAGGCTGGCAGCAACAAAAATGGCTTCGGACGCTTCGCTGCTCGGCAGCCCGGACGGCGCAACCCCAGCCTTGCCCTCGCCATTGTTGCTGCAACAAATGCAATATCTGATTATCCATAAACCTTAAAAACCCTGTTTCTATCCAGAAAGCTATGAGGCGCACAAAGATAGTTGCAACCATTGGGCCGAAGACCGAGTCAGAGGAGATGCTCTTCAATCTTTCAAGGAACGGCATGAACATAGTAAGGATAAACATGTCCCATGGCGACAAGGCTTGGCATGAGATGATTATGAAGCGCATCAGGGAGCTGAACAAAAAGACAGTGTTCCCCGTAAGCCTGATGATAGACACGCAGGGCCCCGAAATAAGGACTTCCGGCAAGGAAGTTAAGCTTAAGGAAGGTGAAATCTTTAAGATTGCCGTAAGCAGCGCCTGCGACATACAGGAAGGCGAAAAGCACACATTCATCCTCCATGAGGATTTGATAAATAAGGTGAATGTCGGCGGCATAATACTGATTGATGACGGCCTTGTGGCAGTTGAAGTTCTTGAGGTTGAGCCTTATCATTTTCTCTGCAAAGTCCTCAACCAGGGCAGCATAGGCAACAGGAAAACAGTCACAATACCCGGAATAAAGACGGGGCTGCCGGCAATAACTGAAAAGGACAAAGAAGACATAAGGCTTGTGGTGAAGCACGGTGCTGATTTCATCGCACAGTCTTTTGTAAGGGGCAAAAAGGACATTGAGGACATGCGTTCGCTTCTCAAAAGCCTTAATTCCGGGGCTATGATAATCGCGAAGATTGAGGACCAGCAGGGCGTAGACAGCATGGATGAGATAATTGAAGCCTCTGACGGCGTCATGGTAGCCAGGGGCGATTTGGGGGTTGAAGTTCCTCTTGAAGACATTCCAATCCTGCAGAAAGAGATGGTGAAGAAATGCATTGAGCAGGGTAAGCCGGTCATAATAGCCACGCATCTTCTTGAGTCAATGATTGTCAATCCAAGGCCGACAAGGGCCGAAGTCATAGACGTTGCAAACGCAGTCTATGAGAAGGCTGACTGCATAATGCTTTCAGGGGAGACCACAAAAGGCCAGTATCCTGTGGAATGCGTCAAGACAATGGCGACAATAGCGAAAAACGTGCAGAAAAAGCTTTCTTTCGAGCTGAAAAACGGCTTCAAGACGAAGGACGTGAAGGAGGCGCTTTCTTTAGGGGCATGCATAAACGCTGAAAATCTTGATGCCAAGGCAATAATAGTGTTTTCAAGGACAGGCAGGCTGCTGAGCCGGGTCACAAGAAAAAGGCCCAATACCGACATATTCGTTTTCACAGAATCCGAAGAGGTAATGAGGCGCATGACAATCTTCTGGGGCGCATTCCCATTCAGGATTAAATTCAGGGAGAATTCTGATGAGATGATAAGGGAAGCGATAGGAATGCTGAAGCAGAAGGAATTTCTTATTAAAGGAGACAGGGCTATAATAATATCCGACATAAGCCCGAAGAAGAACATAGACATACTTGAAATAAGGGAGATAGAGTAGTTTAGCTTATTTCTATAGAAATCTCATCTTTTACCATGTCTATAAAATACTGGTGGATCCCTGCATCTTTGGTAAGCTCCGGATGGAAAGTTGTTGCAAGCAGGTTTTGCTCGTGCACCATTACCGGGCTGCCTTGATATTCAGCAAGGACATCACAATTATCGCCGCATTTTACTATTTTAGGCGCCCTTATGAAAACCCCTTTAAAGCCGCCGATGCATTTTACATTAAGATTGGCTTCAAAGCTCTGCAGCTGCCTGCCGTAGCCGTTCCTTCTGACTGAAATGTCCATAAGCCCGAGTGAGAAATCCTTTTTCTCCCCTGAAATTTCCTTGGCAATCAGGATCGCGCCTGCGCACGTGCCCCATATCTTCATTCCTTTCTCAAATTTCTCCTTTATTGCCCTGTCCATGCCGTATTTCTGCATGAGCATCCCTATTGCGGTGCTTTCTCCGCCCGGAATGATAAGGCCTTTCAGCTCATCAAGCTCATGCGGTAGCCTTACTTCCGCTGCTTCCACTCCCAAATCTTCAAGAACGCGGATATGCTCCCTGAAATCCCCCTGCAGTGCGAGAACGCCGATTTTCATGTTATTGGTTCCCTGAAAAATATGCCTCTTCAACTTTCTTAAGAAGATTCATAGAACCGCTAGTGATATGCCCATGGCTTTTCCAATAAGTTACACTTTCCAAAGGAACTTCATAATGCTTGGGTCCTTCCGAAGTGAGATGAAACATCAAAAGGCTGATTTCTGGGATAGGGCTTCTATCTTTTTTTATCACTCTAGAATAAACTCCAAACTCACCATTTATGTTTAAAACATCACCTTTCCTTATCTTTTCAGCCCCGATAAAAAAAATAAGGTCATCTATACTGCATTCATTTGGTTCACCAACAAATGCCCTTGCCAGCACTCCAACCATCACTTCCCCCTCTCCTGCATCTTCACGCTTAATTTCTCGATTTCGATGCCTTCCATCGCTTCTCCCAATCCCTCAGAAATTTTTGCAAGGATTTCAGGCTCATTGTAATGGGTTACAGCCTCCACAATAGCTTTCGCCATTTTTTCAGGATTTTTTGACTTGAAAATGCCGCTTCCGACAAAAACGCCGTCGCACCCGAGCTGCATCATTAAAGCGGCATCTGCAGGCGTCGCTATGCCGCCAGCAGCGAAATTTACGACAGGAAGCCTTCCGAGCCTTGCGGTCTCTTCAACCAGCTTGTAAGAAACTCTCATTTCAACAGCTTTCTGGTTTAATTTTCTTGAAGAAAGCCCTTTCAAAGCTTCAATCTCCTCATTTATCCTGCGCATGTGCCTTACAGCTTCAATGACATTTCCAGTTCCAGCCTCTCCCTTAGTCCTTATCATTGCAGCGCCTTCCTTAATCCTGCGCAGTGCCTCTCCCAAATCCCGTGCGCCGCAGACAAACGGGACATTGAATGAATGCTTTTCAATATGCCTCTCATCAGCCGGAGTGAGAACTTCGCTTTCGTCAATGTAGTCAACTTCCAGCGCTTCAAGAATCCTTGCCTCTGCAAAATGCCCTATTCTTGCCTTTGCCATGACCGGAACAGAGACAGCGTTCATTATTTCCTTAATTTTTTTCGGGTCAGCCATCCTTGCTACGCCGCCCTGAGCCCTTATATCTGCAGGAACTCTCTCCAGAGCCATGACAGAAACAGCGCCTGCTTTTTCAGCTATCTTCGCCTGGGCAGCATTCACTACATCCATTATCACACCGCCTTTCAGCATCTCTGCAAGGCCCTTTTTCAGCCTGTAAGTCCCCTTAACAGCATTATCGTCCATAGATTTTCCCCAAGAAGTAGTAATAAATATCACCTTTTAAATCTTGCTATTGCTTCAGGCAGGGCTAGGTTAAGGGCGCCATCTGCCTCAGCGGTTTTTTATTTCGGTTAAGGCAGAGCCGCCAGAGGCTTCGGCGGTTTTTTTATCTATTATTTTTTTGAAACAATGAATTTTTTATTGAGGAAAAACTGTTCCATTGTTCCAGAACACGTTCTTTGCCTCAGCCTCAAACAAGAGGCGGGCCTGCCTTAACCTGACGTTACTGCCTCTTGCAAACAAACATGCAGTGGTCCCTTTGATACGGATCCAGAGTTCTGAAATCAATTATGGTAAGATGGCTTTCAAGCTCAGCGCGCACCTGCCTGAATATGTCTTTAGGGTTTCTTGTGACATCAATATTTCTGGCTTTTACAGCAAGCAGGGCATAGCCGCCTTTCTTCAGAAATGCCTTCACGTTCTTCAGGAAAATTTCAACCTGATTTTTTTGCGCAATGTCCTGATACAGCACGTCAGCTTCCATTACCCTGTCCTTAAAGCTGTCTGGCTTATTCGCATCTGCAAGTATTGGAGCAATATTTTTCCTGTCCTCGCACATGAAAACTAAATCCCTCATGACTCTTGGAGCTACATCCAAAGCGAACACAAATCCTTCTTTCCCCACAATATCAGAGACGTGGCTCACTGTTGTTCCTGTGGAGCTTCCAAGATAAAGCACAACATCGCCGTTTCTTATCCCTGTGTTTGTGCATCCGTTGAGTATCAAAGAGGCAAGCTTGCTGCTGCCGGCATCCCATTCCCTGTATTCTATCCCATCCTGCACAGCAATATTCTCGCCGTAAGCTTTTTTTCCGGGAACTAAGTTTGCAGTATACAGCTTCCTTTTCCTGAAGTCATCAGATTCGTAAACCTCGAAGATTTTTGATTTTCTTACTCCCATTTTCCGAATTTCTCCTCAATCTCTTTCCTCAGCTTATCGCCCGCATACTGCCCTTTGAAGTAGTCTATCCTTGCAGCAAGGGATATCTTGTCTGCAAGCACCCTTGCAGCCTTGCCGTGCTCTTTAAATTTGACTTTTCCCATTACAGGATGCTGGCTCAGGATGCCATGCTTTGGCGATTTTGCACGTCCTCTGGTTTGAAGGTGCCTGAACAATGCTTTTTCGGCCCCAAGAAGCTGTATTGTTGAAGAAGGCAAAACAGCCAGTTTCCTCAGGCTTCCTGCATGCCCGAATAGCTTTGCCCCTATTATCGGCCCTGTTATTGCAAGCACGCTCGGGCAGTATTTTTTCAGTATTTTTTCAAGGTAATTGAAGTACTGCTGCCTTAATTCGTACAGCGAGTTTATATGCCCTGCAAGGCTTAGTATCTGCCCGAAATCTTCTTTTTCAAAGCTCTTGCCCATTGAATCATCTGCCTTCTTTTCGTTCTGGGCAATAACAAGCTTCACAAACTCTTCATGCTCCTTTACCCGATGCTCCAATTCAGGATTATAAAGGGCAAACCATTCCCTGAGCCTCTTTGACAGCAGATTAGCGGTTTTGTCTATGTCTCCTACGCTGCTTATGGCCTGTATTATCAATAAGTCTTCATTTACAGCTTCCCTAACCTGCTTCTTCGTAAGCTCAAGATTCTTCCTGTATAATGCTTCAAAGTCCTTTTTTCTTTCCATAACTGCCGGAATATATGGCAATTTTTAAATATTTAGATAAAAATCAGTGCCTAAGTGAGGGTTAACAGCAAAATTTGAGCAAGACATCATAGAAAAAGGCTTACCAATAAAACCACGAGGCGAGCGTTATGAGTGAGAGCGAGCCTCGTGACTAGCATTGCAGAGCCGGATTAAAAACGCACAAAATGGCAAAACACTAAAAACAATAAGGAAAAAAATGACATTAATCTACATAACATGCAAAGACAAGGCAGAGGCAAGAAAGATATCCCTGCACTTATTGAAGAAAAAGCTCATAGCCTGCTCCAACTTCTTCCCTATAAGAAGCATGTACATGTGGCAGGGCAAGCTGCAGAATGAGCCTGAATATGCAATTCTTGCAAAAACAAAAAAGGGAAAATATGAAAAAATAAAGGAAGAAGTTTCAAAAGTGCATTCATACAAAGTTCCATGCATACTTAAGATAGATTCTGAAGCTAATTTGCCTTATCAGAAATGGGTTGATGAGGAAGTTCGATAACTGTTTTTCCAGGCTCTGTCCGAAATGTAGGTTAGCGGCATCAGATGAGCCCATTTTAGATTTCCAGCAAAAGTTGACCAAAACATGTATGGCTTACAGCCATACGCCGCAGCCATCATGCGATGTGAAGGCTGCGGCATGGGGCTTCATGCCCCATATTGCCTGTCAACCGGGCGTAACCAGTTGGGCGAAAGCCGCTAACCCAAGCAAAGCGAGATTTCGGACAGAGCCGTTTTTCCAATAAACTTTATAAACTCCCTTTCCCGCATTTTCCCCATGTCCTTGAAGATTATAAAAGAGGTGCGGGACATAAACCGCTTTAGGGAAATTCTTGCAGTCCTGTTTGAAGAGGGCTTTGACTTTGTAGTTGACAAGATAAGGGAAAAGCACAGCATTCCATTGACAAGGAAGCTGAAGCAGAGGCTGGATGAAAAGCGCAGCCATCCCATGGAAAAGCGGCTCCGCCTTACTTTGGAAAGATTGGGGCCTACGTTCATAAAGTTCGGGCAGATGCTTTCTGTAAGGCCCGACTTGATTCCAAAAAGCTACATAAAAGAGCTGGAAAAGCTGCAGGATTCTGTGCCTTCGTTTCCGTTCGAGCAAGTCCAGCAGACAATAAGGCATGAGTTCAGGAAAGACATAAAAGACATTTTCAAAGAATTTGACCAAAAGCCGATAGCCTCAGCTTCAATAAGCCAGGTGCATAAGGCTGTATTGAAGGATGGAAGCACAGTTGCTGTAAAAATCCAGAGGCCTGATGTTGACAGGCTCATTGAGACAGACATAGAGATAATGAAGTATATTGCCTCCCTTCTTGAAAGCCACTTTCCAGCCATAAGGAAATACGAGCCCCTCAATGTCGTAAATGAGTTTGCAAAATGGACCCTTAAAGAACTGGACTTCAGGAGGGAGGCTGCAAACTGCCATCTGTTCGAGCACAATTTCAAGAACATTCCAACTGTAAAGATCCCTGCAGTCTATGAAAATTTAATCTCAAACAAGGCCCTTGTATTTGAATTTATAGACGGCGTTGAGCTGCACAATATCGAAGAGCTGAGAAAAAGAAAGATAGACCTTGGCAGGGTAATGAAGAACGGCTTTGACGCTGCCCTGACTCAGGTGTTCATACACGGCTTTTTCCATGCAGACCCCCATCCCGGCAACATACTTGTCATGCCTGACTGCTCCATTGCCTTGGTTGATTTTGGCATAGTTGGGCATTTTGACGACCGCCTTAAGGAAAAGTCAATTTCGCTTTTCTATGGCGTCATTGAGAATGATGCTGACATGATTGTTGATACGCTTGTTGAAATCTGCGATTCGTCTTCCGAGGTAGACAAGCGCGAGCTGAAATATGAAGTCAGGCTGATACTTGATCCTTTGCAGAGCAGGGCAATAAAAGACATAAAGATAAGCCATATACTTGAAAGTGTCATGGACATTGCCCTGAACTTTGGCTTGAAGATGCCGCTATCCTTTGTCCTGTTCGGGAAGACAATTGTAACCTTGGAGGGCATTGCGCTTGAATACGACCCTGATTTCAGGATTGTTGACGCATCAAAGCCTTTTGTAGAGAAGCTGATGAAGGAAAGGACGAGCCCGCAGTACATTGCAAAATCCATCATAAAGAGCGCCTTCCGCTTCAGAAAGCTGCTTGAGGTAATTCCTGAGGAGACTGAAAGAGTTTTAAGAAAGATAGAGAAAGGCACGATAAAAGTTGATATTCCAGACTCTTCCATAAGGAAGCTTTCTGTAGAGATAGACCGCTCCTCTAACAGGGTTTCGTATGCAATGATAATAGCTGCCCTGCTTATTGTAGGCGCTATTCTGATGCAGCTGAACAAGGGCCCTGTCATCTTCCAGATGCCGATACTTTCATTCTTAAGCTTCATCGGCGCTGGAATATTAGCCATAATACTTTTCTTTTCAATAATAAAGGAAGCAGGAGGTGGATGATATGAAAGACGCTATTAAGAAAAGCTTTTTGCTCGGGCTGGGAGCCGCATCTTTGACTAAGAAGAAGGCTGAGCAGGTTGCCGGGCAGATAGCTAAAAGGGCGAATTTAGACTCAAAGGGCGCGAAGGATATCGCCAGAACGTTTATAAGCGCAGCTGATAGGGAAAGGAAAAGGATGCAGAAGCTTGCTGAAAGCGAGGCAGGAAGGATGGCAAAAGAAGCTGAAAAAGTCTCAAGGCAGGTCGCTTTGCGGCTTAATGTGAAGCTGCAGAAGCTTCAGAAAAAGCTTGAAAAAGAAGGGAGGAAAACAGCAAAAGGATTTGCGAAAAAGCTCTAAGATGCCGCTGGCAGTAACTCACGTAATAACATCCATTATTTTGGTGGATTTGTACAGGGACTATATTTCAAGGCACAGGCATTACTTTACGCTGCATACGGTATTTATAGCAGGGTTTGCCGGCTTGCTTCCTGATATAGATATACTTCTGGGAAAGGTTCTTGGATTTTTTGGAGAGGATATAATGCACCGCACATTTACCCATACGCCTTTATTCGGTTTATTATTTCTGATACCCGGGTTTTATTTCTGGACGAGAAGGAAATTGCAGCAGAGAAGGATTGCGGTTTATTTCTTCGTTACCACATTTGGCATTTTACTGCATATCCTGCTGGATTTCCTGTTCACTACAGACGCTGCCGGGCTGTTTTTACTGTACCCGTTCTCCATGGCTGCTTATGACATGAACATCCTGAGCAGCGTTTTGACTCCTACCTTTGCCGCAGGCCTTGATGCGATAATCCTGCTGGCATGGCTGTGGCACGAGGAGAAAAAGCATAAGATAAGTGATTTTATTTAAAACCACTGGATAGTTGTAAAAATAGTTACTTTTAAAAAGAGTTTTCTATTACTATGCTTATGGCATTGTTTCAAGACCTAAAGTACTCAGCAATCTATGATTGGGGCGGAGACAACACTCTCCCACTAAGTGCAAGAGTTAGCCTCTGTGGAGAAAATGGTCACTTTACCACAGCTAATCATGTAATGGGAAGGTTAGGGCCATCATTAAAGGCAGCGCATACTGATGCTGAGAACGTTTTAGAAGAAAGAATTAGAAAAATTGGGATAGAGCTGGCAACATTTGAGCTATTTGGCATTATGAAGCCGTTTGGATCTGAATATTTAGGCAGGTTCAAAAGAGAGAGGGCATATGTGCCTTCAGAAGACCTAAAACATTATTCATTGGTGCAATTCCACACTCGAGCTTTTCAAGATTGCGGATATGCCCGAGCAGGGTCGGATGTCTGGGTTGATGCGCCATATTGCTTATTTATAAGGCACAAAGATACTGATTTTGCAGTCATGGCATTAAATGGCCCTTATTGGAATAATGCGGGGGTAGTAATATCCCAGTTTCAAGGTGTTAGCAATCCGGAAGGAAACAACAATGAGGATATGCATAGGGGGAGGTTCAAATGGACTCACGCATTTACTCATTTTACGTTAGATTGGGCTTACCAGCTTGGGATGCCATATGTGACCATTGTATCTGCAAAAAATAAAAGATCGATTCGAAGGACTCATGCGAGATTGGTGGATAACGGTTTTCCCGAAACAGATCTCGAAAAATCTATGAGAATGAAGCCTGAAGAACAAAGGGATATGGTGATAAGGCTTATGGGGAAAGAAAGCGTAAAAGAAGGGAATTTGCATCTTCCAGCCGAAGGTTTCCTAATGTACGATATTACCGCAAGGAGAACCAGATGGAGAGGTAAAAAATTTCAAACGGATGGGAGTGGGGATTATATTATGAGTATATTGGATTAATACTAATCTGCAATTACAGTCCCCTTAAACTTTTTTCCGTCAAGGAAATCCCCAAGGTTCCTTAAATCCCTGCCAAGAATAACAACTCTCATCCCAAGCTTCTCCGCTTCCCTTGCAGCAATCGGGTCAAAAGGCGCATTTAATCCTGCAGTCCATTTATTGCCCATCATCTTCCTGAAATGGCTCCAGCAGATGTTTTTTATAGGCTTTGCGTTTTTACTTTTTTTAGGGTCTTTATCATAAACATAATCTACATTGCTCATATTCACTACAACTTTGCTTTCCAGATTTTTGGCAAGAAGCACAGCGTCAAAGTCAGTGCTCCACCCCGGCTTCCAGCCGCCGGCAACAAGTATTTTTTTCTTTGGCCTTATTTTTTCATTTGGATTTATTATTATCTCGTCATTGGCATTGTTTCCGAACAAAACCCTGACTAAATTGGCGTTTAATTGGGTTGCATAAGTCCCTATCCAGTCCAGCTCTTGATTGCTCAGTTTCCTTGCTTTGGATGCAGCTTCCATGTACCTTCTTGCAATCTTTCCGCCGCCGCAGATTATTCCGAACCTGCAGCCTTTTGAAGAATAGCTTTCAATGAGCTTTTTGAAATTTCTGAGAAATACAGAGTCTACATCATCCGGCACTATAAGCGAGCCTCCCAGAGATATTACAAAAGTCTTCATGGCAAAAAACTAAGGAACAATATATAAAAAGGTTTCTATCCGCTTCCAATCCCAATCAGCGTAACGCCAACAATTATGGCTGCAATTCCCAGCCACTTGTAAAGGTTCATCTTCTCTCCAAGGAACTTTACTGAAAGCAGCGCAACCCACACGTATACAAGGGAGACAAAAGGATAAAGTATAGAAAGCTCTCCGCCCTTCAAAGCGGGGATGAAAAGTATTGTTCCGGCTGCGTAAAGGGCAAGCCCGCCCATCAGGTAATAATTCTTTATCAAAGAAGCAATGCTTGAAAGCTTTTTCTCAGATGCTCTTTTCAATAATATTGGCCCTCCTGAGCCAACAATCGTGCCTAAAACAACCAGTGCTATGGCCCATAATTCAGTTGCCATCAGAGAGCACCCGCCATGGCCTTGCTTTCCCTGCTTCCATAGCCTATCATCACTATCCCGATGACAATCACTGTGACTCCTGCCCACTTGTAGAAGCCCATTCCTTCCCCAAGAAACCATATGGACATTATGCTTACCCACACATAGCTTGTGGCTATTATTGGATATAAGGAGGAAACATCCCCTCCCCTGAAGCTCAGTATCATCATCCCTGCCCCTATTGCATAAAGGGCGAGCCCTACAATAAGATAATAATTGGTTATTATTGAAAAAATATTGAACTCAAGGCTTTCGCTGCCAATCTTCCACAAAATCTGGGCTGTAGAGGTAAGAAAAGTGATGAAGAACATTGTCGCCATTGCCCAGAATTTTGCTGCCATCTTATTCCTTCAGGACGATTTCAATCATTTTCGCATAGACTGGCCTTGAGATAAACACGCCTATGCTTGCGCCTATCAAAGAGGTTATTGCAAAGCCTTTCAGAAGCCCTGCGCCCGCAAATATCAAAGGTACCATAGCAACAAACAAGGTGAAATAAGAGCCCATGATAATTGAGAAAGCCCCTTTCAGCTTCTCTTTCCAGTTATATGACCTTGCAGCTTCCCCTTTAAGCGTTTCATCCGTAATGACAATCTGATGGTCAACTCCTGTTCCTATAGCAACTATTATTCCGGCGATTGCCGCGACATCGAGGTTCCACCCTATTAATGCTGCAACTCCAAGAAGCATGACCAGCTCAGACAGGGAGATGGCGAACATCGGAAGCGCTATGTATAGCTTCCTGTATCTTATATAGACGACAATAAGGACTGCAAGCAATGCCAAAAATCCCACAAGAAGCGCGTTCTTCACAAACCCTACACCCAAAACAGGGCTTATCGAATCTATCTTGACTATGCTCATTTTTACAGGCAGTGAGCCTGTCACAAGCACTGTCTGGAGCCTTTTCATGTTCCCAAGGGCATTGTAGATGGCTTCCTGATTGCTTGCCCCTATCCCTGAGCCCGAAATCTGGATGTTGGTTGCCGCCTCTCCCTTTAATGAAGATGCTATCCTTAGCTCATCTACTTTCCTGTCATCAAGTATCAATTCAAGAGGCTGGCTTAAGTAGCCTTCCCTGCTGTTTTCAGAGGGAACTATAGCAAGGTCTCTTGTCGCGTCAGCCTGCCTCTGGGCCGCCTGTGTGCTCAAAGTTATTGAGAAACTGAAAGTGCATGCCCACTGCCCTCCTGACTGCCCGCAGCCGATATTGGGGTCTATGCCTGCGCACTCGGGGCTTCTGCATACGAAAGTTATGTCCTTGCCTCCTGTGAAAACTGTGCTGTTGCCTATCTTTGCCTCAAACTTGCCTTCTTTTTCAAGCAGATTTCTTATCTCATCTTCATTTGCCCCTGCAATTTCTACAAGAATGTACTGGTTGCCTTCAAGGTCCTTGGAATCCCTTATGACAAGGTCAGTAAGCCCGTATACATTGAGCCTTTCCTGCATGTTGTCCATAAGAGTTGCAAGGTCAAAAGGATTCAGTGGCTTTTCCGGCTGCAGCAAGACTCTTGTTCCGCCCTGAAGGTCAAGCCCTTTCCTCAGGTTTGTGGTGGCAGCATCAGAAACCCTCAGTCCGATATCCTGCGGCCCTTTGCTTACCCTTATTGTCTTTGGAACCCGCACAACTTTGGAAGTTGTTTCATTTACCTCTGTTAAAGTTCCGTTTATTGTCCTATTGACTGTGATTACTTCTTCCACTGAACGCAATTCTGTCTCATTGAGCTGGATTGTTTCAAAAGCTTCTTTTACAGTAAGCCTGTAAAGCCTTTCATTGGTCTTTATCTGTATGCTTTGGTTTATCCGCAGATTTTGGACAGCATTGTAGTACTCTTCCACGCTTTCTATAGGGGCATTATTGACTGCAGTTATCCTCTCCCTGCTGACAGGCCTTTCTGTCGGCGAGGGCTGCGGTATGCCTGCAATGGATGCCGAGCTGTTTGTTATGACATTCCTTATCGCAACCCCGTCATTGAAAGGCATTGGGCTTATTGCAACCACAGAAAGCAATAATGCAACAAGGAGTATTATCCCCCTTACGCTTGTAAAGATTTTCTTTATCTTGTAGTTCATTTTAGCTGCTCTGCCTTTGCCTGCTTTCTCTCCAAATAAAGCCTTAATATGCCAACGTTCTGAATCCATGTGTTGATTATGTCAGCAATCAGCCCTATAAGCAGGATTGTCATTATCTGCCTTATGGTATCAGACTGCGCGAAAAGCAATGCTACCGTTACCGCGACAATTGAGGTCATGGTCATCGTCATTCCGGTTGTGACCGAACTCAAAACCCTGTCCATCACGCTGCCTTCTTTTCTCTTCAGGACGCGTGTTGAAAGAAGAATGTCTGTATCAACACTGTAGCCGATAAGCATTAAAAATGCTGCTATCCCTGCAGTGCCTATTCTCATGCCCATTAAATTTACAACAGCCAGCGTTACAACAATGTCGGAAAAAGCTGCCAAAACGACTGCCATGCTGGGCACGAATGTCCTGAAATATATGAAGACAACAATTGCCATTGCGATAAATGCAAAAATAAGCGCCTTGAAAGCCTCCCTAAAGAAAGACTGCCCCAATGTGCTGCCTATTACTTCTGCAGTATAGTCATTCGCTTTCAATTTGAGTTTTGTTGCCTGCCTTATGCTGTCAAGAAGGCCGCTTACCTCGCCTTGAGCTACATCCGCCTGTACAATCACCCCAATCTGCGTCCCAAACTGTGAAAGCGCCCTTACTGTTATGTCATTCCCCGGAAAGCTGCCCTTCAGCGCATTTTCAAGGGACAAAGGCTCTATTTGCGCATCTGTAGGTATTGTTATTGTAACTCCTCCCTTGAGGCTGACATCCTTGTTCATGAAGTCTCCTGTCTGCGCTATCTTCATGCCAATCAGCGCCAATGCGGTAATGAACATTACGAATGGTATTATGAGGAGTACCTTGTATTTCTTGTCATAGAAATCCCTTAATGAATCCAAAAATCCCTTCTTTGCGGGCTGCTGCCCCACGTTCTCCATCAAAACCACTCCTTCAGGTGAGGGTAAAAGCGTCATTTATAAGGCTTTTGTTAAAAATTATTTTAGAAGCGATAATATTATTTTATTTTTAAGATAGAGCAATTATCCTTCGGCTGTTAAGTGAGCCCAGTGCAGAGGGCGAGGCTTGATAAGGGGGCTGAATGGAAGGCACTTTTGAGAAAAGCCTTAAATAAACCTTTACTCACTAAATTGTTTAAAGATTATTTCTTTTATTTTTGATATTACTCTTTCCCTATCCTCATCAGTATTTGTCTTTTTACCAATAAACCCTACATCATAGCCCGCAATGCGGTTAAACGCATTATAAAAATTAAAAGTTGCCCCATTCTCCCTACAGGCACAGATTAGAACATCAAATTTATCCTTAATCCTATTGAAATGTCTTTTTATTTTTGGAACATCATCACCTACAGTAATTATGGCGATAGTCTTATTTTTGTATTTAAAAGAAATTACCAAGTCCTTTCTTATTTTTGGGAGATATAACTCAATCTCAAACACATCTTTTACTAACTTGGTTAAAGCTGTGGATTTGCCAGAACCTGCTTCTCCTTTTAAAACGATTATTTTCTTCATAACTATGGAAGAAATCCTATTTTTAATAAATTTTCTCAAATCAGCCTATTCTTAACAGCCGAATTTAACACTCTTTATCTTACCAATGCCTAAGTTAGAAATATTTATATATAGATATTTGTTTCCACAGAATGGTAAATATGGATGCACCAAATTCATCTTCATTTCGAGATTCTGCCTGGATGGCGAAACGAGCTGAAAGGAATTTGGCTAACTTTGTTTCTGATGTCGTTGCCGGATTTTTCAAAGGGACTGCAAGCGCACATGCCCCACGAGTTACATGGAGATATTCAGAACCTATGCGTATAGGTACCCCTATGCACGTTCATGATTTGGTTAAGAATTATGCAGCTGGGTTCACACATGCGGCAGAATGGTTGATTTACGCTTATTTAGGTGCCAATGGAGGTACAGAATGGGCAATCCCTGCCATGTCAACTGTTTTGATTGAAGGAATGCAGACTTACATAGACCATCGTATCGAAAGCGCACTAAAACATAGTCCTCAAGATTTAAGATGCTTGTGAATGTTTTCTTTTAGCCATAAAACCCCAGTACCAACATCATTCCAATACCCAAATTTATCATCTGCGCCGCAAAACACAGGTTGCACCTTGTCTTCAGCTTAAACACAAGTGCATAAAAAAGATATGCTGAAAACAGCACAGCAAGCCAGCTCACAATGAGGAATCCCCATAATATCATTCCTTCAGGGTTATAAAAGGTTGAGACAAACACAATATAATAATAAACAAGCCCGAGATAGAAATTAGGAATCTTAAAGGCTTTGGCAAACTTTGTCTCAAGCACTGAATGGCATGTTTTAGCTGAGCAGACATTTGCCGGAATCAGTTTCTCAGAGGCCCTTGCAAGCCCATGGTAAACGAATGCAAAATACAGGGATATAAGAAAGCCTGCTATGCTCAGTAACTGAAGGAGTAATTTTTCAATGCCTATATTGACAATCATGATGCATCACTTAAATCTTTGAATTGCATGTATGCTTTGTCCGAAATCTCGCTTCACCTGAACGCGAGCCTGCTCGAACTTGCAGCAAAGGCGAGCGTTCTCGCAGGCAAATCTCGGGTTAGCAGCTTTCACCCGCTATCGGTTGCCATCGTTCGCACTTGATGAGTTTTTCAAAAGCCTGCCACCCCGTAAGTATCGGAAAGCAACAGACTTTCTGACTAGCTTTCCGGGACTCCTGAAAATCTATGATTTTCATGAGGGACTTCCCCCGTCAGGCTGAATGAGCTTTGAACTGGTGCTCACAAGCAGATGGCAACCTTCATTTTGAACGCAATAGCTGCATATAGCCAATAAAAAGAAATACGCCTATTTAATTATTTCCCGCACGCCTTCACAAACCCATAAAATAAAGGCGATGGATTTCCCAATCTTGACTTGAATTCTGGATGCGCCTGCGTTCCCATAAAAAATGCATGTTTTGGCAGCTCAATGTATTCCATCAGCCTCGTTCCATTTTCCATTTCATGATGACCTGAGAATACAAGGCCGTTTTTCTCAATCTCAGCAATAAAAGCGGGATTTACCTCAAAGCGGTGCCTGTGCCTCTCCAGGACAACGTGCTTTGCCCCGTCCAGAATTCCAAGCCTGAATTTCTGGTTTTTTTCCTTCCTGAGCTCTTCAATCCTCTGCCCGTCTTCCTTCTCCCTTCCTAACTCTGAATAAAGCTTGTGCACCTGGCTCCCGTCTTTCAGGATTGCAGCATATGCCCCGAGCCTCATTGTGCCCCCATATTGCTCTTTCTCCATAAGCTCTTTCTGGGATTCGATAATGTCAATGACCGGGGTGCATTCTTTTGCATTCTCGGTTGTGTTCGCATCCTTCATGCCGCACACGTTCCTTGCGAATTCAATGACTGCAAGCTGCATCCCGTAGCACAGCCCCAGATACGGAATATTATTCTCTCTTGCAAATTTAACCGCGTTTATCTTGCCCTCAACCCCGCTGCTTCCAAACCCTCCCGGAACAATTATGCCGTCATACTCCTTCAGCATGCTTAAATCTTTCTTTCCCTCGAAGTTCTTTGAGTCAAGCCAGTTTATGTCCACTCCCACGTTTAAGGATGCGCCTGCGTGTATCAGTGCTTCGTTTATGCTCACATAGCTGTCCGCTAAATTATAGTCGCCTATGTCAATGTACTTCCCGACCATGGCAACCTTGACAGTCTTCTTTGGCGACCTTATCTTCTCCACGAGCGATGCCCAGTTCTTCCATTCAGGCTGCTTCTTTGGCTTTAAGTCAAGGTGCTTCAGTATCTTTTCGCCAAGCTTTTCCCTCTCCAAATCCAGAGGAATCTGGTAAACAGTGTCAATGTCCGGCTCCGATATGACATGGTCAGAAGGAATGTTTGCATAAATCTCAATCTTCTTTTTTCTCACTGCATCCAATGCCCTTTTCGCCCTGCATATTATGAAATCAGGGAATATTCCTGTCTCGCCAAGAAGCCTTATCGCCTGCTGTGTGGGCTTTGTCTTCATCTCTTCTATGTGCCCCGGTATTGGAAGGTAAGTAACAAGCACATATGCCACATTATGCTCTCCCATCTCCCTCTCTATGCCCTTCATCGCGAAAAGGTACGGGATGTTTTCATAATCGCCTATTGTGCCGCCGACTTCTACAACCGCAATGTCATAGTTCTTCGAGGCTTCTTTTATTCTCCTCTTTATCTCATCAGGAATATGCGGTATGAACTGCACTGTTTCCCCTAAGAATTTTCCTGCTCTTTCCTTGTCAATCACTGTCTTGTAGACCTGGCCTGTTGTAAGATTGTTCTTCTTCGGGATGTCTAAATTAAGGAATCTTTCATAAGTCCCTAAATCTTGGTCAATCTCGCCCCCATCATCAGTTACCCACACTTCGCCATGCTCTGTCGGCCTCAATGTGCCCGCATCATAATTTATGTAAGGGTCTATCTTTACCGCAGTGACTTTGTAGCCATGCTCTTGTAATGTCCTTGCTATTGAGGCGGAAGTCACTCCCTTGCCAACGCCGGACATTACGCCGCCTGCCACTACAATAAACTTAGTCAAGGATGCTCACCCCTGCAAAAACAAGAATTAACTCTGTGCTATTTATCCCCCGTTGCATTATAGAGTAATGCTATATGTTATTTATATAGTTTATGGTTATTTAACGAGTGTCGATTGTTTATTTACCATTACTCCAATGTGATTATCTGAATAGTAAATTATATAAATCCTTCACCAGAAGGAGTGTATAAAATGAGGCAAAAAGACAAAGCGAGTTTAGGTCTTGGAATCATAATTTTCCTCGTTTTAATCTTCTACTTTGGCAACCAGTTTTATCAAAAACATCCCTACTGGTTGATAACCCTCTTAGTTTTGTTCATTGCCGGGTTAGCATATTTAGTTTATATGTCTTTCAATAATGAAAGATTGCGAGAATCTGAGAAAAATATATTTTTGTTTATAGTAGATGCGATTTGGGCATTTATTTCTGATGCCGCTAAATCAGATAGTTCAAAAAAAGAGAGAGTTCCTATTCCAGAAAATATAAAAAATAAAGTTTATGATAGGGCTGCTGATAAATGCCAGCTTTGCGCTCATCGTGGATTACACATTCACCATATTGATGGAAATCCTTCAAATAACCGCATTACTAACTTAATCCTATTGTGTCCAAACCACCACGCTGAAGCAGACAAAGGATTGAGTTCAAAATGGAGGCTAAAGCATGCTATGAAAACACAGAAGTCTGTCGGATCTATTGCAACATCAAAACCAAAAAAAGCCCTTTAACCTTAATCAAAATGGATTGTTACTTGATTTAAAATCCTAGCGTGTTATAAAATCATTGTAAAAAATGGCATTACTAAGTTGAATGTAATCTTCCTGTTATTTCATTAACCCTAATATCTCCGGTGGTATCATAAAAACCTCTTTCCAAAAACCCCAGCGCAACAGCTTTCTCCAGAGAAGGGGAATAGGCGCTGCTCGTGATGTAGCCGATTTTTTTATCATCTTTTTTTATCTCTGTTCCTTTGCTTAGCTTTTCATTGCAGCCTATTTCCAGCCTTACAAGCTTCTTTGCCGTGTTTCCCTTTCCGATGTTTTTCAGCCTCGCAATCACTTCCTGCCCGGTATAGCAGCCTTTGGTGTAGCTTATCGCCTTCTCGCCAATTTCAGGCAGCACTGTCTTTTCATCAAAATCCACTCCGAATAACGGAATGCCTGCCTCAAGCCTCAGGATTTCATGGACTTCATTGCTTGATTTTATCATTCCAAATTGTTTTCCTTTTTCAAGGATTATTCCAAGGATTTCTTTGTAATGCTTGCCTTCAAAAAGCAGGTCAAACCCTTCAAGGCCGCTTCTTTTTCTTTTGATTATCGTTATTTTGATGTTTTTTATTTCATTGGCTGTTTCTTTATTTCCCTTATTGTTTGTTTTTTCATTGTTTTCCTTGTTTATTGTTTCTCCGTTGTCCTTTTCTTCATTGCTGTGATTTGCTTTTTGCTCTTTTTCTGCCGCTTTTTCCCCATTGTTTTTTATCATCAGCGTTTTTTCAGCTGATTGCAATTCCTCCAATATTATTTCTTCATTGAAAATTTCCTCAAGCAATGCCAAAGCCTTGGGCCCCTGTATGGACAGCAGGGCATACTTCATCGTAGCATCCTCGGCATCGCATTTCATCAGCTTCCCTTCTTCCCCCAGTTTTTCCAATATTCTGTTTTTCGCAATGAAGGGGACATTAACAAATAGAAAATCGCCAAAATTATGGATATGGCAGTCTGACAAAACCCTGCCGAACTTATCCGGAAATGCCGCATAAACCCCTTCATCTATCCCTAGATTTTTCACATCATTGGAAACTATGCCATTAAGAAAATCAATCCTCCTGCCCCCCCTGATAATGAGCTTGCCTTCCATTGAGAAGTCGAACAGGGCTGCATTGCCCTTTACTGCATTATATTCCCGTTCAATGTCTTCTGCCATATGGCATGTATAGAAGCCGCATTAATATATTTGTTGGAATTTATTGCTGCAAATCCTTGTAAACATTCTTCCTGTGGCCTATGACAGTAACTTCAATCTTCCTGCTTTTATCATCAATGTCTGCAATTGCCCTATAGTCTCCAATCCTTAATTTATAGTCTGCCCTGCCGGCAAGGCGCTCAAAGAAATGGCGGGGGTTTTCCTTTGCGGACATAACCTTGTTCCAGATTCTTTCTGCAATGCCCTTCGGCAGCTTCTGAAGAAATTCAATCGCTTCTGGGTCAAATCTTATCTCGTACATTAGAAAGTCTCCATGGTTCTTTATGTCCAAAAAATTTCACTGAAATTTTTAATGGCATCTAAAAGCCCAGCCTCTTTCTTGCCTCTTCCTCTGTCATAAAATTCCCAGCCTTTATCCTCTTTCTTGCGTTGTCTATGGCAATGACGGTCTCCCTGCTGAGTTCAGGATTGGTCTTTGCCTTGTTTGCTATGAAGATTACCTTGTTTATGACCTCATCATAGCTTTCGTTCTTGTACTCCTTAAACCTGTCCAGCTGCTTTTTGGTATTTCCGTGAAGCTTTATTGTTGTCGTGTCCATTTTATCACCAGTATACCTTAGTATACTTAGGTATATTTAAATGTTTGTGTTTTTTTTGAGTAAGTATTTAAAGGTGAGAATTAGGAATAATAAAATGAAAAGTAAGAATAAGGTAAGAGATATTATTTTAGGAATATTTACTTTAATAGCAGTATTCTTTACCATTGCTATCATTTTTACCCTAATAAGTACTATTTTGTTTAGAGGGTATGGGGTCTTATACAGTGATATTTTACAAATAACAATCTTGCCATTAATACAAATAATTCTTATGACCGCAACCATTATATTATTGAATAAATATGTAAAAGTTAGTAAATATTATTCTAAAACTCTTATCATTGGGCTAATGATTATCTTGATTTTTAATGTCTATGATTTAATCTCAAATACAATATTATTCTGGATGTAATATTTAAGTAAAAATGAGAATAAAAAATTCTTCCACGCCCAGAAGGGAAAATAACAGCGGCACTCACGGACATGTAACTCTGCGAATGCTCCCAAAAGATTTATAAATATACATAAGCCTTTCGGGGCTGGGGTGGAAAGTCTTGGCAGATAATAATGGCTCAAACGGCGTCTTTGAAGATATACAGCCAAAGGACTTCATGAATCCCGTTCTTCCTTTGAAGATAAACACAAGGCTTCTTGAGCAGGAGATGGAGAAAGGAAAAAGCCAGAAAAAATGGGTGCTTGCCTTTGTCATAGGCACGAAGCCCTGCTTCTACAAGTTCTGGGGCTCTATACAGGCTGCAGACAGGCAAGGCATCCCTAATTTCATAATAGACTCCAACCAGCATTACGATGACATCCTTACATACGGCATGAAAGAATTCAACTTAAGCCAGAAAGTAGGGGCAAACCTCCAGATAAGGGGCGGCTTGGTGGAAAAAACTGCCGAGCTGATGTACAAGATAAAGTGGCTTTCCAGCTACCTGCAGAAAAAATGGCCCAATGTCGCTGTAGTTCCTGTAGTGCTTGGTGATACCATACTGACAAGCATCGTTCCTGCAGCATGGATGTTTTCAAGAAATGAAAGGGCAATACAGAATGAGGCCGGATTGAGGAGCATGTGCCCGGAAATAATGAAAGCGCCTAAATCAGTGCCAATAGACAAGTTCATAGAACAGCAGTTTTACGGCAATTGGATGCTTCTCAGGAACGAGCCTTTCCCGGAGCAGTTCGACACTTTCATATCCGCAGCCGGCTCTGAATACATGTTCTGCCCGATAGAGCTCAACAGGGAAAGCTTACTGAGGGAAGGCCATCCGAAAGAGAATATTTTCGTGACAGGCGGCGTTGTGGTGGATGCCCTTGAGGAAAGAAGAAAGCAGAAGCCGAAGCAGAGCATCTTCTCAATTTATCCCCAGCTGGAAAAAGGCGATTGGATAAGGGTGGACATACACAGGCGCGACAACACGACTGAAAGGAGGTTCAGGGCGATAATAGGCGCGGTAAAGGAGCTTGTGGAGAATGGCCATAATGTTGCTTTTATTGAGATGAACGCTACCAAGAAGGCAATGGAAAATTATGGCATGGCAGATGTGCTTTCAAAACTGAAAGGCAGGAAAAACTTCCTCCACACAAATGTCTGGCCTGAATACGGCCATGTGATAGAATTTTTTGAGTCGAAAAACTGCTCAATGGTGCTGACTGACAGCGGCGGCGTGCAGGAAGAGATGAACCTTCTCGGCAAAGTGTGCCTGACGTGCCGCTTCAACACCGACAGGCCCGAGACAGTAAATCTGGCAAGGGGCAACCTGCTTGTGCCGCCTATGGATAGTGAATTCATTGTCAGGATGGCCGAGTATGTAAAGAAAGATGAAGGGCTCCAGAAGCAAATGCGCTCTTCTCAAAATCTTTACGGCCATGATGTCGGCAGCAAGTTCATAGGCATAGTGGATGGCCTGATGCAAAAAGAAGACCACCTCTTCAAGTGGGCCCATGAGGCGCTCGGCCTGTGGAAAGAGACAAACCGCGACTTTAATTACCTCTAAGATGGGTTTTGACAAAAAGCACGCATTATTTATCGGAGCAATAGCACTTATAACAATAATAGCGCTCTATCCGCTTTTTTCTTTTACAAAAACGTATTATATGATACATTACTGGGATTCTTCATTGACTCTTTACAATGAAATCGGAAAACAAATATCAGGTGGCTCTATGTATCTCTGGAATCCGGCGCAGTATACAGGAAACCCTCTGCTTGGAAACCCTGAGACTTTTTTCATTTCCCTCCCTCTGCTCCTGCTTTTGGTGCTTCAAAGCCCGGTCATTGCAATAAATATGACGCTCATAATCTCATTCTTCCTGCTTGGCCTCGGAATGTACTTATTGGCTTATGAAATCAAAAAAAGCTATGGCGCTGCCATGGTTGCCGCATTTGTTTTCATGCTCAGCAACTCAATAATCGGCTGGGCCCTCAGGGGAAACGTACAGGTCATAGCCCCATTATCCATGCTTCCGTTTATCTTCCTTTTTACCTTCAAGGCAGCGCACTCAAAGGATTACATAAAATATTCAATCTTCGCCGCACTTCTCGCTGCCCTTCAAATCCACACAGGCGGCATGATAATTTTCCTTTACACTTTCATGCTTTGTGCGGGTTACATTTTATTTAACTCAATGGGGAAAAATTTTTCAGGGAAGATTGTCAAAGCCTCAATAATCATCGTATTGCTTATTATTCTGACGTTAGGGCTGTCAGCCGCAAAGCTGCTCCCTTCATTCAAGTTTCAGGAGACATCTTCAAGAAGCGAGCGGTTTTCCTATCAGGAATTTCTTGGGGGCAGGGGCCATTACATTGATTCCTTTGATACAGGCTTCAACAACCTTGTAAGGGGAAAAGCAAGCATAAGCGTTGCCCCGATGATTGGATTCCTTGCCATTCTTCTTGCCGCGCTAAGCTTTAGGGAATGGAAAAGCAAAAAAGTTCTTTTCTTTGCCGCAGGCGCAATAATCCCCATACTTTTGGCGTCTGACACTTTTGTGACAGTTTTTGCCTACAAATTCGTGCCTCTTTTCGCGAATCTTAAGAACATAGACCGCACTTTGGTTATTTTTACTTTCTCAATCTCAATACTTGCCGGCTTTGGATACATGCAGCTTGAAAGCCTTGCTGCAAAAATGAAAAAATTCAGGCTTGATTCGAGAATATTGCTCGCGGCTGTACTTATCCTGCTTGTGCTTGAGCTTAACCCGTTCCATAATTTCCCTGATAGCATAGAAATTCCTGAAAAGGGGCAGGTCCCGATACTCAATAAGGTTGTTGAAGACAAAGATACTTTCCGCGTCCATTACTTCCAGACAGGCCCTTTCGAGCTGAGCGATGTTGTAGGCTCGCATGGCTCTTCAATGATGTCCCTCTACAATCTTGGCCTCATAACCGGGGGCGGCACTGTATGGCCTGTGGAGATAGGCAATTATCTGATTTTTGCAGGACAGCAGAACTCGGCAAAGCTTTGGGGCATGCTTAATGTGAAATACCTTCTTTCTGATGCTGCTGTTGATATTCCGGGAACTAAGTTGGTTGAAGAATTTGAGCCGTGCAAGATATGCACTGATGACTTAAGGTCAAGAACCCATCTGTACAGGAACCTTGAATTCGTGCCCCGTTATTACTTCACGGAAAACCCCGTGCTAATCATTGCAGACAATAAAGGCATTGTTTATTCCCTGATTGCAGACGCCCCATTTAATCCGAAAAATTCCGCGATAATCTGGAGGAGCAGCCTTGCAGGGATGACCGATTCGGAACTGAAAGGCTTTAAGGCGGTGATACTTGCGAAGAATCTGGCTCAGGAGGATATTTCCATGCTTAAAATTTACTCAGATTCCAATGGAAAAATAATCCCGGACATATTCAGGAATAAAAATTCAATAAGCCCCGAGGATATTACAGCGCTTTTCTCAGGCTTTGATGGGAATGCGGCGGCTGTAAATCCTCAGGAAAGCAGCCCCAACAGGATTGTATTTGATGTCTCTGGAAAAGAAGGCTATCTTATTTTAAGTGAAACATTCTATAATTTTGACGGCTGGAAAGCTTATGCTGACGGCAGAGAAAAGGAAATCATGAATGCTGACGGCGCAATAAGCGCGGTTTATATTGAAAAAGGAAGCGCAAGGCTTGAGCTTAGCTATGAGCCTATGGACTTCAGGAACGGATTGGTTATAAGCTCCCTGGCTGCAGCGGCAATAATGGCTTATTTTGCAATAGTTTTTATAAAAAATAAAAAATCTCTGAAGAAAGATGGCATTCAGATTTGACATTGAAAAGGCCGCGCTGGCAGCAGCTTTCCTGCTTTTCCTCTACATGGGGCCTGGAGCGCTCCTAGGGCATGGCATAAGCCATGACTACCCTTTCGGCTACCTTGCTTCTGATGCATTCCAGCACCAGACAAGGGCGGAAGCCATAAAGGATGCGGGCAATTTCAGGTATGAAGCTAATTACATCTCAAAAGGATTCGAAGATGCTGTTGGAAGATATCCTCCCCTGCTTTACCATATAGCAGTTGTGTTTTCTTATGCCTCGGGCCTTGAAGTGTACGATTCAATTTATTTTTCCGTATTATTTTTTTCAGTAATCACCCTGTTTTTAATGTATTTTCTTATAAGGGGCTTCAGCAGGCATGTTGCCCTAATGTCACTTCCGCTGGCAATGCTTATCTTTTCACAGCCGCCGATTATTGGATTCCTGTGGGGTCATTGGCCTTCAATATTGTCGCAGTGCTTCCTGATACTGGTTTTTTGGGGATTTTCTAACATATCCCTTGAGAATTCCTATGTTTTCATCAGCATTGCAATGGCTGCAATAATCATGACGCATACGTCTGAGGCAGTTTTCGCGGCTTTGTTCATTGTAATGTTCTTCCCCATAGCATTGGCGGGAAAAACCCTGAAAAAGAGCGATATGAAAAATGCCCTGATAGCCCTCGGCATTGCACTGGCAGCCGCTTTTTATTATCTTATTATTTTCTTCAATACATGGGCAAAAGGCCAGCCGTATCATTTCACAGTAGAGCCGGTATGGCAGGGCAATCCCGGATTCTATATAATGGGATTTTCGGCCCTCCTGATTATAATGGCTGCGGGGATGGTTTTCTCTGTATTGAAATGGAGAAGCATGCACGTATCCCTCATTGCGGGGTTTGCTATGCTTATAGCGGGCTTCCTGAATTATATAGGATTCAGCCTGAGGTCTTTCCAGGTAAGGTTTTTCTGGCCCATCTACCTTTCAGTGTTTTTGGGATTCGGGAGCTATGCCCTATTGAAATTGTTTCTTAAAAAATTCAATGTTTATTATTCTGTTTCAATAATGGTAGTTTTATCAGTTGCGACTTTTGGCTTTGTAAATATCCCTTTCGTGCCCCATTATTCAGCTTTAAGCGGGCAGAGCATAATGGATCCCTACCATTGGGAGATGCTAGGCTGGATAGCCGAAAACACGCCAAAAAGCTCATTGGCTTATTTTTTCTATGGCGACATCTACGACCAGGATGCGCTCCTGAGGAATTCAAAAAGGGTGCATTACCAGCTGAGGACGCAGGAAGCAATTGACTCTATAAACCAGAGGCTCGTAAAGAGAAACTACCTTTCCGAGCTTCCGGGTGACAGCGGCGGCTCTATTTCAGTGAGAACCGGACTTTTTGATTTTAAAGACGTGACTGCCGACAAGCCTTATGAATATTTTCTCGGTCCGCAGGACATATGCCGGTTTGATTATCTTGTGTTTGACAAAGTTTCAGGGCAGCCCGCGCTTGCACAGTACAACTTGCTTATCGCATCAGAGCTTGCAAAGAAAGATTTTATAAGCATAGCATTTGAGAATGAAGTTTCCATAGTGCTTAAGAATTCAAAGCCGGGTGAGGATTGCATTGAAGAAGGAAATTTTTGATATGCTGAAAAAGGAAGGGATTTGGATGCTTGCCCTGTTTGGGTTATTTTTGTTAATCTTCAAAATAGCGTTTTTTAATGAAAGCTTGATGGATATTGCAAAAATTTCTGTTTCGATATTCTGGCTTTATGTGATTCCGGGCTGTGCTATAATGTTCCATTGGCATGAGAAGATAGGCTTTATAGAAAGGGCTGTTGCAGGGACGTTGATTGCGGCAGGATTGACAGGGATATTGAGCTACTATTTCGGGCTTGCAGGAATTAATATAAAGTTCCATGCTGTAATTCTTCCATTAATCATAATACTTGCATCATTGGGAATATTTCTGAAAAATAATAAAGGGAGCGCTTAAGATGCTGACAGGCTATTTTTCATATCTTTACAGGGATACGACAGAGAAATACAGGAACAGGCTGCTTGCTTCAATTCCCAAAGTCCCGAAAGGCAGATTGCTTGACCTTGGGTGCTGGGACGGAAAGAATTCGCTGATGTATGGGAAGGCTGCAGGCACAAAGGAAGTTTACGGTCTTGAATTAGTAAAAAGCCTTGTGGAAAAGGCAAGAAAGAACGGAGTCAAGGCTCAATGCTGCGACCTGAACAATAAATTCCCGTTCAAAAATGAAATGTTTGACATTGTTGTTGCAAACCACGTCATTGAGCACCTTGTGAACGTTAAAGGGTTCATGTCCGAGATAAGAAGGGTGCTGAAGCCGGGAGGGTGTGCCTTGATTGGAACTCCAAACCTCGCGAGCTGGCACAATGTGGCTGCGCTTTTTTTGGGCAGGCAGCCCTATTCAGGCCCGACAATAATGCCGAAATCAGAGGGCAAAGGCATATCCTCATCAATATCAAAGAAAAGGATTAAAGATATTTTCACTGAGAATTACGGCGAAAACATGGAGCACATAAAGGTCATGGCTGCGAAGGAGCTTGTGCTGCTTTCAAGGCGCACAGGTTTCAGTTCTGTCAAGGTTTACGGCTTCGGGTATTACCCTCTTCCTCCCTTTTTAGCCGGCATGATGGCTTCCTTTGACTGTTCGCACAGCCATTATGTAGTGGCTAAGGTTATGAAGTAAGAAGCATTTGCTGCAATTGGCATTTTGCCAGAAAAGTTTAAATTTCCTTCATGAAACGTTTAAGGCATGAAAAAGAATGTAAACCTTATTCTTCTGCTCGTCATAGCATCTACTCTTCTCTTGTTTTCAGGGTTTTCAGCCTACTACAGCCTTAAGCTGAAGAATACAGCCATAGAAACGCAGCAGAGCAGGCAGCAGCTTGAGGCCGTTACGGGCAGGCTTGTTGTTATTGAAAGCATAGCCAATGAATCCCTTGAAAGCAGGGAAACTTTGGAAAAGGACAAGGAAACGCTTGAGGAGGGCTTTCTTCAGCTGCAGTCCGAGAATGAGGCATACAGGAAGGAGCTTGCTTCAGCCAAGGCGGAGCTTGCCAGTGCGAATGCAGAGCTTTCCGGCCTTAATTCAAGGTTCAGCCTTCTGCAGGGCCGCTTTTATGAAGTGGAATCCGGTTTGATAGAGGCAAACGAGCTTGTTGCTGAACTTTCTTATAGAGAGAAAGAGCTGTGCAGGAAGCTGGAGAGTGCTGGCGGAAGTGATGATGGGTGCTGAACTTCCCTATTCTGACTTTATCTACGCTAAGTTGGCAAAGCCATCGTAGCAATAGTAAAGTTTATATACATAAGTTAATTTTATAACGATATGGTTAAAAAATTAACTATATCTGCCTTAGAACCTTTTCTGGCAAAGCCTCACGAGAAGATGCACCTTTCAGATATTTCACGGTCGATTGGCGAGCCACATCCGACCGTAAGGCTTTGGCTGAGCCAGCTTGAAAAGGAAGGCATAACAAGAAAAGAGTTAAAGGGCAGGATGGCGCTGCATTCCCTTAACCTTGAGAGCCCGCTGATAGTGGACTATATTGTTATGGCTGAGAAACATAAGCTAATAAGGAATTGCGGGAAATGGCCTGTTTTAGGAGAGATGGTTTCTTTCATGCAGAGGAATCCTGGGGGCAATGCGCTGATTTTCGGCTCTGCCGCAGCTGATTTTGATGCTGCGAATGATATTGACATGCTGATTGTGGGCAGAGGTTATGAAAAACTGGAGGATTTTACTCAAAGGCTGGGCAAGGAATCCCATATAGTGCATGTCAAGAGCCTGATTAAAATAACAAAAACCCTGAAGGCGGAAATTATTAAGAAACACCTGTTAGTGAAGGGGTCTGAGGATTTCGTGAGGTGGATGATATGGCAACAATAAAATGGTGCAAAACCCAAAAAAAAGGCATAAGGCTTATCGATCCCAATGAAAATCTTTTTAGAGAATATATCCAAACTTCGGAGGAGACCCTTGAAGTGCTTAAAAGCATCAAAGGAAAATCAAAAGTATGGCTGGCAGCCACGAAATATTATAGTATAGGAGTTTAATAACCGTAACTTTTGGGTATTAAATCCTTTCTTCTGAAAGCTGACAGAAGCTCTTTCTTGAGTTCTGGAAGTGAAAACCAA
>JAGVYR010000029.1 GCA_018303185.1 Candidatus Woesearchaeota archaeon | reverse complement strand
TCCCAAGTCGTCCCTCATTCCCCCCAACTTCATCTTTAGCTGTTTGTCCAGAAGCATCATCAAAGCTCCAGTAAGCCACAATCCCTTCATCATTCGCTGTGGTCCTTGTGAATTTTCTTGAGCTGTCAGCGGAAAAGTTCCTGTAAGCATAAGAAGCCAGATTATTCGCATAAGCAATCTGCCCTGAAAAGTTGAACTGCTGCGAATGCACTCCTGAAGTCAAAACCTGCACTGTCCAGTATGCAGTGCCTGAACAGGAATAGTTTTCAACATAAACGCCTTTTATGGCAAAGCTTTGGCCTATTGTTTCAGAGTATTTTATCTTTGAATTATTCTGTAAAATTATGTAAAAATTATTGCTTTCTATCAATGCATTCTTGTCATAATGGGCATAAGAGCCGCAATACAAAGATAAGGGAATCAAGTCATTCGTTGTTCCAGAATAATCATTATCCAACTCAGAGTAAGTTGTTCCATTGGAAGCAATGACGGTTAAATTAGCAGTCCCTGTAGTATTAAACCTTACAGTCCAGTTCCCTCCAACTGTAGGATAGCTCTGCACATTCAGTACTGAAATGGAAATCTCAAAAGTCTGGTTGCTTAAATGGGGCACAACCCATTCCAGCCTGTCAACCATCCCGTTCAGGTTGGTATCAACATACTCAACAGCAGAAAATAATTCTTTAGTGCCGTTTATAATCCAGTACAGCCTTATGTTCTCCTGCTTTGTCTCAGAAATTGCTGTGTAAGTGAAAACATTTTCATAGCCCGTCTCGGAAACAATCCTTACTTCCTTGCCGCCTGAAATGCTCCTTTCTATGGCATACGGCGCTTCTGTTTCATATTCAATTTCAATTTCCTGCGCACTGCTAATCACAGAAGTGTCGTTTATTACAAGGACAGTTTCATCTGATGCATTTTCTATTGTTTCAACTTCCCATATTGCATATCCTGTTATGAGTGAAGATTCTCCTGAAATCTCAGATTCAAGCTGCTCTCTTTCATCCTCAGCCTCAGAAATCTTCATGCTCATGGAAGTGAAATTGACATCTTCCTCAGCCTTCACATCTGCTCCAAGCTTCTCGGCTTCTTTCAGTATCGAAAGCTTCCTTTGTATCTTTTCAAGCTCTTTCTCTTTCTCAAACTCGTCAAGCGTCTTATTCCTGTTTTCATGGGCAACCTCAACCTTGTCTTCAGAGATAACATCCACATTGCCGCCTTCAACCTTCTTTATGGTAACATTTGATGCGGCCTTCGGAATGGCTATCTTTATCTCTGCCTTATCCGTAACATTCTCAACCGAAACCCTTTCAATCCACCTGACCGGCTTTCCCACTTCCACTCTTTGAGTTAACAGGTCAGTTTCATTTACATCAACTTTAAACACGTTTGAATTTACCGCTTCTTGAGAGTCGTTTGCAGTGAAGAACATGTACCTGCTTCCAACAAAGCCGACAGCAGGAACAATCGTGGCTAAGCTGCCGTCAATCACTATTGTGAAATTTCTTGGAATGAAGGCGCTGTATCTCAAAGCGTCATTGTCAGCATCTGAGAAATAATCGCCAAGATTCAGTGTTATGTTCCTGTTTTTTGAAACAGTCAGATTTGAAATATTGCTTATTAAAATCGGCGCAGAGTTTATGAAGCTTGCTTCTTTTTCAATTGTATAGTTTACCTTTTCTATTGTAAGCACAGTATCTTCAATTTCAACAATCAAAGTATACTCTGTCAGATTCATATCAAGCGAGCAGCTTTCCTCGCACACATTCTCAAATGCAATAAGCCCTGTATAAAACAATGCGCTTAAATTTCTCCATTCGCTGTAGGCAATGTCCGAATAAGGATTCTCTATATCAAGGCTGTAGTCCACATAAGCCACCTGCGCTGAAATTACATTGTTTTCAGTTGCGCCGTGCTGCCCGTAGTAGCTGTAATACTCTTCGCTCCAATTCGCCCTTGAAGGCTGCATTCCAATAAAATTGCAGCACTGCGCGCTTCCGTAGCATACTTGGGTAGAGGCTTCTTCCTCAGCAGAATACACATCCCACCTTGTGCATAGCTTTGATTCATCGGCAGCCCAGTTAAAGCCAGTCTCTTCAACGCTTAAATCAACAATTCCAGTCTTTGTCTCTATGCCGTTGTCATCAACATCGTAAATGCTGCCTGTCTTATATTCAAGGTTGAGGCTTATTGTTTTATTTGAAGATGTAATTGTTTCATTTTCTTGAGTTTCGTTTAATGCTGTTTCGTTCTCTTGTGTTCCATTAATTTCTATTGTCTGGTTTATTTCTACAGTTAGGTTTATATCAGAAGTCTGGTTTATTGAAGTTTCATTTTCTATGGAAGGCTCATCTGTTGTCTCATTCATTTCTGGATTTGTATCGTTTGTTTCCTCACTGCCGGAGTCGTCATCCTGCCCCTCATCTTCATCTTCCCCAATAAGCTCAAACTCAAGCTTCTTTTTCTTAGTGCTTTCCCCATCGGATGCATAGACATCAACCTTTTTCTTTCCTGATATGCGCTGCTGATTGTCAATAATAAGCGCTGAGCCGTCCAGCACGACAACCAATCCTTCAACGCTTTCATCTGCAGCATACCCAAGCTCATCCCCGTCTTCATCTTTGAAAAGCTCATCAAGATTCAAAACAAGTGTGCCGTTTACCTCATAGCTGTCCTCTCCAACCCACTCAGGCGCATTATTTTTCTCCTTGCTCTCATTCGAGACAGCAAAGCCTGTTATTAAATTGGCAACCTCGCTTGCTTCAAGCTGGCTGCTGTCAAACACAAGATACTTATTGGTTCCGTCGCTAATGTAGACTTTCGCCTGCCCTTCATTCTCCATAGTTCCTGATATTCTTACCGCCTTTAAGTCCCCATAATTGCTAACTTCCCATGTATAGTTCTGGCTTGAATCAAATGTCAGGCTTAAATTATCAGCATAATTCTGCTGTTCAGTTGCAAAAATCAGCCCTGTTATTCCGCCCTGCCCGAAGTAGAATCCGAAGGCTACGGCTATTATTATCCATATCCATATCATCTCTGCCAGATGCCTCCTATGCCTTTCTATCACTTCAAGCCCCTCTTTCTTTTAACACGGTCCCATACTGTCCACACTGTCCTGTCATCCCTTCTTATCGCAACAGCAGCTTCATGGTTGCTCATGCCTTTGTCTTTCAAAAAGGAAACAAGGCTTTCAAGCGGAGTAAATTCGCGGTTTGAAAAATTAGAAAACGGAATACGCATTTTTGAATCAGAAACAGAAAAAGGAATCGGCATTTTTTCCGCCGCCTTTTGGTAAGTTGCCCATATTGTCTTGCCGCTCCTGTTAAGCGCAGAGGCAATCTTTGAAAACTTCATGCCCTCATTTTCCTTCATGTACTTGACAACGCTCTCAAGGCAGCTCAGCCTTTCATTGTCAAATATTGATAATGGGGCCCCTTCCTTCTTTTCTTGTGAGACATCTTCCTTGAGAATCAGTGCAAGGCTTGCAATCAGTTCAGCTTTTTCACTGGCTGAGAGAGCGCTGAAGCTGGAGATAATTCCATCTGTCTCTCCTGCCTCTTTCATTGATTATACTTTCTCCTTATATAAGTATAAACTCTTATATTATAGGTAATAATATATAAATATTTCTAATTCAGTAGGACTATTTCTCAAAAATAGGATATATTTACTTAAATAATAAGTATTTAATACTATAAAATAAGATTATTATTAAAAATATACTTAAAAAGTAAGATATTATATCTTATTATATGGGAATAAATAGGCTAACTATGAAACACTTCAGCAGCGTTCAAAATGAAGGTTGCCATCTGATTTGTGAGCAATACATGCCAACAATAAAAGCAGGGCATCCATCCCAATAAAACCGCGAGGCGAGCGCAATGAGTAAAAGCGAGCCGCGCGACACACATTGCGGAGCTTATTAAAAACAAATAGTTTCAAACAAAAAAACTTAAGTGCGAACGATATCTTCGAGCTTGCGAGGAGACGCTGGAAACGAAATTTCCTTGCAGCAACCCGAAGAATGAGATTTTGAGCGCAGCCGAAACACCCACCAAACATTTATATACGTTGCAGGGGAAAGCAAAAAGATGAAGCACACTCTAAAGATAACTCTTATGCTTGTCTTCTTTTTCATGATTGCGCAGCTTATCGGCCTTGCAATAACAAACAAGTACATTGACCATAAGGCAATTGAAGAGCGGGGAAGGATTGAATTCAAAGATCTGCCGTTAAGCTTCGAAAGGCCCCAGATAGAGACAGAAAGCGATTACAGGAACGCTATGTTCGGAATAATTATAGCTGTAATAATAGGAACAGCGCTCCTTTTGGCGCTGATAAAATTCAGGCAGTTTAACCTTTGGAAGGTATGGTATTTCCTTGCAATAGCCTTTGCCCTTACATTTGCATTTGCAGCATACATCCAGCAGTACATTGCGCTTGCAATCGCAATTGCGCTTACATTGGCAAAAATATTCAGGCCCAATACGTTCCTGCAGAACATAACCGAGATATTCATCTATGGCGGCCTTGCTGCAATCCTTGTTCCTATGCTCAACATCCTTTATGTTTCAATCTTGCTGGTTGCAATCTCAGTATACGATTTCATCGCAGTCTTCAAGACAAAGCACATGGTTACATTGGCAAAATTCCAGACGCAAAGCAGGCTTTTCGCGGGATTGATGCTCCCCTACAAAAGGCCGGAGAAAGGCACTGAGATAAGAATGAAGCCCTTAAGGGAAGGGGAAAATACAAAGCAGGAAAATAAAATAGCTGTCCTTGGCGGAGGGGACATAGGCTTCCCGCTTATATTCGCAGGCGTTGTCATGAAAAGCCTCATGCTTTCAAATACAGAGATTATGGGATTCTTAATAACATTGCTCATCCCGCTTTTTGCGGCAATAGCCCTTTTCTTCCTGCTTGCAAAAGGCCAGAAAGACAAGTTCTATCCGGCAATGCCGCTCATAAGCATAGGGTGCTTTATTGGGTATGGGGTTATATTATTGCTCTTCTGAATGTCTAAAACCCAAATATTTTTATACACATTTATATATACGAATAAGTGCATCTAATATTGAATGGGGCAATCATAATGTCACGAATTGCAAAAAAGATTAGGAGAATAGTTAATGAGAATCGGGATATGCTTAACGCTTTAGAAGAATATGATAGGACAGGGAAACTTCGTAAAATAACTTATAAGACTAGGGTAAATTTCACAGTGGATGAGGACACTTTCAACAAATTCAGGTCTTATTGCAGGAAGAACAGCTTAAACATGTCTGCCAAGATAGAATCATTCATGAAGGGCGAAATTAAAGGAAAATAAAGGATTATTCCTCCTTCTCAACCATCTCATCAACTTCCTTGACTTCATTATAATTATAGACTCTTATATCCTGCTGTTTCTCTCCTTCAGAATCCCTGTATCCGAACAGAGTCCTTTGCCCCCGCTCTGCAGAATATGATGTCGGGTTGACTATTGTGCCGTCCTTGGCCGCTATCACGCGGCATCCGCCTTCCTTTTGCATCTCCCTTACTTCGTAAATTGGATCGGCTTTCAGCATCTCTGCCCCAAAGTGGGTGATTATTGCCAGCCTCGGCTTCACTTCTTTCAGTATCTTTATGGCATCTTCCCTGCACAGCCCCTCATTTTCCCTTCTTTTCTCGAGATAAGGCATGTTAAGTATGATTATGTTTGACCCTTTGTACTCTTCAATAAGCTCAGCACTGTATTTGGTATCTCCGGTATATGAAAGTGTGAATTCAGGCGTGAAGAACTTGAAGCCGATGGCAGCAGGATCAGAATGCAGCGCCTTGAGCGCTTTCACTTCCACTTCATTTATCCCTACGCGCTGCCCGGCATTAAGGACAATATACCTTTCCAGAAAATCCCTGTACCTTTTCTTCAAAAACGGCTCTGAGACATTGCTTCCGTTGACGGCCGTGTTATTAGAGACTAAAACTCCCTTTTTGTCAAATCCGCCGTAAGTCATCGCATCTATCACTGCATTGACGTCATTTGCATGGTTGATGTGGTTGTGAGACACAAAGACGGCAGTGTTGTTCCTCATGCTGATTCCCGCATCCCGCGCTGAGCTGAGGCTGCCCGCTCCCGGGTCTATATGGAACTGGTTCTCACCAATCTGCAGTATTATGCCTCCCGCCCCCCTTAACTGCCTTCCTACAACATAGCTGTCCCCGCCAGTCCCGAGAAATATTATTGTAGGCTCCATTCTACCCCCGAGCAACATACAAATCAGGGCAATTAATAAAAGTTTCTTTTTTGAAATAGAGCGCCAACGTGGCGTGCGGCGAGGCTGGGCGCCTTATGGGCTGCCGAGCAGGCTTTCGGAGAAAATCGCCGCACCGCCATAGCTGGCGCTTTGTACATAGTACCTTTCCTTTTTTGTCAACCTTTTTAAAACCAAGAACATTCCCAAGCCTATGGCACTGTACATGATAGGAATCGGCCTCTCAGACGAGAAGGACATAACCCTTAAAGGGCTTGAGCTTGTGAAAAAGGCAGACAAGGTCTATCTTGAGCACTACACTTCCTTCCTTAACGTAAAGAAAGAGTCTCTTGAAAGATTATACGGAAAAGAAATAATTCTTGCGGACAGGAGCCTTGTCGAGACAAAAGCGGATGAAATCCTTAACGCTGCCAAGGCGGGAAATGCTGCCTTCCTGGTTGTCGGGGATGCTTTCTCGGCAACAACTCATTTCGACCTTTACATGAGGGCAAGGGAAGCGGGAGTTGATGTCAGGGCAATAAGCAACGCCTCAATACTTACTGCCATAGGAATAACCGGTCTTCAGCTCTACAAGTTCGGCAAAGTGACAAGCATACCCTACCTTAATGACAACGTAGAAAGCCCCTACAATATCCTAAAGCAGAATATGAAAACGGGCACGCATACCCTGTTTCTGCTTGACCTGAATCAGGAGAAAGGTGACAGCATGAATATTGCAGACGCGATAAGTTTCCTGCTGAGAATAGATAAAAAAAGAAAAGAAGGCATTTTTACAGAAGGCACACTATGCATAGGCTGCGCAAGGCTGGGAAGCGAAAGCATGAAGATAAAGGCAGGAAAAGCCCGGGAGCTTATGAAGGAAGATTTTGGAAAAGGCATGAAGTGCCTTATCGTCCCATCTAAAGAGCTTCATTTTATGGAAGAGGAAGCGATTAAGATATATTCTTAAGTGCAGTGGTTCTGCCTGCACCCGTTGCTGCACTGGAACCTTCTTGTCACAGGCTCCTCGTTCTCGCAGTAGTATTCGGTCAAATACACATTATCTTCGCAATAGTCGCTGAATTCAAACCTTGAGGCATTGTCATAAAATCCAAACACTTTGCCCTCTTCCCACCTTATTATCCCATTATCCGTATCATGGCACAGCTTTACTGTCTTTATCTCTTCTCTTGGCTCCGGAACCGGTGCAGGCGGCAGCTCTTCCTGCTGTGCAGGCTCCTGCACATCAACAACAGCACCGCCGGTTATTATGGGAACTTCATCATTTGAGCCGCATCCGTACAGGAAAAGAACCATGAATGCCAAAAAAGCGGCGATTACGGCTTTCATATTCTTCCTATCACAGCCAGCCTATAAAAATTTTTTGAATAATTTTATAAATCAGGCGGCTTAACTTTGTATTACAGCCCCGTGGTGTAGCTGGTCAAGCATAGGGGATTTTGGTGATGGAAATTAAAATCTTCAGCAGTTTTATTACAAAGTAAAGCACCGACAGGCCAGGAACGCAAGTTCCGCTGTCTGGCGGGGCTATTACAAAGTAAAGCACCGACAGGCCAGAAAATCCCTGATTTTCGATGTCTGGCGGGGCTATTATCTTTTTCAATGGAAAGATTTTTAACCTGATATTCTGCCCTCATGTACATGCTTATACAACTGATTTTTTTCCTGCCTGCGGCGCTTCTTGCAATAATCTTTCTTTTCCTCCTTAACTTCTACCGCGACCCGAAAAGAAGCATCCCGGAAGGCAATGTAGTTGTGTCCCCTGCCGACGGAAAAATAATCTCAATAATAAGGACAAAAGGCCCAGATATGAAGATAAGCAAGGGGCTTTTTGGAAAGATAAAAACTCTTTCAAAAGACATAGGAAAAGACTGCTATGCAGTATCAATTTTCATGTCCCCTTTGGATGTTCATTACAACCGCTCTCCTGTTGGGGGAAAGGTTCTTTCAACACTCCACCAACCTGGAAAATTCTTTAAGGCATACGACCTTGAAAAATCATTGATGAATGAAAAGAACGAGATAATAATCCAGAATAAAAGGCTAGGAAAGGTAAAAGTCATACAGATAGCCGGGTTCCTTGCAAGGAGGATAAGCTGTTTTGTTAAGGCAGGGCAAAAAATTGATAAGGGAGATAAAGTGGGATTTATCTCACTCGGTTCTCAGGCAACAGTGATATTAAGCTCAAAAGCGCATCTTAAGGTGAAAAAAGGCGATAAGGTCAAGGCAGGCTCCAGCGTTATAGCGTCATACTAAAATGAAAAGGCCCAGAATACTGCACAGGAAAAACCTGAAAAAAATACAGGACTCTGTAAAATTTGGCATAAGAAAAAGGAAGCTTACAATAACCATGGCGGTGCTTAGGATACTTCTCTCAGCAATAATAGTGCTGGCCGTGCTCAACCAAAGGAAAAATTTATCGCTTTTGCTGTTCCTGCTTACGGCGGCAATAGCATTCCTTGACGGGTTTATAGCAAAGAGAAAAAAGAAAATCTCCCAGCTGCATTCTATAGTGGACCTTCTTGCGGACAAGCTGCTGATAAACATCACCGCGGTTGCATTGGTTTTCGTGTCTGTAATTGATTTTTGGGTTGCGGCAGTTTTCATTGCAAGAGACATACTGACGGTCGCCGGGGCATCTATCCTGCTCTACAGGGACAGGAGGAGGGAATTCAAGCCTACACTGATTGGAAAGCTGATGCTCTTCTTCCAGACAGTAGCCCTTGTTCCAGCCTTATTGGGGAATGTAGACTGGATACTTGTGTACATAGCAGTCGCCCTGACAGGTATTTCAGCAATAGAATGGGTTTTCCGCTCGGAATTCAGGCTTGTGAGAAGAAGCGACTTGGGCTATTTCAGGATAACCAGCCTTATCAAGTTTGCAGACCTTTTTACCCTAGCAAACGTAGCTTTGGGACTGGCTTCCATAGTCTTTTCGATAACTTCAAAGCCTCTCCTTGCCGCCTATATGCTTATCGCGGCAGTTGTGTTTGACTATCTCGATGGAAGGATAGCGCACATAACAAAATCATCTAATGAGTTTGGAAAAGAGCTCGATTCGCTTGCAGACACAATCTCCTTTGGAGTCGCGCCTGCAATATTCGGGTTTGTCCTTATGCAAAGGCAGACTCCGCTTACAATGATATCCTTCGGAATATTCATATTCTGCGGCATACTGAGGCTTGCCCGCTACAACATAATGGATATGAAAGGAGAATATGAGGGAATGCCGATAACTACAAATGGACTGATAATTCCGATAATCTACTTTCTCAGCACACCGATGAAGTTTTACCCTTATATCTATCTGGTGCTGGGCATCCTTATGGTCTCTTCCCTGAAGATGAAGAAGTTCTGATGCTGCGGCTTTTCCATATAAATGCAGCAAGGCCTGAATAAGCAAGGGCAAGTGATGCGGCCAGAAAATAGTCTTTGTACCTGAAATTTATAATTATCGAGCCAATGGTAAGGTAGCCGACTCCCACCCCTATCTTTGTTATGGCTGAGCTTATTATGGCATTGTGCTTCTTCATGTTGTACATCTTTATCATAGCCATCGCGATTGCAGGGATGGAAAGAAGCGCAACAATCTTCATGGAAAGCAGTCCGCTGTAAAGGAAAGATATAACCGAAACAGAGAGGAATGTCCAGTCAGTGAAAGAGTCGAATACGCTGCCGAATTCGGTGGCCCGCTTCATCATCCTCGCAGACATGCCGTCTGCCTTGTCGCTTATGGCTATAAGCGCAAAAATCACAAGGGCAATATCCATCCTGTTTTGAATGACAAATATTGCAAATACCGGAATAGAAACCAGCCGGATAAGCGTTATAAGGTTGGGTATGTTTAAAACTTTGCCTTCAACAAGGCCGGTGAATTTTATCAGGTAATCAATCCCGGAGATTACTGTTAATACTGCTGCAAGATATATAACCCATATTGCAAATGGAAAATTTACAAGTACCATTACAACACCAACAGTTTGGCTTATTGTCTTGAGCTTGCCCAGAGTGCTGGCGCCGACAACTGTCCCTTTAGTAACAAAAATCATCCTGATTCCCGTTATTATCCATTCCCTTGCCAGTATCACCACAACAATCCATATTGGTATGCCCCTGCCTATAAGGAATACAAGGGCTGCAGATATAAGAAGCTTGTCCGCTATGGGGTCTATCAGCTTGCCAAGCTCTGTCACCTGCTTGCTTTTCCTTGCTATGTATCCATCAAGAGCATCAGACAGGGAAAGCACAATGAATACGAAAGCTGCAAGATAATCTTTGTATGGGGGCTCAGAGATGAGAAAATATATGAAAACAGGTATCAGCAATATTCTTATGATTGTTATCTGGTTGGGTTTTGAAAAAAGATGGTTCATTTTGCCACGATTTGCTTTTTATGGTAGTTATATATGAAAAAGCATGCGATTATAGAGCCAATGGTATTGAAGACCAGGTCAAAAGCATTGTTGAAGTAGTCACCTACAGCCTCTTCTGCGCCAAGGAACAATACTGCCATAAATTCGATTATCTCGTTTATGGCTCCGACACCCAATGCAATGAGAATAAGGATGATGGATAGGATTAGGGGATGGTGTTTTATCCTATGGTCAAGGTATGGCTTAATCATGCTGTAGCCGACCAAAGTTGCTATGAATACGCCGAAAGTATGGACTAGCTGGTCGTATCTTAAAATCCCCCCCAGCAGGTATATGTCATACAGCCTTGTTCCGCCTAGGTGTATGTTCCCTCCTGAAACGTGCATAAGGCCAAGTATAGAGAGTCCGCTGATGACCATGATAGACAAGTGTATTTTTTTGTGGTATAGCACGACTAAGAGTATCAATGAGGAAAGAACAAATATGTAAAATAAAAATTCGTAATTTTCCTTCCAGAGCGCAAGGAGCGTGAATAATGCCAGATAAAGCAGTGTAAAAATCAGGATTATTTTCAGCTCATTTTTATTTTCCATTAAGCAATAACTATTGCGCCCATTTATTAATTTAACCATTGAGAGCTGCTTTCCGCATGAAACTATGCTATAGCGAAAGACCTAAGTTTTTAATAGCCTTTGTTAGGTCTTTCGAACATAATAGGGGCTAATTGATATTAAAAATTAACAGCCCCTATTATGAATTGGCGAAATCATAAAGTTTATAATCAGGGGGCATTTAAAATAGCTTGCACATGAGGACTCAATTGCTAAGGGACAAAACAAGGCATATTGTCGATTTTGCCGCCAAAATCTTTATCTATATCGGCATCCCCCCAAATGTTATATCTTCCTTTAATATACTGCTGATAATAGCATTTTTCCCGCTATTGAAGAACGGCCATTTTTATTCTGGCGGCCTGATAATACTGCTCAGCGGATTCTTTGATGTTGTTGACGGGGCTGTGGCAAAAGCTGCAGGAAAGAGCACTACTTTCGGGATTTTTGTGGACAGGACTCTCGATAAGATAAGTGACGGGGCATTTCTCGCGGCATACATGCTGTATGGCCTTATAAATATTCCATTGGGCGTATATACACTGGTAGTGATTTTTCTGGCGACGAACGTTTCGGCAAACATCGAGTCGGTTTTGCACTTAAAGGTAAGCAATGCGGTCTCGTTCAGGTTCTTCAGGATTATTATTCTGTCAGTTTTTACCATCCTGCAGCAATTCATGGCCATGTTTATAATCCTGGCTATACTCTCAACTTATTCTCTGGTTCATAGGCTTGTAATCGCTTTCAGGTATTCCAGAAAAGATGGCACCAAATAAGCTGTTTGGGGTTAAGTCCATAGAAAGCAGGGCAAGGGAATTCTATAATTCTGAAAAAACAGGAAGATTGAGAAAATTTGACCACCCTGTTGTAAAAGCTCATGTTACTGATAAACTTAATTTCATAAAAAAGAATATCAAATTTTCCAAAAAAACTAAGGTTTTGGAAGTAGGTGCCGGGAACGGATATTTTTCTTATTACCTTGCGGATTTTTGTGATTTACTAGTTACGGATATAAATAGAGAAACTCTTTTATTAAATCCTGTTAAAAAAAAGATGATTGCCGATGCTAACAAACTTCCATTTAAAGATGATTCATTTGATGTTGTTATGTGTTTTGATGTTTTACATCACGTAGATAATCCTGAAAAGGTAGTAAAAGAGCTAAATAGGGTTTCAAGAAAATATGTTATTTTAGTTGAACCTAATAGCGAAAATTTTATCTATACACTAATATTTCTTTTTATTCCAAGAGAATGGGGGTCCATTAAATTTACTACTAAATATTTCAAAAATTTAATATGCGGTAACAATCTTAAGATATTAAAATTCAAACATGTAGGGAGATTCACCACCCCGAACATCCCCCTGCCTTTTTCACTGGTAAAAAGATTTCCTTATTCGTCTTCCCCGCAATTGAATTTTCATAATATAGCAATATGCGAAAAAATAGCTTAATTCCTGCTGTTTCTATTCACAGAGCTGTCCAGAGGATATGCATAGGCTGTTAGCCTCCGCCGCACTGAAAGGAACTATGAAATAATAAAAAGATATTTAAATGATTCATTGCGATTTCATCAGATGAAATATGACCTGCATAATCACACTTATTACTCCAGATGCAGCAATCTTAAGCCGGAATTGCTGCTGAAGCTTGCGAATAAAAAAGGGCTGGATGGAATTGCAGTTACAGACCATAACACCATAAGGGGGGCGGTTAAGGCAAAGAAATTAAATGATGGCAGAAATTTTGAAGTCATAATAGGGGAAGAGATAACTACCGATGCCGGAGAGGTCTTGGCCTTTTACCTGAAAGATGAGGTAAAGCCGGGGAATTTTTTCGATGTGATTGACAGCTTAAGAAAGCAAAATGCGGTTGTGAGCATAGCGCACCCGTTTAGGGCTTCTTTGAGCATGAATAAGCGCTTTAAATATGGAATAGAATCAGTGAAAAACAAAATTGACGCGATAGAGGTTTTCAATGCAAGAAATCTGCCGGGAAATAACGAATTAGCGCAAAAAACGGCAAAAAGGCTCAATTTGGCAGGAACTGCCGGCTCTGACGCGCATTTTGCTTTTGAAGTTTGCAGTGCTTATACCATCTTTGATGGGGAACTGAGAGATGCCATAAAGCGCAAAAGAACAAGCTATAAAGGAAGCATACTTTACGGGCCGTTTGGAGGATTCGCCAGTTTTTTGAGAAAGAGATTGGCTGGCATGCAAAAATGATTTTAATCTTGATCGCAAAGGCGTTTTACTTCATGCTGCCGGCATATTTCTCCAACATGGCTCCGGTTATAATGAAAAATTCCTTCAGGAGGCTTGCAGTCCCGGTAGATTCCGGAAAAAGGCTTGCTGGAAAGGAAATATTCGGCAGCCATAAGACCTACAGGGGCATCGTTTTTGGGATAGCATTCGGAATTCTGGCAGCTTTTTTCCAATATGCCCTTTATTCCATCGGATTTTTTAAGGAAATATCTTTGGTCGATTATAATCACTGGGCAATAATAGGGTTCCTGCTGGGGGCAGGCGCGATAGCCGGAGACCTTGTCGAGAGCTTCTTCAAGAGGCGCATCGGTATACCATCAGGAAAGGCATTTATCCCGTTTGACCAGGTAGACTTTGTGATAGGCGCACTTGTTTTCATCTCGTTTTATGCTATAGTCCCGATTGACATTGCAATTGTCATTTTGGCAATTAGCTTTGTACTGGACGTAGCAGTGAACCATTTTTCATTCTATCTCGGGTTAAGGAAAGAGAAATGGTAATGGGCTAGGTTAAGGCAGGCCCGCCATTTGTTTGAGGCTGAGGTAAGGAGTGTGTTCTGGAACAATGGAATGGTTTTTTCTCAATAAAAAACACCCATCGTTTCAATAAATAAAGAATTTAAAAAACAACCGAAGCCTCCGGCGGCTCTGCCTTAACCGGATAAAAAACTGCCGAGCAAAACTGCGCCTTAACCTAAATGGAAGGTCACAGGAGATAAAGCGCGTTCGCTATGATAATGAAAGCAGCATTGTATTTTAAGAGCTCAAAATAATTCTTCTGTTTCATCTCAAAATTCAGCGATGCGGCCGCAATGCCATATAGGAATATGAGCGCAGACTCAGCCGCGAAAAATGCCGCATCAGCGGAGCTGAAGTAGAAGACGACAGCAAGCGCCGGATACGTTATCATCGATTTCTTGGCGAGGTGATCTGTCTTGTACTTGAAGAAGCTGAGCGCCGCAAAAAACAGCGCAAACCCAAGGCTTACCGGTGTATTTCCGAAAGTGAAGAAAACAGCCGTTACAAATATTATAAACAGCAGCCCTTTCCTTATCATGAACAGGATCTGCCTGAGCTCATCTTTCTCGGAGTAGGCAAGCTTCATGATTGTGGAGCCGGCAACAAGGCCAAAGTATGAGGCAGCCGACACAAGAAAATAGGGCAGGAATTCCATTTTAGCGGCAGGCTTTTTTTTCTATGTCCTTTATCTGCTTCAGCCTCCTGATGTGCCTTTCTTCTTTGCTGAAATCGGCTTCAACCCACGCCTTGGTTATTTTCTCAGCCTCTTTTCCGCCCAGCACTCTTGCGCCGAGGCACAGCACATTGCTGTCATTGTGCTCCCTTGACATCCTTGCAGTGTATTCATTGAAGCAGTTCGCAGCCCTTACGCCCTTGAACTTGTTGGCAGCAATCGCCTCCCCTAATCCTGTGCCGCATAAAAGAATGCCTCTCCCGCCTTCATCTGCAACTTTTTTTGCAACCTTGGCGGCTGTTTTAGGGTAATCATACCTTTTCCTGTCATCATTCACCCCGACATCCACAGCCTTGTGCCCTGTTCTTTCAAGAAGCCGCTTTATCTTCAGCTTGAGCCTGTAGCCTGCATGGTCGCTCCCGATGTAAATCACGTCATTGCCCATAGCCCTAAAACAGAAATTGTTTTTTAAATACTTTTGCTTTATTTGAAAATTTCAAAATGTTGGTTAGCAGCCAAAGGTGAGCCCAATAAAAACACGAGGCGAGCGTTATGAGTGGGAGCGAGCCTCGTGGCTAACATTGCGGAGCATATTGAGGGCAAGGCACAATTTCAGATAAACTCACTGCGGGCGAAAGCTGCTGACCGAAATAATAACAAATAAAATACAGAAATAAGGCTAAAACAAAAAATCAAAACTTCTTGAACTGTGCCGTCGTGTCTATAAGGTCGACATGCCCGAGCATCATTGCCCTGCAGCAGTACCTTTCCACCTTGAGGCTGTCAAGGATTTTCTTCCTGTCTTCCCCTGCATTGACCTTGTCAACATACTCTTCCCACAGGTGCCCGATTGGCTTCCCGCAGCTCCAGCATCTTATTGGAATTATCATAGTATCACCTGTAAGACTTCTGCCTTTTTGCCCTTGCCTTTCCGTGCCTGTTCGGCTTCCTTGTCTCCTTTCTCCTTACATCCGCGACAAGAAGACTTCTGTCATATTCAAGGAATGCTTTCTTCAGCTTGTCGCTCTTTGAGAATTCTGAAAGGCCTTTTGCAATCCCGAGCCTTGAGGCTTCTGCCTGGCTTGTTACGCCTCCTCCGCTCACGCTGACGTCAATGTCAACTTTCCCTGCAGAATCCCCTGCAAGCAGGATTGGCTCCATGATTTTCATCTTTGAAAGCTCAGGGCTGTAGTTTTCAAGAAGGGCGTTATTTATCCTTATTATCCCTTTTCCCTGCCTCAGTGTCACTCTTGCGATTGCCCTCTTCCTTTTTCCTGAAGCAGAAACAATTTTCATTTTCTTCCTCCGAGATGATTGCAGATCTCCTTTACAGTTGCAAAGTCAACGCCCTGCTTTTTGGAAACATCAATATTTTCCATGCTCTCTGCCTTCTGCTCTTTCATGCCTGCAGGGATCCCTATATGGCACTTTATGCTGTCAAACGCCTTCCTGCCCATTGCTTTTTTGTAAGGGAGCATGCCTCTTATTGCCCTCTTGACAAACCTGTCAGCCATCTTCGGCATGAACGGGCCCCTTGAATGGGTTCCTCTGTCACTCTCATGCTTGTACCTTTTAAGGATCTGCTCCCTATTGCCGGTGATTACGGCTTTTTCGCAGTTTACAATATCTACTCTTATTCCCTGCAGCGCCTTTTTCGCGGCAACTGTCGCAACCCTTCCAAGCACAAGATTTTTTGCGTCAATAATCATTTTTATCCCATTATCCTAATCCCCTTTCCTTTGGGGTTGCCTTTGCTTAAGTCTGTTAGCGATACTGCAATCGAGCCCGACTGCTCAATCTTTTCCTTTGCTCCTTTTGAAAACTGGTAAGCGGCAATTGTAAGCTTCTGGCTCAGTGTCCCTGTCCCAAGGACTTTTCCCGGAACCACAATTACTTCATTCTCCTTTGCGAACCTGTTGATTCTTGAAAGGTTGACTGCCCTTCTCTGCCTTGAGGGCCTCTCTAGGTCAACAGCAACCCTCTTCCACAGGCTTACAGACTGCTCGCTGCTGTTTTTCTTGAGCTCGTGTATCAAGCCCTGCAACACCGGATTTGTCGGTCCTGTTCTTTTCATCTTGTTCTCCTGATGAAAAGCCCGAAAATCTCTGATTTTCGCCTGTTTTTCATTTTAATCTGCTTATTTTTTTATTATCAATGCGGGGGACGTGATTCGAACACGCGCACCCACTAAGGGACAAGGCCCTCAACCTTGCACATTTGGCCAGGCTCTGTCACCCCCGCACCATATGTGGGTGGAAATCCTCTTATGCCTGCGCCTCCTGCTGCAAGTCTATTGCTTGCTCTCCTTCACTTTTTCTGCCATTTCGTCAAGCTGCTGGTCGAATATGTCCAGCGCGGCTGTAAGTATCTCCCTGCAGCTCAGCTGCCCCCATGATTCAAGAGTAAATATATAGTCATCTTCATATCTTACCCTTATCTGGCCGTCTGAAATTTCCTCGGCAACACCGGCAAGGTCGAATTTGAATAGGTTTTCTTTCACAACTTCAAGCTTTCCGTTCTTTATCTCAAAGACATTGCCGTGAGCCTTGTCAACTACTTCTTCAGGGTTCTTAACATTGCCTATCTCAACAACAGGCTTTTTCTTGTAATAAACAAGGCCCGGCTGCCACTTTGCGTGTATCCTTCCCCTTCCCAGCATTGCTGTAGCCTCGAGCTCCAGCTCCTGCCCCTTGAGCAGCTTTACAATGGGAGTTTTTGGATAGACTGGCTTTATTGCTGAATCCTTGCTCTTGAGTTCTGAAGCGTAGACAACTCCTGCGCCTTTCCCTGCATTGAGAGTTAGCTTCACTTGGCATCGTGCGCACCCTTTTCCCTCGCACTTGCACTCTTCAGGGACATTGTATGACTTGAGGTCAGTTGTGAGCGGTATAAGCCCCAGCCTGTGTGCTATCATCTCGTCATAGAGTATTGAACTGTTGCTTCTTATTTCAACATCCTCTATCGCCATGGTAGGCACATCTTCCATGATTATCCTCCTGAGCGCATTTGCGTATGATGCATTCGCGTCCTTAATCATGAATGAGACTTTGTCCTCGTCCTTTTTGCTCTCAAGAAGCCTGACTTCCATCTTATACCCTCCTGCCTCTCCTTCCGCCTTTCTTCCTGCATCCGTCGTGCGGCATAGGCGTGACTTCCTCAATTATGCCTATTCTTAGCCCCATTCTCGATAAGGCTCTTATTGCTGCCTGCGCTCCGGGGCCTGGGCTGCTTGGTCCGTTATGGCCTCCAGGAGCTTTTATCTTTACATGGATTGCGTTTATTCCCTTGTCTATTGCAGTCTCCCCTGCTTTTTTTGCGGCTATCATTGCCGCTGTAGGGGAGCTTTCCATGCGGTGGCTCTTAACAACCATTCCGCCTGAAGCCTTGCTTATAGTTTCTGTGCCGGTTATGTCAGTAATGTGTATTATCGTGTTGTTATAGCTTGCGTAAATGTGCGCTATTCCCCACCTTATATTCTCCATTCTTGCCATCTTTATTTGTCCTCTTCAGCCGCTTCTTTTGCTTCTGCAGATTCCGCCGCCGGCTCAGGCTCCGCAATTACAACTACCGGCTCTTCATCCTTGACTGCCTCCTTTATCTCCTCATCTGTGATTATGTCCTCGTCCTCTTTCCTTTCAGCTTTCTTTTCTCCCTTCTTAGGCTGCTGCTTTTTTTTCTCCTTTTCTTCAGGCGCAATAGCCCTTTCAGGATGCTCAGGATTAGCGAGAGAGGAATTATCTACAAACTGTATTGTTGCCTCCTCTGCAACAGGAACAAGATATGATGGGGCGCTTATCTTCTTGCCGCCTACAATTATGTGGCCGTGGGTTATGAACTGCCTTGCTTGGCTGGCGCTTCTTGCAAAATTTTTCTTGTCAACAAGGGTCTGCAGCCTTCTGTCAAGCACATTCTCAATCTTAAGGCCGAGAACCTGCGAAAGCTGCGCATTCCTGTCCATGAGGCCCAGCCTGCTTAATCTTTCCATGAGCTGCTTTGCCTCCTTATCATTGTTTGTGCTTTCTCCTTTCATCAGTGTTTTTGCCTGATTTGTGAAATTCTTGAGGATAGTCTTCATCTTCCAGAGCTCATACTTCCTCCTTATCCCGTATTTTGAGACAAGCCCTTTCTCTTCCTCGATTCTCTCCCTTTGCCATGGGTGGCTCGGAGTTGCATATTTTTTCCTGTGCCTTTTAGCGCCCATCTTTTACCCCTTGCCGGCACTGGCGCCGGCCTTTTTCTTGACTCCCAGTGACACCTTTCCCTTGTTTTTCCTGAAATTTGATTTGGTCCTCTGGCCCCTTACAGGGTGCCCCGAAGCGTGCCTCTGGCCCTTGTAGCTCCTTATTTTCTTCATCTTCTTTATGTCGTTCTCATGGGTGAATATGAGGTTTGAAGTCATAAGATGGCCGCTTTCGCCGGTTTCAGGATCCTTCCTGCGGTTGAAGAGCCATGCCGGAATCCTGTGCTTTGCAGGATCTTTCAGGACTTCCTCGATCCTCTTTACTTCATCATCACTAAGGGTTCCTGTCTTCTTCATTATGTCTACTCCAGCCATTCTGCAGACCGCATTGGCGAACATTATGTTTATTCCCTTTATCTTTCCGAGGGAGAGAAGTATGTGCTTGTTTCCGTCAAGGTCTGTATTCGCAATCCTTACGAAATACCTGAAATTCTCCGCTGATTCCTGCTTCTGTTCTGCCATTTTGTGACTGATTATTATTGCCGGATAGCCAAGAATATAGCGCCTTTTAGCAGCCCTAAAAGCGCCTTATTGACTCGGGCTAATGGAGTTGGGAATATTGGGGTATTTATAAAGGTTACTATTAAGTATTTTTGTTTTTAATAGAGCAGCACGCCACCACTTCGGCGGCTGGACGGATGGCTCATTTCATTCGCCATCCTACGTGACAGCCCGTAGGGCGCATCCCCAGTCACGTCCAGCGCCGTAGTGGCGTGCTGCGAGGCAGGGGTTGTCCCTACGGGATGCCGAGCAGGTTTTACGCAGTAAAACCGTAGCACCGCCACCTGCGGCGCTTTCTTCTCAAAACTCCGATTAGAAATGGGGTGGCCGCCGAGACTTTCATGCCCAAAAACTCAGGCTTTGGGATTTTTGAACTCGGTCTAGGAGATCCACAGTCTCCAGTGCTGCCAGGTTACACCACGGCCACCATGCCCTTTAGAATAAGCCAATGAATTATAAATGTTTTGAGATTATCCTTTTCATATCCTCAAGAAGCAGCCCAAACTTATTATATCCTGCTGCTGTATTGAAATGCCCTGCGCCCTTTATTACTTTAAGCTTCCCTTTAACATTCCCTGCCAATTCTTCCGCCACGCTAAGCGGAATGTATTGGTCATTATCGGAGTGATAAACAAAAAACCCACTGCAGTTTTTCCTTATGCTGCCCCAGTCAAACTTTTTGTCCGCAAAGCTTTTCATGCCTTTCCAGTATTCATTCTCAACCTTCCCTCCAAATCCGGCAACAAAAAATGCAGCATTAGCCTTGCGCTTCTCAAGAACATTGAGAATAAACGCAACCCCGAGGCTGTGCCCAACCAAAATGGCATCTTCATCAATTCTATCCTTAAATTCTGAAAACACTTTCATCCACTCATTGAGTGTCTGCTTTTTTGGAGTTGGAAATCTCGGAATAAAAGTCCCAACCCTAATTTTTTCAAGCTCTGCCTTGAGCCACGGGAACCAGTTTTCCTGCGGATTTCCGCCTGCGCCATGGACAATGAGGCAGTTCATCTTATCCTGAATAATAGTCTTTTTTCAGCAAGACTTTATACAACAAGAATGGAGCAATGAAAGCAAGCGCATAAACAATCCCGACAAGAAACGGGTTATGCGGATTGCTTATCTTCAATATTTTTTCATAATAAAATGCTATGTTAGCTATGATAACGAGGTTTACCAATGCTATAGCGGGCAAAAAAATGCCAAGGAAAACATGGTGCTTCCTTTCAAGATGCTCGATGCTCCTTACCAATAATTCAATCAGCAGCCCGAAAGAAACCCCAAGAACTATGACAGTGAGATAAAGCCCGATTCCTTTAAGCGCTATCAGGACAGGCACCAGCGCAATGGAGATGACAAAGTTCCCGAAAACCGCAACAGACAAGGCAATCCAGTAAACAGCCTTGTCAAGCTTCTTTATTGCGGGGTGCCTGCTTTCTTTCGCTATTGCAGTTATCCTTGCAGCTTTTTCCGCTTCTTTCTCTTCCCAGCCCTTCTCAAGCAGCCTTTTTTTGAGCTTTTCCATGGCAAGTCAGCCGGATTATAAATTCCATTAACGGATATTGCGTATCTTAAATCCGCTGCGCAACTCTTGTCGCGAGGCTCACTTTTTCACAGTGCACTCGCCTCGCGGTTTTATGATGCTAACCTTCTCTTACTCCTATCAATCAAGCAGGCTCTTCGCCGTAAGCCTTGGCCCTTGTGTAGAATATAAACGCCTTTATCTGGTCGTAATACTCCTTGAGCAAATCGATATTGACCTCGACAATCTCATTGTTGTCTATTGTCGCTGTCATCGTGACATGCCTTCTGTACTCTTCCCTTTTGGTGTAGCTTGCCCTCAACAATTTCCTCAGTTTCATGTAAAGGTTAAGCATGTTTATTATCGCTTCATCATTGGGATAAAGCTGCTTAAGAAGGTCGTGCCTCAGCCCGGGGTTTGAGGGGACATTCCCCGTAAGCTTGCTCTCTTTGGCGTGCTTCAATAAGGATTCCATGCAGAAATCAAGGGTGCTAATCATCCTCTCCATGACATGCTTCATCATGTCCACAGTCCTTGTGTACTTAAGGCTTACATAGAACAGATGATCGACTCTTTTCCATTCCTGGAATGCATTGTCAAAGGCTTCTTTCATTCTCTCTTAACTGCCCCTTTTCCAGCAGGGTAACAGCCCTGCCTATAAATGATTTTGCATTTAAGGCATGCTCTTTAAGCATATCATGGCTCAGTATCCTCATTGAATAATTGCTGTCGCATATCACAAACCTGCCTTTCCTTTCAAACTCTACGGGGCTTTTCCTGTGCATGGCCATTATTTCCCTCAGCTCCTCAAGGCTTTCTTTGGCTTTTTCGTCAAGTGCGTATCCTATCGCGCCTTTCATCCCATTTGCCGAAAGTTCCTTTATTGCGTGCGAATATGCCGCTAATATGCCTCTTGCCGCAGAGAGCAGCAGCCTCCCGTCAAGAAAAGCAGGGTACAGCTCATTGAGGATTCTGTCAGCAGCATTAAGCCTCTTTCTTGAAAGAATCAGCGCCCCGCTATCCATCCCCTGTTAAAATGCAATTAAGTATAAATAATTTATCCCTGGTTGTTTGTTTTTGCCATCTAATCCTTGACCCTTTTCTCGAACTTATAGTAGCTGTATAGCCTGATGAACCATGGCAAGACTATGAGAAATGATGTTATAAGAATGCCAGCCACTACCCACAATGCAGGATTTTCATCACCGCCTATAAGCGCTGAAATGGCAATGGATACGAATACAAGCCCCATTACGGAAGCAAATGCAGCGTAAATTGTTGTGCCTATGCTGTTGATGGGGTGGTTATTCAATAAAAGCGTTTTTATGGATTTCAAGTTTTTTGAATAGCAGGAAGCATGGTAAGGCCTGATTTTGAAAAGATAAAGGGAGGTTATAAGTTCGTCTTTTGTGTCAATGGGTTTATTGCACGAAGTGCACAAAACAGGCATGACAATCCCTTATTTGCCAGTTTTATATATCTTTCTAAAGAATTATTCTCCCTTAAGCTCCATAATCGCAGCAGCCAAATCGCCCTCATTCCTCTCTATGGCTTCTCTCGCCTTGCTTTCATCAGCGCCTGTCTGCTCCATGACAGTCTTCACGTCATCTTCGCCGATTTCAGCTTCAGAAGAAGTAGCCCTTTCCTCAATATTCCCTGAAATCTGGAAAGTCTCCTGCCCCATCATGTTCACTTTGCTTACAGAAGGATTGGTAATCACGATGTCCTTTTCAGGAGTCCTTATTATGACTTCAGATGCATCTATCTCCTGCTGCTTGATGCCCATCTTGCGCATCATCTGCTGCATCTGCCTTGGGCTGACTCCCGGAAACATCTAAATCCCCAGCAAAGCATTGCCGTAGCCGTACAGAAAGAGCATTATCAGCATTATTGCCGCCGCAAAGATTATTATATGGCCGGGCTTGAATGTTACCTTGCTCTTGTATTCGTCAAAATACCTTACCAATCCGCCTATGCCGGAAGGCATGCTGATTTTGTCTTGCGCCATTTTTTCACCTTAAATTGAAGATGGGGACCGCGTAAGCCACCTTCTGTCGGATGCTTTGTGCTGCACAGGCAGCGATCATCCGCCTCAGCATTTAACTAAGCCCCATAATGGGTTGCACAGGCCGGTGCTCGCCGTTTCATCCTTGCCGTGGAAACGTCCAAAGTCCTGCTTCTGTCGCCAGAAGCCTGCTTTTTATCATCCTGCTCCAAAGCCGGTAGCGTTTCTGAGCGGTTTACTTCCATCGCTGGAACTCCCTGGCGGGAGCGGCCGCTTCTTCTTTCGAAGTGTGGGTGGACTTTCCTCAGTTCAACTTGAACCGTAAGCCAAGCACGATCCCCATGTATTGGATTGCTGTTTTATATATAAAGTTAGTGGTTTGTGAGGGCGTATACAAGATTGATTTATTTAAACGAAAAGAATTTTAAAGCGTTTTGCCTAATTTTGGACAATGAGAGAAAAATTTCCACTGCGCCTTAACATAATTCGTTGGTATCTTTTAATTGGTTCTATTCTACCCTTGTTAAATTTAATATTGTTATATAAAATCGATAAGAATTTAATTTTGCAAAATGTAACCTTTGATGCCAAATTTCTCTTTGGTGTTCTTTTGTCATTGCTTACCATTGCATTGATTATATATCTGTTCTTTGAAATCAGAAAAGGTTCGATTAAAGGTTACTATGGAAGCCTTATTTACGTAGGTATTGCTGTCTTTGTTTTGTTGTATAATGGTTTTAAATCATTTGATTATAAACTCTTATTAAAAATAATAGTTATGTTGGCAATAGCTGGCGTTTTTTATGAAAACAGATGGTGGTTCGGATTCAAATTAAAGAACACAAAAACCAAAAACCTTAATAACCCAGAAAAAAAGAAATGAAAAATGATTTCTGAAACAGAGATGATAGTAAGGCTCGTAGCAGCCACTATTGCGGGCAGCATAGTCGGATTTGAAAGGGGAAGGCTGAAAAAGCCAGCCGGAATGAGGACCCATATGATGGTGTGCACGGGCGCAGCATTGTTCACTTTGGCGGCATTAAGCTCATTCGAGCCGGAAACAGCAAGGGTCGCAGCAGGAATAATAACCGGAATAGGGTTCCTAGGAGCAGGCACAATCTTCAAGGAGCATGTAGCAATAAGGGGCCTGACAACTGCCGCTTCATTATGGACGATAGCCGCAGTCGGCCTTTCTATAGCTTTAGGCCTTTATTTAATGAGTGTTGTGGCAGTGATACTTGTCCTTATCATACTTGAGCTGAGCAGAATCCCTTACTTCAAGGCGCTGTGAAACTCAAAAACTTCCTTCTTCTTGACCAAAGCTGACGGAGATGAGCCGCCGTGCCACGTTGTCCTTGGGCGAACCCTTATCGGGTAGATTCTTTCATTGGTGTCATCAAACACAATCGCAGCTCCGGTAACCCTAGGCAACACATTAATTTGCTTATCCAAACCTTCACGCATGTAAGTCTGCATAAGCATTCCCAAAGCCTGAACGTCAATATTTGCAGTAAGCCGATGCGCAATAACAATATCCGACTGCGTCATGACATCAGTATGAATCTTCCCCGGCTGCTGCGTCGCCAAAACCAACGAGATGCCGGGCTGCCTGCCCTCCCTTAATATGGTAATCAAAGGCCTTGAAGCCGCTGTTGTTCCTTCATTGGGCAGGAACTCGTGCGCCTCATCCACTATAAGCCAGACTAAAGGCTCTTTCTTCTCAGTCTCTTCTTTCTCGTAAAAATGCGTCTCGCTGTATATTGCCCTGTACTCTTCGCCTTTTCTCACGACCATTCTCTGCAAAAATAATTTTTCAGAAACAAGCCCAATCACCATGGCCCTCAATCCTTCCGCCCCCGCAGTTGAGGCATAGCAGCTCACGTCCAGTACTGAAATCTGCCCGGGTATTATCAAATCCTCCAATAAAGTGCCCTGCTTGCTGAACAGCCCCCAATGCTTTGCATTCAAAAAGCGGTTTTCAGCAGCATTCTTGCTGTCATTGTCAGCGCGGTCATCTTCCTGCACCTCGCGAGCAATGTCCTCAATGTCAAAATCCTTTCCCTTTTCCTTCAAAGTTTCAATGGCCCTTTCAATCACAACCCCCAAAGCACTGTTGACATCAATCCCGAAAGTCATGCACCAGTCATGCGCGCTTAATTCAGAAGTCTTCACGGAAAATGGAAAATCAGTCGGAATTCCTTTGTCCTTGTACTGCTTGTAAAACCCGATAGGAGTAAAAATATTCACATTCAGCCCTTTTCCGTCCAGCTTCCATTCATCTAGAAGCCCCTTGTCCTTTTTGTTGGGATACTTCATTGTCCAGTATATCCCCATTGTATCAAGCATCACAATCGCAAGGTTTTCGCGCATCTCCTGCGGCAAATCGAAAATAGATTCTGCAATCACTCCCATCGAATAACTTTTTCCCGATCCTCTTTTTCCGCATATGAAAACAACATGGCTCTTTGCAATGTCCATATAAACTTTATTTGACAAAGACACGGTCTGCCCCATCTTGACATAATGCTTTCCTATCAGTATTGTGCCTTCTGTTCCATAGATTTTTCTGTCTTCTTCATCCCTTCCGAGAATTATGTCGTACATAACGCCTTATCCTCATAAGGCAGTTATAAAAATTTATAGAAACCCATTAGTAGTTAATGCTATAAGCAAAATAGAAAGATTTATTAGTGAAAAGCTTTCCACTCTTATAAGGGGTGATAGATTACTTTGACAGTGTAGGCTAAAAAATGGTGTTTTTAAAGTGAAAAAATCCCCCAAAAAAAGCAGAAAAGCAAAAAGGAAAGAAAGGCTTCTGCTGTGGTTCCTATCCTCAATTGCAGCCCTTGCATTGCTTGCATTCGTAATATTCTACTTGGCTACCGGGGATAAGGGCATAAAGGAAGAAATTATTGTAACAGTAAACGGCCAGGATATAACCTCAAAAAGCCTTGACGGCTGGTATAAGCTTTCCATACTCCCCCAGTACAGGGGCATTGTTTCAAAGGACGAATTCCTGCAGGATTCTCTCGTCCCTCAGGCAATACTTGTGCAGGAAGCCCAAAAGGAGAATATTGAAGTGCCTGAAGATGAGCTTGACAGCAAAATCGGGCAGTTCTTCATATCCGGCGGCCTTTCTGCAGATGATATGGAAAAAGCGCTTGAGGAAGACAATCTTGAGATGGATTTCTTCAGGGAATCAGTCAGGCAAAGGTTATTGATAGAGAAGCTTCTTGATAAAAATCTGCTCTCAGAAATATCTGTTGAAGATTCAGAGGTTGACAGGCTGTATTCAGGAGCCGAAAGCGGCGAAAGTGAAGAGCAGGCAAAGGAGGCAATACGGCAGGAGCTTCTTAAGGAAAAGAAAGACAAGGCTTTATTGACATATTTCAAAACTCTCATTGGATCATCGGAAATTGTTTACGCGGATGAAAAGAGCACATTTACCGACATGGAAGGCGAAGTGTGCAGTGCCGATGGCAGGGCAATAGCCCGCCTTTTCATCACTTCCTCCTGTTCAGAGTGCAAAAAGGCCTCGGATTCATTCAAAAAAGCATCAGAGGGCACGGAAAACATAACATCCTACACATGGGAGCTCGACACAGGCGACAATCTCATGACAGAATCAAAAGAAGCAGGCATCCCGAAAGCCGAATTCGAAATCCTGAAAAAATTCAATCCTGAAAATACAGTCCCCACTTATGTGCTAGGCTGCAGGCATGTCCGCGTTGGCAATGCATTTGAAGACCCTTATCTTGAGGAGCAGGAGCTGAGAAAAGCCCTTGCCAAAATCAGCTAAGATGGACCCTTTGGAAAAAGAGAAGCTTGAGAGAGAACTTGAGTTCCTTAAGGAGAGCTTTGAATCAAATGTCATAAGCGAAGAGGAATATGACTCTGCCCGCGAAAGAATAAGGAGCCTGATGAAGCAAGATGGGCAGAAGCCGAAAAAGGCTGAAACTGCAGGGAAGGAAGAGCCTAAAAAAAAAGAAAAGGCCAAGCCCCAGAAAGAGGCAAAAAAAGAGCCAAGCCCTGAGAAGCCTGCAAAAAAAGATGATTTTTCAGATCTTCTTATAGCCGAAGAGCCTGAAAAGGGCGCCGAGCCCACGGAAAAGGCAGAAGAAGACATTGACGGGGAGCTGCTTAAGCGGATTGAAGAGGAGAAAGTTTCTGTTGAGGAAGCCGCGAAAAGGGCAGAAGAGGAAGATAAGAAAAGCGAAGAGATAGAGTTTGAAACCTATGAAGATTCTGAAGAGCCGAAAGATGAAGAGCCGTCCTTAAAGCCCCAAAGCACATTCAGCGAAGAGGATGAGCATCTGAAGGAGCTTGAGGGGTATGCTATTCAGGATTCCAGCGGGGAAACCCCTGCCGGGCAGAAGGAGGAAAGCCAGTTTTCGTCCTTATTGCTCCTGATAATTGTTGTGGGCGCCGTTTTCCTCATAGCCTTTTTTTTCTTCAAGGCAAGCCTCCCTGATGCAGGTTTGGGAACAGAAATCCCGCTGCCTATAGTGATAGCATGCAGTTCAGATAAAGAGTGTGTTCAGGAAGGCATGGTGGGGGAATGCACAAATCCCGGCACAGAAAAAGCCAAATGCGAATACACAGAAGCGGTATCCACGCAGCTTACAGTATTGAACACAGAAAGCTGCTTCAACTGCGGCACTGCAAGCACGCTGAGATTTTTGAAGGAGCTGTATCCGGGGCTTAAGCCAAATGAGATAGATGCAGGTTCAGAGGAAGGCATGGCACTGGTGAAGAATCTTGGAATAAACATGCTGCCTGCTTACATATTTGACTCTAACCTTTCAGGCACTGAGAACTTTGCAAAAACATCGCAGATATTTACTGAAAAAGGCGGAAATTACATACTGAACGACAGGTCAAGCGGGGCGAATTTCTACATTGAAAGGCAGGAAATAAAAGGCAGGGTTGACCTTTTTATTGAGCAGGGCCACGAATCATCAAATAAAGCTGCCGAGAGCCTTGAAGAATTTAGAAATGGTTTTCCGAATGCCATGGCATTCCAGCATGGAAAAAACGGCGCTTTGACAAGGCAGCTCGGCATAAACACCTTTCCGGCATTTTTGATAAACAACAAGGTAAAGGTTCTTGGCTATCGGCTGCCTTCTGCCCTTGAAACGGATTACTGCGCGATGAACGCAGACGATAGATGCTAGGATTGCCTGAGCTTCTCTTTTACAGCCTTTACAACTTCAGGAAACTTATCCTGCTTATCAGAGAAATGGCCCCCGCCTTTGAATTCATAGTATTCTGTCTTAAGCATTTGATGTATGTGCCTGAACTCTTCCAATGGGATGTTCGGATCGTCTGTTGAGCCAAACTGCACAATCCACTTTTGGTTTTTTCTTATTCTTTCCCATTGCCATGGCCTGTCAAAGTATCCGCTCTCTTTCTCCAGCTCATCCCCAAGGTCAGTGTAGCTCGGGCTTATCAGTACAGAGCCAAGAATTTTATATTTCTCCGCAAATCTCATCGCAGCGACAGCTCCCGAAGAATGCCCAATCAGGACAGTATTCTCATCAGCATTCAGCCTTTCTTTAAGGAACGGTATCCAGTATTTCTCTCTCGCGATGATGGAATCCGGAAAAGTCTCCCCAATCACTTCAAGCCCAATCTTCTCCAGCTCCGCTTTCAGCCACGGCATCCACGCATACGACCATCTCATCGTGTCATTGCCGTGAATCAGGATTATTTTTTCCTTTCTCATATGCACAGCATCATGATATTGTTTTATATATCTTTTTATGAATAATAGGGGTATCAAGAATGAAACTAAAATAAAAAAACAAAAATAAAAGAGCCCTTAAAGGTCCTTTACAGTTAGGATTTCGACTCTTGTCTCGTTAGACCTTACCTTTGAATCCATGCCGACAAGGCATTTCAGGTTTCCTGCTTCTGCAACCATCACAAGATCCCTTTCGATATTGCCGTCAAACACGACTGCAAACACGCCTTCTCCAAGGCTCTTTATCGCAGTAGGAAGCTCGCTTACAGGAACCTTTCCAAGAACATTCATGTTTTCATCAAGAACCTGCGCTCCTCTTGTTCCTACAAGGTTCTCAAGCATGCCCTTGAATTTCTGCTTCTGCTCAGGGCTTACTGAAGGCTGCCTGCCTTGCGGGTGCTGTGGCGGCCTCTGCGGGAACTGAGGGGGCCTGCTCTGCTGTTGCTGTGGCGGCCTCTGCGGGAACTGCGGCCTTCTGTCGCCCCTGTCCCTATTGACGTACCTGTTGTCCTGCTGTGGCGGCCTTTGTGGCTGGCCTCCGCCATTCTTGCCCATCTCATGCTGTGCCTGCTCTGATGATATTCTGGCCCTAAGAGCTTTGTGGATCTCCTTCTTTGTTATCTCTTCAACTTCTTTGCCGTCAGGGGCTTTCGTGACAAAATCAACCTCTGCGACAGCAATAAGCTCCTTTATTATCAAGTCTCCTCCTCTGTCCCCGTCAACAAAAGCTGTAAGGACTTTCTTCTTCGAAAGTTCTATAAGCGTTTCAGGGACAGATGTTCCGTTGATTGCTATGCAGTTCTTGAAGCCGTGCTTAAGAAGATTTACAACATCTGCCCTGCCTTCAACAACAATTACTTCATCCGCTTCATTCAGCCCCGGCCCTGCAGGCAGCCTGTCCTTGCCGTATTCCTGTATCTCCATAACCCTTACCGAATATGCAACTTCGTCTGCAATCTCCTGGGAGTCGGGCATTGAGCTGTCCATGAGGCCTTTCAAAAGCTCCTTGGCCCTTTCAATGACAAAAGCCCTCTTGCTTACCCTTACATCTTCTATATTCTGGACCTGCAGCTTTGCATTGCACGGTCCTATTCTCTGTATGATTTCAAGAGCAGCGCCCACAATTGCAGTTTCCGCTTTATCCAGCGAAGAAGGAATTATTATGTTTCCTCTTGTCTTTCCGCCCTTTGTTTCAACATTAACCTCAATTCTTCCTATCCTGCCGCTTCTCTGAAGCTCTCTCAGCTCAAGGTCCGAGCCCAAAAGCCCTTCAGTCTGCCCGAATATTGCGCCAACTACATCAGGCTTGTCTACTATGCCTTCTATCTCTATCATAGAATTTACAATATACTTTGCCGATACAGGGCTTATCTTACCCATTTGAACCAACCTCCGATTTCAGAAGGAGCACATACTCTATCAATTACCTTTCTTGCCTTTGCAATTTAGTGACTGATATGAACATTATGCCCCTTGAGCCCTAGAATAAGCAGTCTTTTTGACTACTTTAACAGTCAACTCAATCTGATTTATGAAACGAATGAATGTTAATTGCCTATTCAGGGCCTTAATTTTTTTCTTATTTGATACGCCTGTTAAATATAAAATGAAGCCCGTTGCACTAACTCCCAAGCTCATTGCTTGCTTATCAGCGTAAGCTCCATTGAGTACTCTCGTGACGGGCTTTGCACAGCATGGCTGTGCTGCGTAATACAGGGCTTGGGAAGGCACTGGGATATATAAATTGTTTGGTTTGAGTTTTTAAGTTGTTTATCCTGCATTTTGCTTTGGCAACAACAACTATGGTATCGAAAATCAAAGATTTTCGGAACTCCTGAAAATTTGCAAATTTTCATGAGCTTCGGACGGCTTCGCCTGCTCGGCATCCCAGAGGGCTTCCCCTGCCTCGCCCTCGCCATTGTTGTTGCCTTAAAGTTTATCCTATATCTTAGAATCATTTATGCCTTGCTAAAACTTTAGAACTCCGTCTGTAAGCGTGTTAAACCCCAGCGAAGCTCCGAAGAGCCCCGCTGAGGAAAAAGAGGTGATTATAAACCCCCGCAAGCCCTCTTTCAAGGGCCTGAGGAGGAAAAAGAGGTGTTATCATGAATCAAAGATTTAATCGGCCTTCTTTCGGAAAAAAAGGCAAACCACCCCTGCGTTGCCCCCAACGTCTTGTTACCATTGTATAGTAGAACTCATATATAAATGTTTCTATTTTGATACTATTTGAAAGTGGTAATTAAGAAGATTTATATCCCGAATTCGGTTTCTTTTTAGCATGGATTTGATTGGAAAAATAAGCCAGTATAGGAAGCCAATAGCAGCAGGAATAGCAGCCTTTTTAGCAACCCACGTTCTGTATGCCTCTCCAATAAATCCGGGTTTAGTTCATGCTCAGTCATTAAGTCAAGATCCTGTAACAGGCAGAAGTCCTGAAGAAGTTTTCAAAATGGCAGATACGTGGGGGAGGGTGCTTATTGTTACTTACCCACGAGGAACCTATTACTACCCTTCAGGAGAACAGAATGCCACTGCAAAAAGCGTGTCTCATTTGTTGGTAATTGCTGATATAAATTGTGATGGCAAGCCAGACTTATGGAAAAAAATTTCCGCAATTACTTATTCTGATTTCTACACCAATCCAGAACGTCCTGAATTGCAATACAGAAGCGGTTCGGATGAATTTTATGCCGCTAGAGGCCCAAATGATGAGATAATAATCAAAGGAGCAATCTGGCATCACGAGCCAAAAATGGAAAATGGCATGACAACAATGTCTCAGGATTTTGCTTTAGCCGATAGAATGTTTAAATCCACCAATCCTAAAAAAGTCCATCAGGAATGGCTTGATACATTTTGGCCCGGTGTATACAGGGTTGAAGTTACTCCAAAAAACTTCTGCAAAAAACCTCAAGTGTAATCCCGAGACCAATATAGCTTACCGGCTCTGTAGAAAATAAGCATAGTGCCAATATGCGAGCCCTGTCTATGGCTCATCAAGCCTGACGGGGGAAGCCCCCAAGGTTTTAGAAAAACCTTGACCAAAACATATCGGGCATGAAGC
>JAGVYR010000063.1 GCA_018303185.1 Candidatus Woesearchaeota archaeon | reverse complement strand
ATTTTTGGCTGCCTCGCCAATGACTTCGATTCTTCTTATTATTGCATCCTGAATCTTTGTGTCTTTTGTTAATTTCTCTTTTGTAAGATTCTTTGCATACGACTCTATCTTTTCTATGCTTTCCAAAATATGCTTGGCAAAGATTGAGGGATCTTTATTCATAATATCCTTACCTCTTCTTTTAATATTCTTTCCTTCAGCAGGGGGTGAATCGAGTTATAAGTAAGCAAGTCAACTTTCTTCTTCAATTCCTTTTCCAGTTCTAATTCAATTCCTGCAAATCCAAAGCCAATCCCTCTTGGAGGCTGGATTAAAATATCGACATCACTATTTTTTTTAGCTTCCCCCCTGGCGTAAGAGCCGAATATGCCTGCCCTCACTACCCCATTTCTTTTTAGCGTAGGAACAATCTTGCTTCGGATGCTTTTTATAATTTTATTTTTTTTAGATTGCATTTTACATTGCCTAAAAATATAACATACCTTCAAGTTTAAATAATTAACTAAACCTTACCCCAGCCTTATTATCACGCTTCCGGTTGCAGAGGTTATTGTCAGGTTGCTGTTGGCAGTTGAGTTTACAACAGGCGTTGCAACTTTCTTTCCTGCAGGGATTGTAAGGTCCCCTGAAGTCACATTCAGGCCGCCTGCTACTTTCAAAGTGGAGCTGCTCATTTTAGATTCTTCATAAACTCTTCCCTGCTAATCTGCAAATCATGCTTGATAATTTTGTTCAAGAGGCCCCTGTCTATCTCTTCGCCCTGGTGGTTTGGAATGACTGTTGTTCTGCCGTCAAGATGCTCAAAGAACATATGGCTGCCTTGCTGCCGCTTGAATTCAAAGCCCAATTTCTTAAGAACTTTAGCAGCCTCAGCTGCTGTCATTAAAGGCAGCTTAGGCATTTAAACCTCAACTTGCTGCAGGCTCAAAAATTTGCTTTTCGGCTCAATTCCTTTTTTTGCGCTCAAATAAAGAGAGATTGCCTCTTTGGTCCTTTTGATCAATTCATCATATGTCTTGGCTTGCGTATGGCAGCCCGGAAGCTCAACCACATTAGAGATCAAATACCCGTCTTCACCTTCTTCAACGATAACATTGTATTTTTCTGCGTTTACAACAGGCGTTGCAACTTTCTTTCCTGCAGGGATTGTAAGGTCTCCTGAAGTCACATTCAGGCCGCCTGCTATCTTCAGTGGAGAGCCGCCGTATAGTGTCCCAATAATCCTTACGTCCCCCTGGAAGGTTGCGTTCTTGCTGTACCCTGTTACATTGAATTCTCCGCCTAGTATGGTGGTGCCTGCTACGTGGAGCGTTGCATTCGGGATTGTGTTGGAGATGCCGACGTTGCCATCATTCTTTAAGGTCATAATCGTTCTTGTTACCGTAGTACCAGCATCACCTAAAAGTCTAAAATCCATTCTTTCGGCTCCACTTGTTGAAATCAATGTGGCGTCAAAGACTCTTTTTCCAGTCGTCCCGCCAGGATTGTCTAATATCCAATTAAATGAAAACTTCTTGTTGGCATTTTCATCCTCTATCACAAATGATTCGTTTCCTTGCGCCGTGTTTAATCTTAACTTAATAGCTTCCCCATCTGACTGGTCTTCATATAAATATTTGTCGGGACTAAAAAGTATTTTACCAGCACCATCTATGACAGATATATTCCCAACAACTTCCAGTTTCGCATCAGGACTCGTCGTCCCAATGCCGACGTTGCCGGAGCTTCCATTCACATACAAAACATTTGAAAGATTAACGCTTCTTCCATCAGTGCCACTTGCAACTTGCAGTAAATAATTTGGCGAAGTAGTCCCGATGCCGACGTCGTTGCCAAGCTCGTTGAGAGCCAGATCCATGCCGTAAGTCTGAATCCATCCCCTCCCAGATGGATGAACACCGAGTTCTATAACAGTGCCTTGGGCTACAGAAGCTGCTGCCGATGTTTTTGCAATAGTCAGCGGGGCGACTGGGTGTGTCGTCCCGATGCCGACGTTGCCTGAAGTTGAATTAACAAAGAACACATTTGTTCCAGACTCATTTGTAACCCTAAATCCGCCTTGTGCGCCAGAGCCGTTGACATGCAATGTGTTTAATGGCGTCGTCGTCCCGATGCCGACGCTGCCTGACTTGCCTACATACAAAGTGCTTGTCCCCAAGGGCCTGATGTTCATCGTTCCGTTGACTGTAAGGGTTTCTGAAGGTGTTGAGTCATTGATGCCGATGCTGCCGGTCTGTAGGATAGACATTCTTTCGTTCAGCGTTTGGTCATTTCCGACGCCGTTGGCAGTCAAGAAATAAAATCGTGAATCCGTCGCGACAGAACTAGCAAAATAACCGAACACGCCCGGATAGCGATTAGCATGCTGGGAGTCAATCCGGCTCGGAACTCCATCGGTACTGGTGTCTACGTTCCCGGCAAACCACATCGAGCCGCCAGCCGCATCAGTATTAGGTGTTATCTTAATGCCGCCATCAGTGTTGACGGTTTCCTCTAAAAATAAGGCAGGGGTCAAACTTCCGCTATCTAAAACCCGAATATGTAACTTGGTGGTCGGCCCCGTCGTCCCAATTCCAACCCTGCTGCCATTCACAAACAAGGTATTGTTAGCAACAAAATTAGTCACATTAATGTCTGAGCCGTTCCTGAAGGTTGCTGCGCTTGTCATTGAAGTGCCGTCAGGGAAATTCAGCGTTCCTTGCGTGAATGTAACGCCGCTCTGGTTCACTTCAAATATCCTTGAACCAGAAGTATTCACAACCCTGAACTTGTCGGCAGTTATTGCCCCCATTGCTCCAAATCCGCTTCCTCTCAAGTAATGCGTTCTGATTTCTTCAGCAGCAAGTGCTCTTTTGTAGATGCGGACTTCGTCTATGGTGCCGTTCCACATTCTTCCTACTGTCCCATCTCCGCCAATCTGCAATGGCTGGTCAAGGCTGCCACAAGCACTAATTCTATTGCCTTGCCCATCCAGGAAACCATCAATGTATATGCTGGCGTTGTTGGAAGTTTTTGAAAAATCATAAACAATAGCAACATGATGCCATTCGTTTGCTGTCATCCTTGTTGTTGTTACAGTCTCTGTGCAGGCAATCTGCCATGTATTGATGCTTGTTTGTGTCAGTATTCCGAACCTATAGTCCTGCTCGGTGTTGCCCTCAACTAAAATATATTTCAAAGTTTCATCAGAATCCCTTAAATAAATCCATGCTTCTACTGAGTGGTCTTTGTTTCCAAATTCCAAATATTGATTTATATTGGTTCCTATCTCAACGTCTCCTGTAACGCCATCAAAGCTGCAAGCTGTGCCGTATTTTCCATAAGAAGCATTACAATTAACATTCCCTTCTTGCGCCCCGTCATTCCCATAAGGGCTCCTGTCATACTGAGTTGTTCCGTTAGGGGCATTGAAAGGCATATACAAAACCAACCCATCATCTGAAGGATAGACTGGCTGGTATAATGACTGATTTTCTGCAAGGTAAATGCTCTGCCCTAGAGTTATGTTTCCTGAAATGTTCACATTGCCTGCAACTGTTAATTTATGGGCTGGGTTTGTTGCGCCGATTCCCACATCTCCGCTTTGCTGGATTGTCATCAAAGTATTTTCTGTGGAAAATGTGCCGTCTGCTGCTGTATTAACCCTGAAGTCAAGCTAGTTTCCAGCTGTTATTATTCTTCCCTGGGATACATTTACAGTTCCTATCACTGTTAATTTCTGCCCGGGGTTTGAGGCTCCGATGCCGACGTTGCCGCCTGCCGCAATACGTATGGCTTCCGCGTTGTTTGAAATAAATGATACTGGATGATTGGTGTAAGCTCCGATATCCACCCTGTTGGTTCCGCCGCCGTATGCGATGAAGCTGCCCTCCACGTCATCGTCGGTGTCTCGGACTGTGATAGCTTGGCTATTTGTCCCGGCTACGTAAAGTGTCGTTGCACTGATTCCTGGCGTGTCGGTCCCACCTCCGACATGTAATGTTTGTGTTGGAGAAGATGTTCCGATGCCGACGTTGCCTGATGTTGAATTAACAAAGAACACATTTGTTCCAGACTCATTTGTAACCCTAAATCCGCCTTGTGCGCCTGAGCCGTTGACATGCAATGTGTTTAATGGAGCAGTCGTCCCGATGCCGACGCTGCCGCTTGAAGTAGCAAAATAAGCATTTCCAGTTACATTAAGAGAGGAAGCATTCAGGCTTCCAGCAACTGTCACAGCTCCTATCACTTCCAGTTTATTTTGAGGTCCAGTAGTCCCAATGCCGACGTTGCCTGAACTATCTTGAAATAAACCTTGAGTACTTGAACCAGTCTTGACGCTGAATGTTCCAACAACGTCAAGATTAGCTGTTGGACTCGTATTATTAATTCCAACTTGCATACTAGGAGTAATTGTTAGGATTTCATTAGTTCCGTTTCCTATTGCAAAGTATGCGTGGTTAACTCCATTTATTCCAGATTTTAAAGTCCAATTGGATGCAGATGCACTGTTATGGGTTATGATTATTCCAGTTTCTATGGCTGAGCCTTTGACGTTAAGTGTATTTTCAGGTGCCGTCGTCCCGATGCCGACGTTGCCGCTATCTAAAATTGTTACCAATGTACTCCCTGAATTATCTCCTCTGATGTATAAATTAGAATCTTGTCCATTAGTTCCGAAATCAAGATAACTCTCTCCCGTCCCAGCAGACGTAAGTTTCAATATACTATTAGCAGTGCTATTTATAGTTACAGTGGAATCAGCACCAGATGATTCAAAATAGGTATCATGATTTGAGCCGCTGCTATAAACATGCAGTTTCCCTGCTGGACTTGTCGTCCCGATGCCGACGTTCCCAGAACTATCTATAGTCAGCCTCTGCGTTCCACCAGGCGCAATTGTAGCTCCAGTCTGGTTCACTTCAAATATCCTTGAACCAGAAGTATTCACAACCCTGAACTTATCGGCAGTTATCGCCCCCATTGCTCCAAATCCGCTTCCTCTCAAGTAATGCGTTCGGATTTCTTCTGGAGCAAGTGCTCTTTTGTAGATGCGTACTTCGTCTATTGTGCCGTTGAAATTATTTGGACTACCTGAGGATACAGAAGATCTTCCAACCCTCACATTACTGCCATCATATATTATTGAGCCTGCAAATGCAGTTGAGCCTTCTTCTATGCCATCAACATAAACTTTGATATTAGCCCTATCGTATCTTCCAGCAACATGATGCCATCTTCCATCATTTAGGGATGTTCTTCCAGTAACATCTATTTGCGTTCCGCTTGTATCATTCCCCAATCTCATAAATATTTGCGCCGCACTTCCATCTATCCTTAATCCATAGCCTCTTACACTTGGCGTATTGGCAAAATTAGAATTTCCAACAATAGCCATATAGCCATTGGTTGATGTTTTAATCCACGCTTCTAAAGTAAAGCTTCCGTTAATGAAAAGTGCAGAATGATTTGCGACATCAATAAAATCATCAACACCGTCAAGATTCATTGCATATCCGTATTTCCCCAAAACCCATGAATCATTTCCGATGTTCATGTTCCTTAAAGTCCCGTCATTTCCGTATGGAGATCTGTCATAAGTCCTGTTGGAAATGTTGTCAGCATTCTCGCTAAAAGGCAAATACAAAACCAGCTCATCATCACTTGGATAAACTGGCTGGTAAAGGCTCCCGTTCACAATATTGATGTTCTTCCCAACGCTTAAATTTCCGGTTATATTTACTTTGCCAACAACCTCAAGGTTTGCAGACGGATTCACAGTCCCTATTCCAACAGCCCCGTCTCCAGCCACAAAAACCCTTGTAGTGTTCGCAGTCATCAAAGCCAAAGTGGAGGAATTTATGCTCAAATCTTCAGAAAACTGAATCTGATTGAACCCAATCAGCCTGCTGCCGAATGCAGAGGAGGCTAAAGCTAAGAAAATTACTGCAAAAATCCACAGCATTTTTTTGCTTTTCATTTCTTTTCAAGTTTTTTCAGCAATTTTTCCTTTAAGGCTGCAATTAAGCCAGATATATCTTCAACAAATTCCACCGCTTCTTCAACACTTATGCTTTTCCCATAATAATTGATGCTGTTCCTTATCTTCCTGAAACGGTCAAATTTTGCTGACTCATTCTCAAGCCCATTCTCCCTGAGATAATAGGTAAATGCCTCATGGGAATAAACCTTAAAGCCGTCAAGCGCAGCAAGGGCTTCAAGCACGCTTCTCAGCACATCATAATAATTTGAAGATACTTTTCTTGCGGAATTATCGGTGACTTCCAGTGTCTTCAAAAATATAAGGTCCTGATTTGCCGTTATAGCCAGAGACTTCGCCAGCTGAAAGTCAGCAGAGCCTCTTTTTACAGCGCCATTTTTTATAAAATCCCCAAATTTCATCGAAACACCTCAAAAAAGCCCTCTAGAACTATCCCGTTGATTATGCTGTTCAGCAGTTCCCTATTGCTTTTTTTCATGGCTTCTATGTCTTTTTTTGCGAACCGGAATATCTGTATTGGGTGGCCCAGCCTCTTCTCAAAACCTGCAAGGTCCAGGCCCTTTTTTGTTGGAGTTTCCACAAAGAGGTCTATATCGCTGCCCGGTATGTTCTCGCCTTTCCTGAAAGAGCCAAACAGTATGATTGATTTTGGATTATTGAGCTCCTCATTTAGAAAATCAATTAATCCAGATTCCCTGATTTTATAGGAGTTATATGCTATTTTGAGCAGTCTGTAAACCCTGTTCTCGTTATTGGCCTTGAGTATCCTGAAGCCACGGCTTGTGCTGGAGATTATCAGCCCGCGTTTTTCCAAATAATCCATGTCATTAGAGACTGTTGAAGGAGATGCATTCATTATCCTGGCAAGCTCCCTAAGGTGGAATTCTCTTTCCGGCTCTTCAAAAAAATGCTTTAGAGTGTCCATTTTTTCGAACACTTGCCCATTTTTTCGAACACTTGTCTCCTTCATTTCCTTCCCTGCCTATTCCGCATTTTTCTTTCTCTTTATCTCCTCAATGAACAGGATGTCCTTGCCGGGGTATTTTGAGATGATGATTTCCGTTTCCTTATCCCAGCCCATAAGCTCCATCAGGTCTTTAGGTACTGTAATGACAAACTGCTTGCCTGTAGAAGTTATTTTAGCCATTTACTATTAAATTAATTAAATTATTTATAAATTTTTCTCTTTTTGAACAATTTATACTATTATATTAATGTAGTATTTATAAAGGAGGGGGTAATTTAACATAAAATAATACTAATTTAATAGTAAAATATAGAAATTTAAAGTATTTAGTAATATTAAATTAATAGTAAAATACAGAATTTTTTTAATGGCGGCCTTCTCGGCCAATTGCCCTGGTTTTCAGCATAAAGTTTTAATTGATTTTGTCAAAAAATTCGGCGTTGTTCCTTTTTATCTCACTGATCAGGGAATCTTTTCCCTTTAAGTCTTTCTTTTCAAAAAAATGCAGCTCTATCGCCTTGCCGTACCTCGCTTCCGCCTTCCTTGCAGCTTTTTTAGCCGCTTCTGCATTCTTGCCCTTTTCAATCACTATCGCAATGTCAATGTCGCTTTTTTCATTATGAACCAGCTTTGCGTAAGAGTCGAACAAATAGCCTGATCTGAGCAATTTAGGCTGCATATAGCCTCTAAACCCATAATTGGCAGGATTGAAAGCAAAAATAGACAATTGTCTATTTTTTTTGACATTATCCTAGCTTGTTTTCCGCCTGAGTTATTATTTTGCCTGAATATTTTCTGTAAAAGCCCATTATATCCTTAGCATCATCTTCTGACAGTTCTTTGCCGTAGTATTTTGATGAATTCCTTCTGTACCTGAAATTATCCAGCTCTGAGATTACAGAATCTTCAATCTGAAATTTCTTTAATTAGGCAATTGAAGCTTCATGCGAGTAGGACTTATAGCCATCAGCCGCGAGCAAAGCATCCAGAATTTCCCTGATAGCGTCATACACATTTTCAAAGATTATCTTCGCAAATACCTTAGTATCAAGCTTGCTTATCATGGCCATTCTGCCCTTTGCATCAGCAAGCAGGGAGCTCGCAAGTTCCCTGTCAGGGCTTTGCCTCTTTACTTTCCCTTCCTGCAGGTAAAAGCTGAAGTCATTCATTTTTTAAAGCCCCTTTGAGCACTATCCCGTTGATTATGTTTGTAAAAAACTCGTCTGAAACCTCTTTCCTTGTGAATAGGGACAGCTCTATCTTTTTTGAAAGCGCCATCTCAAATTTCCTCAAATCAGGCCTTTTTTTGCTGCTTGTCACGATTCCAACGTCAATGTCGCTTTCTGAAAGGTCCTCGCCCCTTGCATAGCTCCCAAAAAGCACTATTGCCTTCGGGCTGTAAAATTCATGAAGAAACTCTGCAATTCCAGATTCCATTATTGCCCTTAGGTTAGACAGCATCTTTTCAATCCTGTACTTTTCATTGCCGATGTTTGCCCTGTACTGAATCATATTGCCTTCCCTCTTTTCTTGCACAATCCCATTTTTCTTTAATATCATGAGGTGCTTCCTTGCAGCCTCATGGCTTACCTTCGCATTTCTTGCGATTTCCCTGATGTGCGCCCATCTCTCCGGGTTCCTGAAAATCAATCGCTTTATTTTTTCAGCCATTTTGCTTCCAATGCATCCAGCCTTGCCTTCAGGCCATCGTTTTCCTGCCTTAGCCTGCCAATATCTTCCTTGTTGAAGTCAGGAGCCCCATTATGTATCCCGACAGCGACGTTGATGATGTTTGCGCTGCCCCTTCTCTTCTGCATCCTGCCCAGCTCTCTTATTATTTCAGAATCCTGCTCATAGTCATTGGGATCCTGGTAGGTGTCCATTGTGTTCATTACTGGATTTTCTGAGCTTTCCAGCGCCCTTCCAATCACTTTTTTGAACTGCTGCCTTGTGATCTTGTCTTGGGAGACTGCCAATGCCTTGCCGTCATTCTTTCCTGAAGGGATGATATGGTCGCCTTCCTTTACGCTGCCTTCTACAAGCACAGGCATCTGGCCTATGTAAGCGACTGCCATCCAATTTTCGTCTTCGCTTCTTGAGCAGTCAACTGTTTTGTTGCCTTCTTTTCTCGTGCACATGGGATTTCCTCCCCTTATTCCTGCGTCCGTGGAAGTCACCATGATGAGGTCATAGCCTTCAGTATTCTTTGTTATCTTGCTGTTCTTGACTGCAACAACATCATAAATTTCTATAGGCTCATTGTGGTCGAGTTTTTCCATAAACTCGCCATAGTCATTCGCAGCATTATCCCATCCGTCATCATTCTGGGCGGAGAGGTCTGCTCTTATATAGGCCTGACGATCCGGTGTAAGATCCTGCTGAAGCATGACAAAAGCGGTCCCTTGCCATTGGAATTCAAAAGTTTCGCCACCACCACCATCTGCGTTGCTGTCCCCATTGAAAATCATAGCGTCTTCAGCGCTGATGACAAGGTTGTCTGTTGCCCTGGATATTGAGCCGACTGCAAGGCTTCCAGTGCCGGTGCTGCCCACAACAAGATTTGCTTCCGTCGGAGTTGTGTCCCCAATGCCGACGTTGCCGTCTTGGTCAATTGTTATGCCGTCTGCGGATGTATCATTTAAATATATCTTGAAATCATCTCCAACAGCACCAACTTGCCACCAGTTTGGATTGTCAGTGTCATTTAACCTGATTTCTGGAGTTGCAGAAGATAGATGTAAAAGCGAGCCTGGGCTCGTCGTCCCAATGCCGACGTTGCCTGTATTGTTTTGAATGACAAAATAAGTTCCAGTTCCTTCATGTATAATCTGGAAATTGCCTCCATCAGAGCCCCCTTGGGCTCTTGTAAGAAGTTCCCAGTCAGTATTTGCGTCATTCCTTAAATCTATTCCTGCATTGCTTCCAACAATTGAAATGAATCTGTCTAAGCCGTATGCGCTTGTAATGCTTGATGCTCCAACGCCTACATCCCCTGCGGAGTTAACAAACAAGCCAGGAGTAGAGCCTTGCCCTGCTGGAGTTACATTTAAAGTTCCTTGTATTGTTAATGTTTGCGCTGGAACTGTAGTGTTGATGCCGACGTTGCC
>JAGVYR010000028.1 GCA_018303185.1 Candidatus Woesearchaeota archaeon | reverse complement strand
CTCTGTGACATCATAAAATTCTATTGTGCAGTCCTCTGGATTCTCTAAAGAGATTGCGCTGCCTGCCTGAAAAAGATTGCTTTTTACCTCGCTGATTGCTGCAAAGGCAAATACTGAAAATGCAGCAATTGCTATTGCAAACAAGACTAGCTTTTTCATAAAGAACCACCTCGAATATTTGAGAATTTATTATGAAATGTATGCGAATAGCAAGAAAACCTAGATGCACAAATAGTTTTCAGTTTCAAAACCTCTTTTATCCGGATAAATGCTTTGCTCGCAATTTATCCCTTAACCAGCCCCCACAAAAAACGCCAGTTAAATCAACTATTTAAATTTATGGTTAAGGTTTATCCAGAATTTAAGGAATGGGATAAATGTTATAGATTATGAGCTATTCCTCCAAGCCCCAATAAGGCTTTCTTATGCCTCTCAAACAGCTTCGCGTCAACAAAACCATAAACTCCCTGCAGGTTGTCCCTGAATTTTTGGGAAGTTATCTTATTATTGATTATCTCAAAACGTCTAGCGAAATCATACCTTTTCGAGATTTCCTGCCTTATCCATCCCTTGTCTTCAATCTTCAGGGCAAGCATGAAGACATCCCGTATGTCAGAAATCCTTCCAGTGACGAATTTCATTGCGAACAAGGCATCAGGGTTTATGACCCTTAATTTCAGCTGCTCGGTTATTGTTTTTCCTCTCAGCAGCCTCAAGCCAGAATTCTCAAAAACCCATTCTGCGCTGAATGTTGCATTAGTCTGCCTGTCAAGCACCATTCCTATTAAAATGTCAACACTTACCTTGAAATTACTTATAACTTTCTCATATCTCAGAAACTCCCCACGATAGGGCGCATCACCGATTTTCTCTCTCTCATATCCAATCTTCTCAAGCTTTCCGCATATTCTTCCGGCTTCCTTTTTATCCCGGACAACAATATCGCAATCCACCGAAAATCTAGGCAAAGCATAGCAGTTAACAGCATATCCTCCAATCAATACAAATTCGCAGCCCTTTATGGCATTTAAAGCCTCAAAAATCTCTTTTTCCCTAAGCTGAAGCGGCTGCATACTTTTCCCTCATGTAGTTGTAGGCATAGGAGTACATCTCATTCTCTCTTGCAATCTTCATCGTTTCCTTCAAAGGCTCTACATACAAGCCTTCCTTGTCTACAGCATTTAACCTGCCAACAGGAATCAAAACCACAAATTCCCCTATGGCAGAGCCTTCATTGATGTAGTTAGGGACATTATAGCTGTTGAAGAAATCCTTCCAGTATTTCAAGTCCTTTTTCAAGACTTTCATGAAGTAAGGGCTCCTTTCCATGCCTCTCTGGATATAAACAAAGTCAGACCATATCTCTATAGAAGACAAGCTCGTGAAAGCATAAGGTCTTTCAGCCTGCTTCATTATCTCAGGAACCTTGAATTCCAACAATCCCTTTACAACCTTATCCGGCTGGACACACTTATAGGTATTTTTAGAGGCTTTTTCTATCCATCCCGACTTTAATAAGATCGAGAAGATCTTTTTCTTCATGCTCTGGCTTACAATCCAGTCTAATTCGTTCTGGCCAAAAGCTTCTCTTGAGCCGTGCTTTGAGTAAAACAAAGAGTAGGCCCTCAAGCAGTACTGCGGTATCTCGGTTATCATGGTTACCTAATAGGTAACTAACCTTTATATATTTTTCGGTTATTTATAAATAAAAGAGGCAGGGATTAGCACAAAAAGCGTCAACCTCAGTCTCGGCGGTTTTATTATTTATTGGAGCCATTCATCCCATGTTGAAGTGCGGAGATTTCTGGCTCATGGTGTTTAGCTGCCACCATCAAAGATTTTCTTTCAGCCTTTCCATCAACCTAACCGCATTATCAATATTGCCCTTCGGCAGCTTTTCTATAGAAAACACGCCTTTGAATGAATCTTTGAAGTTTTTGCTTTGGAAATACTCAATTAGTTTTGTCAAATTATCCTTAATTTTCGCAGGATTTCCTGTTTTCATAAAGTTCGCGACTAAATTAAAATCAATGCTATGACATAATGCAACTATGTCCCTTGCATCAGCATCCTGGCTGAATGTATCTTCATAGCAATCAAGGCTTCTTTTGCAGGAATTCTTGCCTTTACCTCTTTCTCTATCCCCTTGATGCCCATAACTTTGGAATTTTCAAATATTCTTGAAAAGCTTATTGAGCCACCTGTCTGCCTGCTTGCAACGCTGTTGATGAGCAAATCCACAGTTACAGAAAGATTTTCCTTCTTTGTGTAGCACTTAAACTCTCCATCGTAGGAATTTCCCAAGTCCATTCTTTTTATTAGGCCGTATCTTTTCTCTTTCAGCACTTCCCTGAATGCCTTAAGATCCTTTTTCTCTATGCAGACATCTGCGTCGACAGAGAAGCGGCGCATATAGGCTGAGACGGCATAGCCTCCGATAAGGACATAGCTTAATTTAGCTTTGTTGAAGCTGCCTAAAATACTGAAAATTTCGTTTTCCCTTTCTATGAATGATTTCATCATTTGTATTTTACTCCAATCTTCAAATTGTGCATTTCATATCCCCCTTTCACAGCTTAAGAAGTATCTTAAATCCCCACAGCACAAGCATTAGGAATAATATCAAGCCTGCTATGCCTATAATCAAAGCATCCCTTCCCTGCTTCTTCTGGTATTCCTCAAGGCTGATTTCAGGCATAAGGCAATATTATACCAGCGGACTTTATCTATTATTACGGATATTAAAGTCCGCTGGATATAGGCACAGTTATTTATTTACGATTATTAATGTCCGTGCCTATAGTTTATAAGTATAAAATTGTTTTTACGTTTTTGCAGAATTTACTCAGGAGTATTGCATGCTAAGGATATAACCTCTTTTAAGTGGTTAAAAGAGAAAGGTTTTTAAGATAGGCTTCTCCTCTGCCCATATGCCAAAAGTTTGCCAATTATTTTTAGCTTATATAAACAGGGAATTCAGAAGGCAGCAAGAGACTGAAAAAAATTTAAGAATAGGGCTTGCCACATTAGATGAACTTCCATGCATTCAAAAGATAAAACTCCCAAGAAGTCCTGATTCCTATCCGGCCTATTTTTTGTGGCATCCAATGACTTCAGCCTATGCCCTGTGGGCAGCAGTTACAGGAAGGGATAACGTGTATTCTGGGATTATACCGAATAAAATAAAAAGAGAGCTGAGTTGAGCTATTCACAAAAATAAACATTTATAAATCAATTTCTAACCCTCTCTCTTTAGGCTCCTGTGGTGTAGTCCGGCCCAGCGGAAACCAGAGTTTCTGGCTCCGTTCCGGAGAATCATTCGGCCCTCTCGCGACTGGTCATTCATAATCAGTTGAAGAAAGGCCGAGACCCGAGTTCGAATAGTTGACGCCTGCGGCAACGGCCGAAAAGCGCAGCTTTGAAAGTCTCGGCAGGAGCACTTTTATTCCTTAAGAAACGATAAGATTTATAACTCCATCAATTTCAGTGTGCTTGGGGCATGGTAAGGGTAACCGTAAAAATGGCGCTTTATGCGCTGCTTGCTGTTTCTTTGCTTGCTGTAGCCCTGTTTTTTACAGCAGTCGGGGAGCATAAGCAGGCTGAAGACGCGCAAAATAATTTGGAAGAAAACAATTTCGGGCTTCTTGACGAATCAATAGCGGACTTAAGCGTTGAAGAGTTCATGGAAAAGCAGAAAAGCTACATAGGGTCATACAGCCAGCTCAGGCTGCGTATAGTTGCTTTATTGGAAGGCGCCAACGGCTCCTACGGCATTTACATGGAAGACCTTGTTTCAGGAGCATGGACAGGGATCAATGAAAGGGAAGGCTTTGTGCCCGCAAGCCTTGCAAAAGTGCCGCTTTCCATGGCAATCATGAAAAAGATAGAGAGCGGGGACATGTCGCTTGACCAAAAGATAGAGACAATAGACAGCGACCTTGATCCGAGATACAGCGAGATTGCCCAGAATGGCTCAGGGCAGGTTTATACTGTAAAGGAGTTGCTTACACTTATGCTCAGGCGCTCGGACAACACGGCACAGGCAGCCCTTTACAGGCAACTTTCTCCGGAAGAAATGGAGGAGGCAAGCATTGCTGTCGGAATCCGCTCGATTTCAAAGCCGGAAGAGGATGTTAAGATAACGCCGAAGCAATACAGCAATATTTTCAGGTCGCTTTATTTTTCCAGCTATCTCAAGAGGCCTTCTTCGCAATACCTGCTGTCAGTAATGACAAATACAAAGTTCAGGGGAGTCCTGCAGGCGGGAGTGCCTGAGGGAGTGAAGGTTGCGCATAAGATAGGAGTCTGGAACAACGAAAAAAGCTATCATGACTGCGGGATTGTATATTATCCGGATAACCCTTACTTTTTATGCGTCATGACCAAGAATTCAAATCCGGAGAGGGCAGAAGAAAGGATTATCAGCATATCCAGAGAGGCGTATAATTTTATAGATGCCAGCCATAAAGAAGATTGAAAGGCTTAAAACAGAGGTTGGTGCGAAATGAAGGTTGCCATCATTCGGGCGAGGCTCTTTCATATTTCCGGCAAAAGAGTTGAAGGGGTTGCTCCCAAGGTTTTAGTAAAACCTTGACCAAAACAGATAGGACTTATAGCCCTATGCCGCAGCCGTCATGTAAAGTGGAAAGCTGCGGCAAGGGGCTTTATGCCCCTTCTTGCATATCAATCGGGCGTAACCAATTGCGGGGCTTCAACGATGCTTATAGAACAACATCAAAGCCGGGCAGATGGCAACCCGAAGAATGAGATTTCGCACCAACCTTGCCAAAACAAATAAGCTTTTAAAATGCTGATTTATACTTTACCTCGTGCCATGGCTGCATGCACGAAACTATGTTTCGGCCGCGGTATGGCCGTTGCCACGGTCGCATAATCCGGCTATTGCGAGAGGCTCGAATTTTTTGGGAGCCCTCTTGGCCGAAAGGCTGTGCAGGTTCAAAACAATCTTTTTGACAGGCAAAAAGCTTGACCAAAAGCATATGCAATGAGGAATCTTCGATTCCCCGGAACGATGTCAAAGGTTGGTGAAAGTCCTGCCCGTGGCGTCATACTAAAATGGACATCGAAAACCTTGCATTGGTTATAATTACTGCATTTATTTTGATACTTGGAACTGTCCTCTTTTCTCTGGAAAAAATAGAAGAGGACAATGCAGCCCCCTATCCAAACGAAGCCAGCCAGGGATACGCAAACACTTACAATATTGAGCCGCAGGCTAAAGAAAATCCAATTCCGATAGCTGATTCTGAAAGGTACGCCGATGATGTTTGGGCATATCAGGACAGGGTAGAAGCTGCAAGAGAAAACACAATTAGAGGAAAATAACAAATGCCGCTGCGGGGATCTGAACCCCGGACCTCTAGATTGCCCGGTTGAGTCAAGTCATCGGCATTAAGCCTCAGCACTCAAACATATGAGTCTAGCGCTCTGGACCAGGCTGAGCTACAGCGGCATGCCTTAAAGGAAAAGCAGGGCTTTTAAAAAGGTTGCTATAAGAGATTTTATTTAGGTTAGCAGCTTCGCCTGATATCGGTTGCCATCGTTGCACTTGACACTTTTTTAGCTCCCTTCTGCTTTAAATCCGCCCTGCAATGTTAGTCACGAGGCTCGCTCTTCATGCATATCGCTCGTCTCGTGTTTTGGTGATGCACACAAACCAGATGGCAGCCTTTCAGTTTTAGTTGTAATCTACAAGAATTTCTTTATCTTGGCTGCAAATTCATGAATCTCGCCAGTCTCGTACTTCCTGTTTATCCACTTCAGCCTTAAAAGGTCTTTCTTGAACCTTGGGATAACATGGAGGTGTGCATGCTTCACTACCTGGCCTGCAACCTCGCCGTTGTTCATCAGGATATTGTATGCTCCGTTTCCAACAGACAAAGAAAGGGCTCTGGTGACTTTCTTCGCAGCTTCCATCAACAGTCCCAGCTTTTCATCTGGAATGTCAAGCAGGGTTTCAAAATGGTCCCTGGTTACAATCAGGCAATGCCCCTTGTTTGCAGGAGCTATGTCAAGGAAGGCTACTGTATCCTTGTTTTCATAGACTTTTGCGGCAGGTATATCGCCTTTCACGATTTTGCAGAAAATGCAGTCTTCCATTTTACATCTCAATATATTTAATGTCCAAACTGGTTAAATCGAGAATGAGGGCATTTAATAAAGGTTTCGGATATGAGCTACCGAGGTTTATGCAGGCTGTTTTCCCTATTTTATCTATGTAGCTTCCTGACATCTTCGGGCTTTCATGGATGTGGCCGTGCAGCGTGATTAAAGGCTGCTCTTTTTCTATGAATGCCCTTATTGCCTTGCTTCCAACATGAATCCCGGATGCAACAATATCCAGCTTCGTATTGAATGGCGGTGCATGGGTTACATAAATTGTCGCATTCGGATTGGAGAGCTTCCTGATTTCCTTTAAATCTGATTCTATCGTTCCTTTTTCCTCTTCAATGGACCTTATGATTTCACCGGAAAATCTTTGCGGCTCTTCTTTCTTATTGTCTTCAAATTTCTCCCAGTCCCTCAGCCTGAAAGGCGTCGGATTTACAAAGCTGTACCCTATTATATGCCTGCTGCCTATCTTATGGCATTTTTTATGGATTACTTTCAGCTTTCCCTGCTCTTCTGCTTTTTCCAGAATTTTGAAATTAATGCGGAAGTCATCATTTCCCACCATTACATAGAATTCTTTTTTCGTTTCAAGGATTTTTGGAATGAAGTAATTTTCAAGAAATTCTTTCTGCATGGAAATCCATTCCTGCAAACTATTTCCTCCGCGAGGGCATAAATCGCCGCCAAGGACAACTGCCTTTATCTCACTTTCTTTGGCTTTTTTGAAAAGTTTTTCGTAGTAAATCTCGTTGCCATGCAGGTCCGCCGTATAGATGATTTTGAAGGGCATTTTTATGTGGTTGTGAAGTCAGCAATTTAAATTTTAGGAAAATCCCAGCAGTTTCCCTCCCTGAAACACAAGGAATGACATTGCCCATGCAACTCCGGTAGTGTACACTATTGAAAAGGCTGCCCATTTCACTGATTTGGTTTCGCTTTTGATGGTTGCCATTGCGGCTATGCACGGCACATACAGCAGCACGAAAACCATGAATGCATATGCGCTCAAAGGAGTGAAGACACCCTGGAGTGCGGTGTTAAGGTCGCTGCCATACAGCGTCCCTAAAGTGCCTATTACGACTTCCTTCGCGACAAAGCCCGTTGCCAATGAGACAACTGACTGCCAGTTTCCGAACCCGAGCGGCTTGAAAATCGGGGAGGCAAAGCTTCCAATCCTGCCGAGAATGCTGTTTTCCGAGGCATACTCAACGCCTGCCGGAAGGCTTGCGAGAATCCATACAATGATGACAATGGAAAGTATCATCGTGCCTGCATTTTTGAGGAATATCCTGGATCTTGCGCAAGCAGAATGGAACATCTGGCTGAATTTTGGAAGCTTAAGCTGGGGCAATTCTGCATACACCGGCAAAGACTTTGATTTTAACAGGAATTTTCTCAATATCAATGCTGAGATTATTGCCATGAGTATTCCAATCCCATAAAGTGACAATAATACCAAGTCTTCAAAGCCTTTGAAAAAAATGCCTGCCAGAAGAATGTAAACCGGAAGGCGCGCGCTGCATGATATGAAAGGCGCAACGAGTATCGTGAGCAGCCTGTCAGCCTTGTTTTTTATTGACCTTGAAGCCATGACTGCAGGCACTGTGCAGCCGAACCCGAGCATTAACGGAAAAAATGACATGCCGGAAAGCCCTATCTTGCCCATCAGCCTGCTGAACAGGGCGGCAGCGCGGTGAAGATACCCTGAATGCTCAAGGAATGCAAGCATGAAGAAAACAAGGAATATCTGCGGGAGAAAGCCTAGGATTGCGCCCACTCCGTTCAATACTCCATCATTTATTAAGTTGGAAATCCAGTTTATTCCGAATAAATCCTTCAAAAATACCCTGATGTAACCAATTCCCAACTGGATGATATTGGTAGCAGGCTGGCTTAATGTGAACGTTATCTTGAAGACAAGCCACATGATAAAGGCGAAAACAGGAAGGCCCAGAAATTTGTTAAGGAAGAAAGAGTCAAGCCTTGGTAGTAAGTTGCCGCCCATGTTAAGGCGAAAATAGGCTTCAATTCTGCTTATATTTCTGCCGGTTTTGGGGCTGAGGGGCTCTTATTTTTTATTTTGTAACACACCAAAAACTATATAAATATGCTATATATCGTATTGTTATAACTAATATAACAATATGGGATAAAATGAGCTTAAGGCTGATTGTAAAAAAACTGGAATTGGCAGAAAAGAGATTCATAACCAGGGATGAGATTAAAAAATACTGCAAGGAATTAAGGATGGATTACTATGCAACAATAAGATATCTTATCTCAAACGAATACCTTGTCACAATCTTGAGGGGAATTTTCTACATTAAGCCTCTGGAAGAGAGAAAATCAAAAAAAATCGGCATAAGCTTTATTGGTGCAATAACAGAGGCCCTGAGAATCAAGGGGGTAAAAAACTGGTACTTTGGACTGGAGTCAGCGGTCAAGCTGAATAACCTGACGCATGAATACTTTGCAGTTGAAACAGTGATAAATGACCGGATTTTCAGGCCAAAGCCCATTGAGATACTGGGCACAAAGGCAAAATTTATCAAAATAAGCAAGTCCCTTCTCAAGTTCGGCCTTAAAGGGGATGGCATTAAATTTTCAGATGCGGAAAAAACCCTGCTGGATACAGTTTACCTTGGGAGATACAATAATTATTCCGGGGAGGAGATAAAGAATAGAATTGCGCCTTTGCTGGAAAATTGCAAAAAAAGCAGGCTGAGGAAGTATGCCGCCCATTATCCGAAAACAGTCGGGAGCTTTCTGGAGGGGCTGATATGATTGATATCAGGCTGATTGACTATTTAAGCGGCAAATCAGGAATAAGGGACAAAAGCCTGATTGAGAAGGACTTTATCCTGCAATCATTGCTTGTTGGCTTTGCAAAAGACAAATATTTTAGCGGAAATTTCGTGTTCAAGGGAGGGACGTGCCTTGTCAAGTGCTATCTTGGCTATTTCAGGTTTTCAGAGGACCTTGACTTCACTTACATAAATCAAGGCGCGTTTAAGGGCAAAAGTGAGAATGGAATAAGGAGATTTCTGTCTTCGGAAATAAGCAGGCTTCTTGGCATTGTAGGGGATATTTCAAAAGCATATGGCTTGGACTTCAAAGCCGGCAAGGAAAACAAAAGATATGCCGAATTTGGCGGAAGCAACAGGTTCCTCACACTGAAGATATGGTATGTCTCCGCTGTAAGCAGAAGGGACCAGTTCATCAAGATACAGCTCAATTATGTGGATTTGTTTAAGTACAGGTTTAAGAAATTGGCTGCAAAGCCTATGATTGAAGCTGATGCAAAAGAAGCGGAATTCCTTTTTCCGGGCTATGCGGGCATTTTGCTCGCAAAGCCAAAGCTAATGGCTTACGATATTAGGGAAATCCTCCTTGAGAAGGTAAGGGCTATACTCACAAGAAGGGGCACAAAGGCAAGGGATTTTGTTGATGTTTTTGTCATCACAGAAAAGCTGGATAAGGATATGTGGGCGTTCAAAAAGGATGTCATCCTGAAGGCAAAGTTCATGCTTAAGTACGAGAAATACAGGCAGAACCTAAAAGAGAAAATCAAGGTAAAAAGATGGGTTAAGCCAGGCGAAGAGGAGCATCTGCTTCTGAAGCCATTAAAAGGGTTTCAGCCTTTCCTTGAGGAATTTTACCCTTTTCTTGATGAAGTTGTGGGTGAAGTTTTGAGGGAATGAAGTTGTTTATGGCACGTAAAGTTCTTTAGGCTTCCCACAATCCAAAACTGATAAGCACCATCAATTAACAAAAAAAATTAACCTGGTGGTTAATCCTCTCCGTACATCTCCGAGAAGTCCCTGCAAAACTCTATCTCTTCCACAATCTCTCTCAAGCTGCCCCACAAGGCCTCTTTCCCCACAAAATGCACCATCCAATTAATTTTCTCTTTTGGCACGCTCCAATGCTGCGAAAATCGGGGATTTTCTGGGTGTGAAATTTTTCAAATTTCAACCTTCATTGAATTTTCCCTTCTGCAAAGGTCGCCTTCCTGCTAAAATTTCATGGCATCTCCGCTATAGTATGCCTTAAGAAAATTTGCATGGAGGTGCAAAAGATGTATGGCACTGCGGATAGATGGTAAGGCCAATTTAGGCCTCTTGCCATCTTTTTAGTAAAAAAAACATGGACCGGCCGAGACACTCAAATCCGGACATTTACTTCCAGGATGTTTGAACTCGGAGTCTTCCGCAAGCCAAGCGGACGCGATATTATCCAGCCCTGAAGGCTTCCGGATTTCGCTACCGGCCCATAAGGCCTTCAAGAATGGGCACCTTTTATTAAGATTTTCTATTTTATTTATACTTTAATTTAAGCCCAATCAGCGCCAGTGTCATCAGCATCTCTATTGCGACAAAGACAGTCAAAGGATAGCTTCCTATCCCCAAACCATAAGCAAACCATAAAGCCAGCGCGGCAAGATAAATAAATGTCCATAAGAGCGAGATGTCCTTTGTGGATTTTTTTTTCCATGACTTAATCAGCTGGGGAGATAAAGCGACAGCTGCCAGCAAACCTGCCAGATACCCTGTAAGTTCTATAAACGAGATGCCAGAAAGGATTAATATCACCTGAACAGCTATTGCTTCGCAGCCAATTTAATGTCTTCTTCGTGTATTGTCTTTCTGCCGCCATGCCTTGCCAATTGGACTGCCTGCGAGCCAATCTTATGGGCATATTCGGTAAGAACCTCTGAAAGGGCCTGCATGGCATCCATTGAAACGCGCTTTGCGCCTGCCTGCATAAGAATCCTGCCTACCGGCGCCTTTGGTATCGTGGTTGACTTCCTTCCCATTGTATTCCAGCTTCCTTTCCCCAAAAGAAGATAAACCCCTTTAGCCTTTGTATCTGCCTTTTATCAGGAAGGTTGTTTATATAGTTTTTGATTTGATTTGTTTACTGAATAAGAAAAACTATACTCACGGACAAAATCTATTGAGCAATAGTTGTCCGTTCGTAATACAAAGAAAACCTAATGGTTTTCGAGTGCTCAAAAATCCATAAGATTTTTGACAAGTAAAAGGCATATTTATTGCTCAAATTTTTGTGCCTTTTACTATATGCGCCGTGATTGGCGGTGCGACGGCTTTCTTCGAAAGCCTACTCGGCAGCCCGTAGGGCACCAGCCTCGCCGCACGCCACCACGGCGCTGGATGCGACAGGGGATGTCCATACAGGACACTAGGAAATTCCTTGAATTTCCGGTGTCCTTAGAAACCTATGGTTTCTGGGACACGAAAAATCTTGGATTTTTCCGTGTGCCGAAAATCTCCGATTTTCGAGCATGTCGCATAGGGCAAATCGAGCAAGGCGAGATTTGACCGTCCAGCCGCCGATGTGGTGGCGTGCTTATGCACTGTCATTTCACATACCAAAAACAAAATATTTAAACCATAAGCCTTCTAGCGCTGAAATATGAAGCACCATGACATTATTTTGAAGTATGCGCTGGAGAATGCTGTCAAGTATGATGGGAAAGCGAATGAGAAGGCTGTACTGGGAAAAGTGCTTGCGGAAAATCCCGACTTAAGGAGCCATGCAAAGGAGCTTATAGGGGAAATACAGCATGTAATAAAAGAGATATCCTCAATGAGCGTTGAGGAACAAAAGAAGAAGCTGGAGGAAATAGCTCCTGAGCTTCTAGGGAAGAAAGAAGTGAAGGAACGCGGGATTTTCGATTTCATGGGCATAGCTGAAGGGCAGGAAGTCAAGACAGCTTTTCCTCCGGAGCCGAGCAAGTATCCCCATATAGGGCATGCAAAAGCGATCATCATAAACTATGAGCTGGCCAAGACATACAACGGAAAGTTTGTGCTGAGGTTTGAAGACACAAACCCAAAGCTTGCTGAAAAGGAGTTCTACGAGATACATCAGGAGAATTACAAATGGCTCGGCATAAAAGCTGATGAAGTTGTCTATGCTTCTGACCACATGGAGCTGTTCTATGAAAAGGCAAAGGAGATGCTCAAGAAAGGCCATGCCTATATGTGCAGCTGCAGCCAAGAAGACATCAAGAAAGGCAGATTTGAAGGAAAAGAATGCACCTGCAGGATTTTGCTTGAAGAAGAGCATCTGAAAAGGTTTGAAGAGATGTTCAATGCAAAAGAAGGGCAGCTCGTGCTCAGATTAAAGGGTTTCATGCAGCACCAGAACACTGTCATGCGTGACCCTACATTAATGAGGATTATTGACGAGCCGCATGTCAGGACGGGAAAAAAGTACAGGGTGTGGCCCACTTACGACTTTGAAAATGCTGTGATGGATGGCGAGCAGAAAATAACGCACAGGCTGAGGAGCAAGGAATTTGAATTAAGGAATGAGCTGCAGAGGCATATTCAGGCAGCGTTAGGGTATGCAGAGACCCACATCTTCGAATTTGCGCGCTTCAACCTTGAAGGCGTTGAAAGCTCCGGCCGCATTATCAGGGAGATGGTGCAGAAGAAGAAGCTCATTGGCTGGGATGACCCTTCTCTCACTACATTGGTCGCGCTGAAAAGGCGGGGTTTTTTGCCGGAAGCAATAAAGAATTTCGCGATAGCAACGGGAATCTCAAAGGCGGAGTCAACATTGACGTGGGATGACCTTATCGCACACAACCGCAAATTATTGGATGCACAGTCGAACAGGTATTTTTTCATAGGAGATATGAAAGAAATCAAGATTGAAAATGCTCCTGAGCAGGAAGTTGAATTAAAGATGCATCCCGACTTCAAAGATAGAGGTACAAGAAAGCTGAAAGTGCACGACACATTTTACATAAGCAAGGAAGACTACAAAGGGCTTAAAGGCGGGAATTTATACAGGCTGATGGACTGCCTTAACTTCAAAAAGAAGGGCAGCAAGCTTGTGTTTGATTCTGCTGAAGTGGAAAATTACAGGAAGCACGGGAGGGGAATTATGCACTGGCTTCCTGCAGGCAGGGACAATGTCAAGGCCGAGGTTTTAATGCCGGACAAAAAATTAGTGAAGGGAGAGGCAGAGCCTGCCGCTATGGGCATTAAAGAGGACGAGGTTGTGCAGTTCCAGAGGTTTGGGTTTTGCAGGCTGGATAAAAAAGAGAAGGGAAAATTATTGTTTTGGTATACCCATAAATAAGTTTGATAATCCTATAGCCAGCAAATCAAGGAAGAAAAAATTCAAAAGATACTGGGAAGTTAGGCGCCGCCAATGCTGCGGCGCATTGATGCGGCCCGCATTGGGGCCGCCAAGATATCCGAGGCTTAAAGCTTTCATGATAGCCGCAAAAAAATAGAAAACAAAAACGCAATAAAAACGATTCAATAGAAAAACAATTCAAAAATAAAACAATAAAAACAACTCACTAAAAATACAATAAACAAAAACAACTCAAAAATCAAACAATTAAAACAACAACAAAATCCAACGGGTGATAGCATGACAAAAAGCGTGATTGTCAGGACGCAGGTGAAGGAGCTTGCGAAAGTGGGCGAGAAAAGGCTTTTCGTGTCTGAGGACTTTTACACGGAGCTTGAGGGCAAAGTCAAGAGGATGATTGAAGAATCGTGCAAAAGGGCAAAGCTGAACGGAAGAAATACTGTCATGGGGAAGGATGTATAGCCTTGCTTACCTTTTCGTCTATAATTCGGTGCCTTTCCTCCCTTGATTTTTCCTCCTGCATGAGCTTTGAAAGCCTTGACTTTATGCTGCCTATTGCTTCCATAAGGATTTTCACGTCTTCCTTGTTCTGCCTCATTGCCATGTCCCTTTCCTGCCTTGCCTGCTGAAGCTGCTGCTCCGTCTCTTTCATCCGCTTTACAAGGGCTTTTATCCTGACTTCATCAGAGCCTAGCTTTGAGATTGCTGCAGTCTCCTTTTCCAGCATCATTGACTCTTTCTGAAGCACAAGGTCAATCTTGTCATTAAGCCTTTTTATCTCATTGTCAATGTTTTTTTCAGGCTTTTTCTCGACAGCAACTTCCCTTACCTTTTCCACCTGCTTTCTTATCTCATGATGCACTTCTTTCCTGTCCAGATGCGCCTTGCTTGCAGTGCAGGCATGCCTGAGAAAATGTGCAAATGCGCCCGGATTAAGCTCTGGCATTTTAGGATTATTTCTTAAAGCGGCCGAAAAGGCCCCCTTTCTTTTCTCCGGGCAGGTCCATGTCTAAATCTGGCATTGGCGGAAGACCTGATGGCGATGGAGGCATAGGGCCCGGAGGAGGCATCATGCCCCTTGGCTGCTGCATCGGTCTCTGCGGCGGCATATTATGGGAAGGGTGCATTTGCCTTGTTCCCATCGGAGGCTGCATTGGCCTTGGCGGCGGGAATTGAATGCTTTCAGGAGGCCTTTGCTGCTTTGTAGGATTGTATTCATGGCTTAAACCGGAAAAATCCGGCTTCGGCGGCTCAAAATGCGGCCCGAATTCAGACTTTGGCTTTGAAAAATGAGAGAGCTTCTTTTCAGCTTCCTGGCCGACATGCTCCTTTATTATGTCAGCGACTGCGACCATGCCTTCTGCGATTGTTTTATTTTGATCGACTATTGCATCCATCCTGTCAAGGAGCGGCTCCATTTTTTTGGCGACAAAATGCTCGTCTTTTTCCTCTGTCTTCATCTCTTCTGCAGCGTTCCTGAAGACTGTGATTAATTCTGAAAGCTGCTTTGCAAGGGCATTCATTGAATTGATTAATTTCTGCGAATCGGAATCCGACGCTTTTGACTTCAATTCCTCCAGCTGCCTTTTCAATTCTGCAATCTCGTGATGCGGCATAATCTCATAAGAATCGTCATCTGCCATGACCTACCCACCTCTTTTTCAGACTCTCGGTATATTTTAGTTTATAAAAGTTTCTAAATTGTGGCTGTCAATTTAACGGCACCTAAACAATCTTAATTTTTGCCAAACAACTAAAAAATCAGCAAGAAGTCAGTAGATTTGCATGGCACAAAGCTGGAATGACAACTTTCAAAATAATAAAAAATATCCCAAAACTGCAATAATGACTGCTATAGCTACAAGAAATTGATTACCTTTTTTAGTCTTTCTCAATAACCATTTCATCCCCTTTGACCTCTGTCCCTATTCCACATACTCCTCATTGAACATCCTGATTATGTGGACTGAGTAGGATATTATCAGCGGCCCGATTATGATTCCGGTGATGCCGAACAGGGATAATCCCATGAAAACCCCGACCAGTGAAGTGAGCGGATGTACTTTGCCGACTTTCTGCTGGATTATCGGCCTTAAAAAGCTGTCAACATTGCTCAGTATGAGCCCCCATACAATTATGCCTATCCCTGCAGTGGCATTGTGGATTACCAGAAGCTGGATAAGGCCGGCGGGAATCCAAATCAGGGAAATCCCTATTACCGGAAGGAAGGCAAATACCGCCGCTATGAAGCCCCAGAACAATGCGCCTTCGATTCCAAGCACAAAAAACCCAAGGCCGAGCAAAACGCCCTGAATGAGCGCAATAAGGCCGGTGCTTATTATTGTTGAATTTGTAATCCGGTGGAATTCCCCAAGCAAAGTTGCAACATTTTTCCTGCTGAAAGGCATGAACTTGTACGCAAGCTCTGAAAGCCGGTCGGAATTCAGAAAGAGGTAGTAAAGGGCAAAAAACATTATAATTACGTCGATGATGAATTTTGCCGCGCTCTGGATGGCAGAGACAAAAAGGTTCTTCAGGTATTGCCCTGTGCTTATGAGAAGCTCCTGCACTTTGCTTTCAAGATTAAGGTTTGGGGCAAGCTGGCTTACAGACTGTATGATGTCCGCATAATTGGGGGCATTCGCAACAAATTTTGACGCTTCGCCAACGAGAAGAGAAGCTGCAACTGTCAGCGGCAATATTATTATAGCAAGTATCAGGAGTATCACAATAACCGCGGAAAGCCCTTTTCGCACCCCGAACTTCCCACTGAACTTCCTGTAAAGCGGCAGGAACAATGAATAAAGCACTAATGCTCCGAGAAAAGCGCTCACAAACTGCCATAATGCATAGACAAGGAACACAGCCATCCCGATGGCCAGCGCTGTAGCGTATACCTTTTTGTCTTTCCTGTCAGAAGCCATAAGCATTCCCTGAAGGGAATGTTTTTAAAGTTTTCGTGCTGATTAAATGAGATTTTGTTGTTACTTCTATGTGGTTAAAAATAGAAAAGTTTATAAATGACGTATCTAATCACTTTTTAATGGAGCCGTTAGAAAAAATACTAACAGAACTGAATTTAACACCAGATAGCAAAGTATCCAACTTATTTGATTTTCTTAAGATAAATCGATTGATTAGACAAGCTGATATCGACAGATTTGGTGTGGCAAGACTGGAATTAATAGTTCCTAAAGGAGAAGGAATTGGTTATGTTACAGAAGCAAATAAGTTCCTTATGGAAGATCCACCTCAAGAAAGGGAGAGATATATAATCAGAGAGCCTGGTCCCACCGACAGAAATTGTGCCAAATTCACCTATAAGTTCAAACCCTGGCCGGAATTCAGTTCTGATGTGTCTTCTGGAAGAAAATTACTGAATGATATGATGAGATGGATTGTTGGATTCGGATATGCTAGAGATACAGAATTCGATGGCTTTAATGTCAGTGTGAAGGCTGGAGAAAATGAGCATGACACTTTGGTAATCAGCAACCTTTCTCTAAAAAGCGCATATTCGAAAAGAATCTTTTCAAGGTTCGCAGAAGGCATTTATGGAGCTTATTTAAAAAATGCTGTTACCCATATTAATCATTGATTATTCACATCCCCGGCAGCCTTCCCTTGAACTTCTTCATTATCTTGTTCATGTCGCCGCCCGTCCCCTTTAACATTTTCACCATCTTCTTTCCCTGCCTGTGCTGCTTTACAAGCTCCCTGATTTCAGAATGGGAAATGCCGGAGCCCTTTGAAATCCTGTCAAGCCTTCCCGAGTCTATCGCTTCCGGGTCTTCAAGCTCCTGCTGCGTCATGGAATCCATTGCGTATTTCCATTTCTCAATCTTGCCTTCCTGCACATTCAAAACCTCCTTGGGAAGCTGCAATTGCGAGAATCCCGGAACCATTTCCATTATTTTAGACAAAGAGCCCATCTTTTTCATCGCCTGCATCTGCTCATACAAGTCAATGAGGGTAAAGTCGCCTTTCAGAAGCCTCCTGCTCAAATCTTCTGCATCCTCTTCCTTTATCGCTTCCTTGGCTTTCTCAAGCAGCGCTTCCAAATCGCCCATGCCCAGCAGCCTTCCAACAAAACCCTGAGGGCTGTAGCTTTCCATGTCTCCTAATTTTTCTCCGACACCGATGAATTTGATTGGGGCACCGGAAACAGAGCAAGCGGTCAAAGCGCCTCCTCCTCTTGCAGTGCCGTCCATCTTCGTGACTATGATTCCAGTGATATTGCAGCTCTTATGGAACTGCTCTGCTTGCCTCTGGGCAGCCTGCCCTATATCAGCTGAGAGAACAAGAAGCCTTTCATGCGGATTGATGCGCTGGTTTACGACTTCAATCTCCCTTATCAGCTCATCAGACAGTGCGTCTCTTCCGGCTGTATCAACAATAACGACATCAAACTTATCCAGTTCTTTCTCAAATTTATCGTAGATTATTATCGGGTCAAGAGCCTCTGTATCAATAAAGGAAGTGACTTCAGCCTGCTTTGCAACCTGCTGCACCTGCTCCATTGCAGCGGGCCTGTGCACATCCAGCCCCAGTATTGCAACCTTATTTCCCCGCTTTGAGAAATATCTTGCAAGCTTTCCCGCTGTCGTCGTCTTGCCGCTTCCAAAAAGGCCGACAAGCATTATGTAAAAAGGCTTTTCTGTCAATTCAATCTTCGCTGTCTCTTTCCCGAGAAAATTTACAAGCTCCTCATAAACGATGTTGATTAGCTGCTCCTTTTTTGTCAGCCCTTTTGGAGCATCTTCTTTCTTGATTCTTTCCTTTATCGCGTTTGTTAGGTCAAAGACAAGCTTTACATTGACATCTGCCTGAAGAAGCGCCTTCTGGATATCCTTCACAAGCTCATTAATCAGCCTGTCATCAACGAACATCGCTTTCGCTATCTTCTGCAGGGTTCCTTTCAGGGTGCTGCCGAGCTTTTCCAGTACCATAGCCTTAAAGGGAGAACGGATGATTTAAAAAGGTTTGGTGGGTTAAGGCTCTGTCCGAAATGTAGGTTAGCGGCATAAGGTCAAGTCCTCTTTGCTCTTTCCAGACAAGCTGCCAAAGGGGATGCTCCTGCTCGGAAATCATGGATTTCCGGCACCTCTGTCGCGGCTACGGGAAATGGAAGTTATCATGATGATAAGCCAAGGGCTTGAAGATTTTACAAAGTAAAACCCACGAACGAAGTGAGATTGCCGCTAACCCGTAGCGAAGCGGAGATTTCGGACAGAGCCGTGGGTTAAGCTGCCATCTTTATCCGGCTTTCATAATGGATGGCAACGCCAGCAGAACTAAATTTTCTTTCACTGAGGGATGTGATAAAAGTGAGTTTTCCTGAATCTACAAAGTTTTTGAATTGATTTGAGTCAAAATTAGCCACAATGCCCTTAATCTCGTTTTCAGTCATATACATTCCATATCTTTCAATTAATAATTTTGACTTTTCACCTGCCCTTTTGGCTTGATTCCCGTCAAGATTTTCAATTTGCTCAATGTCCAATGGAGCATATTCTGTTCCTTTAAATAAAATCCTGGAGATGCCGAAAGCTCCAAGCCTCTGCCTCACGTTTGGCTCATCAAAGCCAGATTTCGCAAGGTATTCCTTCATAACCTTTCCAACACTTTTGCAAGCACGGCCAAGGTAGAAATTGTCTAAATCCCTCCTGTAGTATAATGGATGCCCTGATATAAAGTCTACTCTTATCTGGCTGAAGTCTTCAGGCACTTGGGATTCGCCCCACCTTATGTAAAAGCTGCCATTAGGGAATAATCCATTGCACCGTAATCTCTCTGAAGAGGCATATTTTTCACCCGCAACTGATTCAGCACTTATTTTTCTAACTTCAGGTTTAGGCACTTTTTCAGAAGCCGCTTCGGCAACTTTCATTTCAATGCCGGATTTTTCGGCGGCTGGATTGGAAGAAGATGGTGCCTTCTCGCTTCCTGAAGAAGCTCCAGTTTCATGTGCTGACTTGAGCTCCATCGCTTTTTTTAGGTATGCTTCCTTAGCAAAAGGCTCCAAGCCGATATCTTCCATCAGGCTTTCGTATTCTTCGCTTCCAAGTTTTGGGAATAAGGAGTTTATGAGGCTTATTGCGGAGTCCCTGCTAATGTGGCCTTCAACACTGGATTTCCGCAGTATGCCTCGGGAAACAAGGGCAGTTATATCTGATGCTTTCACCTTCAGTGCCAAAGCAATCTTTTCATATTGAATAGCCCCTTCAGGCGGCAGCCTCATTATAATGCTTTGCTTGAAAAGCTCATAGCCCAGATACAAATCCTTCGCGACAGTTTCTATTGTATCGTCTTTCTTCAATCTTGTTTCGTTAACGCCCAAGGCCATTGATGTGCCTTTCAGTCCATATACGCGGTTAAGTGTAAGTGGAATACAATTCAGGCTTTCTGGGGCCTCTTCAAATAAGTTCTGCCTGAGCATGCCTACAAGCTCGCTGTCTTTTGTCTCGGCCAGCTGCTCGCGGTTCAGCCCCATATAAGTCAAAGTGGATGCATGTATCTCGCGCATCGAAGCCTTAACCTCCGTTATAGGAAGGAATGCCTTAGATGCTTTGTGTCTCGAATCCTGACTTTGTGCTGCCCCATACCGGTTGATATAATCGTCCAATGAGAGGGGCAGGCCGAATTTTTTCGCCAAAGACGCATATTCTGGGGTGCCCTCTTCAGGCATTATTATTTTGACTAGCTCAATAGCAGACTGCCTGTCGATAAACTTACTTTTCTTTGCAGATGCTTTTAACTTGCCAAGAACGATAAAGTCTTCAATTTTATCAGCCTCTGTATATAATGCGGCTGCAAGAGCCTCATTGGAAATATCCCCCTTATTTGGAAATTGCCTCAGTACATACTGCCGTAACACTCCATAACCGGAAGACTTTCCATGAGTTACTTTTTGAAGCGACTTAAGTTTGTTGGCTGAACCATGCTTTATGCCAAATATAGGGGCATATTGAGAAGAATCATACAGCATGTTCAGGCGTATCTCGAATTCTCCTGCTTTTTTTGATTTGCCTTGGTATAAGTTTGACTGAATAAGGCTGACAAGGTCACGTGCATTTCTTTGTGGCGACTCGGAAATTGTGCCTGCTGACAGATCGATAACTTTTCTGGCAACCGTATCAAATTTCGGCATCCACGGCTTTAAGCCATGCGGATATGATGTTGCAGCAGTCCCTTTACTGGAATTGACCTGCTTATGGAGATTTGGCTTCCTGCCACTTTTTTCCCTAGTCGGCTCGCCGTTTTGTGAGTTTATTACCAGTTGAGGAAACGCTTTAATTAAATCTGCTTCTTGTACATTTAAACCATAATCCTCTTTTACAAGCTCAATGGCTTCATTTATCCTTTGTTTTCTAAGCCTTGCATGGTATTTAGATATTCTTCTGAAAACAGAACCTGGTGAAATCTTTCTGCCTCTTGTGCCGACTTTTTGCTCTGGAGATTCTTGAGTTCCAGAAGCAGCCACTCTTAAAATGCTAGAGGAACCGGCGGCCATCCTTATGAGTTCCCTAAATTCTAAATCCATCTCATGTAACTGCTGAACATCCAAATAATTCACCCTTAAAAATATTAAATCCTGATTTTAACATAATCGTATTTAAATGTATCTATCAGCAAGTAGTCTATTTTATCCCAATTGCTTTTCAGAACTCAACCTTTACTTTTCTGTACTGTATATTTTCCCTCACTTTCCCGACAAAATCATCAACCCTGACATCAAAATGAACCTTGTTGTCCAAAGTCCTTATTGCCAGATTGCCGCTCTGCTCCTCTTTCTCGCCGATAGTGATGATTAAGGGAACTTTTGCAAGCTGGGCTTCCCTGACTTTCTTGCCAATTGACTCTGCCCTGACATCAAGAGAGGTCCTGAAATTGTTTTTCTCAAATTCTTTCTTTAATTTTTCAGCATGGGCATCAAACCTATTGGCAACAGTAAGTATGCGAATCTGTTCCGGAGCCAGCCATAGCGGGAAGCGGCCCGCATAATGCTCGATAAGTATTGCCATGAACCTTTCTATGCTGCCCAGCAAAGCACGATGAATCATAATCGGCCTTTTTCTTTTCCCGTCTTTGTCCTCGTATTCCAGCCCAAAGCGCTCAGGCAAATTAGAGTCTACCTGTATTGTGCCAAGCTGCCAGCTCCTGCCCAAAACATCTTTGATATGAAAATCAATCTTCGGGCCGTAGAATGCGCCTTCGCCCCCATTTATCCCGTAATCGAGTTTTTTCTTCTTCAAAGCCTCTTTCAGCGTATTCTCTGCCTTGCCCCATGCCTCTTCAGAGCCGATTGATTTTTCCGGCTTTGTCGAAAGCTCAATGGAATAATCAAAGTCGAATACTTCTTTGTAGATATGATTAAGGAAATCAATAATGCCCAATATCTCCCCTTCCAGCTGTTCAGGCGTCACAAACAAATGCGCGTCATCCTGCTGGAATTTTCTTACTCTTGTCAGGCCACCCAAAACGCCCTTGAGCTCGTTCCTGTGCAGCACTGCAAAGTCGGCAATCCTCAGAGGCAAATCCCGATATGACTTAAAGCCCTTCCTGTACATTATGCAGTGCCCCGGGCAGTTCATCGGCTTCATGGAAGCTTCCTTATTGTCCATCTTTGTGAAAAACATATCTTCATTGTAATGTTCCCAGTGCCCTGATGCCTGCCACAGCGACTTATCATAAATCAGTGGCGTTATCACTTCCTCATAGCCTCTCTTACTGTATTCCTCACGCAAAAATGAAAGAAGCTCATTGAATATTACAGCACCTTTCGGATGGAAGAAAGGCGCTCCGGGAGAAGTTTCATCAAAGCTGAAAAGGCTTAGCTGCTGCCCGATTACGCGGTGGTCGCGCTTCTTTGCCTCTTCAAGAAGCTTAAGGTAATCGTCAAGCTCTTTTTTTGACGAAAAGGCGAGGCCGTAAATCCTTGTAAGCTGCTTGTTTTTTTCGCTGCCCCTCCAATAAGCTCCTGCAGTATGCGTCAATTTAAAAGAATCGGACTTGATTTCTTTGGCGCTGCTTACATGGCCGCCTTTGCAGAGGTCGACATAGCTTCCGGATTTGTAAAGAGTGAGCTTTTTCCCGTCTTTTGAAAATTCATCAATAAGCTCAAGTTTGTAAAGATTATCTTTGAATTCATTTTTTGCCTCTTCCTTTGAGACCTCTTGTACCTCGAATTTGTCCCACGAAGGCAAAATTGAGCGCATCTTTTTCTCAATCTGCCTTAAATCCCCCTCAGCTATGGGCTTTGAGAACTCAAAGTCATAGTAAAAGCCGTTTTCTATGGCAGGCCCTATTGCGCGCTTTGCGTCAGGATACAGTTCCATTACTGCAGCAGCCAGAAGATGCGCAAGGCTGTGCCTGTATGATTCCATATCCTGTGCTGGTTTTTCTGTTTTTTTGTCTGCCATTGCCAGTAAAAACTCATGGTTTGTTTAAAAAGATTTTGATTAATTAGGCTTAAAGAAAAAATTTGTAATCTGCTTGAAAAAACGGTTATGTACAATAAAATTTCCATTTCTTAAACAAGAGGTATGGGGGTATTCTTTAAACCTTCAATCGCCCTTGAAATACTGGTTGTCAAAGCAGTCATCACACATATTATCATGCCAATCTTTGTTGTGGGCTGAGATTTTTTTATTGCGTTTCCTGCAGCTATAGCCCATATCTTCATTATGTTTTTTATGAAATGTTTTCGTCTTCTCTTGCATTGAGAGAGAGAGAGAGAGAGAGAGACCATAAAGTTTCCATGAATGCCTCGCCTTCCCAAAGCTCATCCCCATCGTCTTCTAATTTTTCTTTGTAGCCCATTTTAATACAGGTTTTTATCAAAGCTATCCGGAATTGTGTAATCTTTATCAGTTAACTTTGCAGTAACAATCCTGCTTGTCCTGAACTTTCTGATGGCTTTTCTCAAATGGCAGTAGCCAATGACATATTTCCTTGTTTTATGGTAAATACTGATTTCTCTTTTTCTCGTTTCAGCAGAGGCCATATCAAAATATCCGATTTCAATTGTTTTTTGATTATTAAAAGCTTTTTCAATTTTTCTGTAAGCTGGCTCATTAATTTTATTGTTGAATGTATCATACCTTCTTCTCAAGACGGCTTTATTTGTTTTCTCACTCTCTTCTTTTGGAAGCGATTTTTCTATCTTTTTTATGATTGCCTTTAAACCTGCCCTATCGGCAATTTTTTCATCATAATGATCCAACTCCCAGCCCTCTGAGGGATTTGCGATTAAGCCCTCATCAAATGCCTTTAAAATCTGATGCACTTGTGCTGCTTCTTTCGCAGATAACGTTATGGAAATATTCATTTTTCGGATGACTCTTTGCTTCTATGGGGAAGTTTCCTCTTGTCCGTTATAGAAAGATAGTTTTGCCTGGTTGTTACTGGACGGCCTAATTCCTTTTCAGCATCTAGCCTAGCGTTTCCTGCGACTTTTCCACCTCTTTTGGCAACATTTTTGCTTTTATCAAAAGTTTCTGGTTTTTCATCTTGTGAAAGTTCTGTTGTCATACGTTCGCCAAGCATTGTAAAAATCAGCTCTAAATCATTCATGTGATCTCTTAGATTGGCTTTTGATTGTTTTGGCAGATTTTTGAATTCTTTATATTCGGTTGGAGTCATTCCGAATGTGGCTTTAGAAATCTCTGCTGTAAGAATGGCGAAATCTCTTTTTTCTTCAATACCTCTTTCTTTCCATTCATCAGTCAGATTTTGCCTTATAGCAATACCCCTTAATCGCTTATCAATCCAATCTTTTGGATAGCCCTTTGCAGAGTAAATTTCCTTCATTCTTTCCTGTGCAAGTTCAGGATTTTCTATTTCATCAATTCGTTCTTTTCCCACTTCTGCAAGCCATCTCTTGAATGGTTCAGCATTTTTACTTGGAATTGACTGGATAAGCCTAAAAACATCTTTTGTGTTGCCAGCAAGAATTTGCCTATTTTTGCCTGTTTCAGTCAGCATTTCTACATGGGGACAATTTGTCCCTAGGTAGCTTCCAAGCTCTTCATCTCTTTTACGCAGTTTTTTCAGATAATC
>JAGVYR010000054.1 GCA_018303185.1 Candidatus Woesearchaeota archaeon | reverse complement strand
AACTTTAAAGATGGCACAGGACATCAAGCCCACAAGAAGCGAATTATTGAAGGTAAAGAAACAAATAAAATTAGCCCAATCTGGATACAGCTTGTTGAAGAAAAAAAGGGACGGATTAATTTTGGAATTCTTTGAGATAATGAAAAAAGCCAAGACTCTCAGGGAAGAGATTGTTGATTTATATAAAGTAGCCCTTAAAAAGATAAACATAGCCAGAACTTTGGAAGGAGACTTAAGGGTAAAATCAACAGCTTTGGCTGTGAAGGAAATACCGGACATAAAGCTTGGGACAAGGAACATAATGGGTGTCAAAGTACCTAAGGTTGAGCATTCTGAAATCAGGAAAGCATTCATGGGCAGGGGTTACGGGACCTACACTTCAGCAGCTATTGACGAGGCAGCGGACTCATATGAAAAAGTCACTGAAAAAATCCTTCTTGCAGCGGAAGTAGAAACATCCATGAGGAAAATACTCAATGAAATAGAGAAGACAAAAAGAAGGGTTAATGCTTTGGAATTTGTGGTGATGCCAAGATTAAACAAAGTAAAGGCATTTATCCAGTTGCGCTTAGAGGAGATGGAACGCGAGAATATCTTCAGGATGAAGAGGATAAAGGCAAGAGCCCAACATGCTTAGCTTAAAGCAAAAGATAATAAAGAATTCCGGCAAATTCTTTTTAATCCTGAATTTGTTGATTTTTATTGTTGTAATTGTTATTGTTTATATTAAGATAAGGTATTGATTTTCTGAACGCTCGCTAATTGTCGAACAAAAAATAAAGAAAAATTAAAGCCTAAAACAGCTCAAGGCCGTACGCAACAAACAAAGGCGCAAAGACAATAGCAAAAGTGTTTATAACTTTGATTAATGCGTTCAATGCAGGCCCTGCAGTGTCTTTGAATGGGTCTCCTACAGTGTCTCCTATTACTGCTGCCTTATGCGCATCCTTGCCTTTTCCCCCGTATTTGCCGTCTTCAATGTATTTCTTTGCATTGTCCCATGCAGCCCCGGTGTTTGCCATGAAAAGTGCCATGAGCAATCCGGAAAGTATGACTCCTATCAGCAATCCACCAAGAGCCTTGATGCCCAGCAGTAAGCCTACAGACAATGGAGCAATTATTGCAATGCCTGCCGGTATAATCATGTTGTGCAATGCTGCTTTAGTCACAATATCAACGCACTTTCCGTATTCTGGCTTTGCCTTGCCTTCCATAAGCCCTTTGATCTCCTTGAACTGCCTCCTGACCTCAAAGACAATTTTGTGTGCAGAATTTCCGACTGCAGTCATTAAGACAGATGAAAAAGCAAATGGCAGCAGCGCTCCAATAAACAGGCCTACCACAACAGCCGGATTCGTGAGCATGAAGCTTACCTGCGTTGTTACGGCATTTTCTATTTCCTGTGTGAATGCAACGAACAATGCCAATGCGCCCAGAGCAGCTGAGCCGATTGCATACCCTTTAGTAACAGCTTTAGTTGTATTGCCGACAGCATCAAGCGCGTCTGTAGTTTTTCTGACTTTATGCTCCAATCCTGCCATCTCGGCAATGCCTCCTGCATTGTCGGTAATCGGGCCATAGCTGTCCAATGCAATAATGATTCCGGTTAGGGAAAGCATTGACACCGCAGCTATGGCAATGCCATACACTCCAGCCAGCCAGTACGCTGCAACAATACCTGCGCTGATGACAAGTACCGGGATAATTGTCGATTGCATTCCCACAGCCAGTCCAGAGATAATATTTGTCCCGGCTCCGGTTACAGACGCCTCTGCAATTTTTCTGACAGGGCTGAATTTTGTCGCAGTATAGTATTCTGTTACGACATTAATCAGTATCGTGATTACTAGGCCAACAAGCGTTGCGAGGAAGAGATTAAATGGGTTGTTTGTAAGCACCGTGATAAAATAAAACCCTATTGCCGAGACTAATCCCGAGACAAAAAGCCCCTTGTATAAGGCTCCCATGATGTTCTTTGATTTTCCGAGCTTTACAAACCATGTTCCGATGATTGATCCTATAACTCCCATCCCGGCAAGCATCAACGGATATTCTATTGGCATGCTGTATGCGTCGGAAACAGAAGGAATTAATGCAAGAAGCATGGCTGCAAGCAAAGTTACAACATAAGTTTCATACAAATCTGCGCCCATTCCTGCGCAGTCTCCCACATTATCCCCTACATTGTCTGCTATCGTAGCAGGATTTCTTGGGTCGTCTTCCGGTATTCCTGCCTCAACTTTCCCGACTAAATCAGCGCCTACATCCGCGGCTTTTGTATAGATTCCTCCTCCCACTCTTGCAAATAATGATACTAAAGAAGCTCCAAATCCCAGGCCGACCATGAGGGCAGGGTCGCGGAATATAGAATAGAAGAGGCTCACTGCAAAAAGAGCAAGGCCGACAACAGCCATTCCCGTGACTGAGCCGCCTTTGAAAGCCAGGTCCAATGCTTCCTTAAGGCCTTTCTTTGCAGTCTCGGCTGTCCTTACATTGGCCCTTACCGACATGCTCATCCCTATAAACCCGGATAGGCCTGATAAAACGGCTCCCAGGATGAATCCCGATGCAACTGGCATTCCGAACAAAAACCATAGTATTGCAGCGATTATGACAGCAAAGATTGCAATTGTCTTGTATTGCCGCTTCATGAAAGCCATTGCCCCTTCCTTTATTGCCTCAGAAATCTGCTGCATTTTCTCGGAGCCGGGCTTTACTTTGAGTATCTTGAATGAAAGATATCCCGCATAGCCTAATGCTATCAGGCCTATAATCAAAGTTACTATGCTTACATCAACCATTGAATACACACCTCCAACTGGATCATTTATTCTAAATTTGAGGAAGCTATTGATTTATATACTTTACTATGGCATTCTTATCTGTTTTTTCTTTTCCTAAAACAATAAATTTTAAATAATGCCCAAATAAGCTGATTTCACGATTGTAATGAAGTTTCTCACACTGAAAGACATGGATTTGGAAAACAAAAGAGTCCTTGTAAGGGTAGATTATAACGTGCCTATAAAAAACGGCATGGTGGCGGATGATACAAGGCTCAAAGCCACTATTCCCACAATCAACTTTCTCCTGGAAAACCACTGCAAAATAATCCTCATGTCTCATCTGGGAAGGCCCAAGGATTTGTTTAAGAAAGGAAAAAGCTTTGAAGAGGCTAAAAAAGAGCTAACTTTAAGGCCTGTTGCAGAGGATTTAAGCGAGCTTCTTGGCATGGATGTTGGCTTTGCCGATGACTGCATAGGCATGGAGCTTCCCGATGACAAGGATGTCATTCTGCTGGAAAATTTAAGGCTGCATAAGGAAGAGGAAAAAAACGATGGGGAATTTGCAAAAAAATTAGCCAGCCTTGGCGAGGTTTATGTAAATGATGCTTTCGGCGCTTCTCACAGGGATCATGCCTCGGTATCGGCAATAACAAGATTGCTTCCAAGCTGCGCTGGCTTCCTGGTTGAAAAAGAAGTGGAGGAATTGGGCAAATTGCTCGATCCTGAAAGACCTTTTGTGGCTATAGTTGCAGGAGCCAAAGCAGACAAAATAGGGGCATTAAAGGTCTTGGCAAAAAAAGCCGACAAGATACTTATAGGCGGTGTATTGGCTAATACTTTCCTGAAGGCAAAAGGCTTTGATATAGGCGCATCAAAATTTGACGAGGAGACTTTTGCAGTGGCAAAAGAGATAATAGGAATTGCGGGCAAAAAGCTGGTATTTCCTGTTGATGCTGTTATAGCCGATAAGTTTGGCAATGACGCTCAAACTAAAATTATTAAAATCGACAGAATTCCGAAAGAATGGATGTCTCTCGACATAGGCCCGGAAACAATCGGGCGCTATAAGGCTGAATTGAAAGATGCAAAAACTGTTTTATGGGCCGGCCCATTGGGCGTTTTTGAGATGGAACAATTTTCCAATGGCACAAGAAGCATAGGGGAATTTTTAGGGAGCGTGAATGCAGCCAAGATAGTGGGCGGCGGGGACACTGCAGCAGCAATACAGAGCTTTGACCTTGCAGACAAGGTTACTCATGTAAGCACAGGCGGCGGGGCATCCCTTGAGTTTATAGAAAAAGAGGGAAGGCTTCCGGCCCTGGTCGCGCTTGAGCACTATTACAATAAATCTAAAGAATAACCACCTTTTCATTCAACGCCTTTCTTATTTCTTCCTGCAGGTTTTCCTTTAGTTTAGCTATATCTATTTTTTCCAGCTCGTGGTTATTAACACTAATCTTATTTTTTATATCCTCTGTCTTGTCTTTTATATTTCCAAGCTCTTTATTGTAGCCATCCAAGCGCTTTTTTGCATCATTGTTTTCCGTCTCTGAATTTATCCTTCTTAGATTTTCCAATATGTCATTATACCTGTCTATTAGGCCTGAAAAATATTCTTTGTCCAGCTCCTTTATTTTGCCCAATGCCCTTTCATTCTTTCTCTGGTCAAGCTCCAGCTTGTTATCCTCAATTGCCTTGCTTAAATTTTCAAGGATTTTTGTTATTTCCAGGCTATAATCCCTGGCAAAAGCCTTTATGGGGTCATTAAGGTAGCTCTCAATTAATTTCTCATTCTCAAATGCAATCTTGGAGTATTTCTTCAGGGCTTTTTCCAAAACAGAAAAATCGTGGGATATAACCCTTTCAATTTCTCTTAGCTTCCCCTCGTTATCCTCTTTTTCTTTCAGAAGATTTTCATATTGCTTATACTCTTTTGAGCCTTTTGTTTCTTTTATCCTGTTTTCAGCGTCAGAAAGCTTGTTTTTTTCCAGATCCAGCTTTGCCTTTTCCTCTTTGATTTCCTCCTCAAGCCTCTTCCTGAGCTTTATTTTGGCTTTGGCATCTTCTGTATCTTTTCTTATGCTGTCAATCCTTTCCACCTTGGCATGCTCTATTAGGCTTCTTATCCCTTTTGAATTGCTCTCTGTCTTTTTTATGTTCTCGGCTATGATGGAAACCTCCCTCGCGAAGAACTGGCTTAGTATCTGGTAGCTTCTTGCTGTTGACTTTGCAAGCTCGTCTATTTCCTTCTCAAAGGCCCTGCATTTCTCAGTTAAATGATAGAAATCACTGTATTGCAGGTCTATATTATTCAAAAAGCCGGAAACTTTCCTTAGAAATGCCTCCCTGTTGCCCTGCATTACTGTCTTTGCCCTTTCCGGTATGTTCGGGTTCTGGAGTTTTGCGCTTTCCAGCTTTTTAAGGTTTTCAAAGACTCTTTCCTTTTCTTCATCTATTGCGCTTACTGCATCATCTATTTGATTCCTTAAGTTTTCAAATATCGGCTTTGTTTTTTTGTCTATCCAGCCGCTTAGCTCATCAAGATATATCTTTTCCTCCTGCTTTTCCTCTTTGGCAAGCAGCTTTTTAATGAATTTTAGCATAAGAAATAGGAAAATTCTTATAATTTTTATAAAACTTTAGATAAAATGAAAAGAAAACATCTCCTGAAGCCCGTAAAGCAGCAAAAGATAGCTCTGGAAAGGATAAATATCCTTTTTAGGGAAGCAAAATCCATGTTCAGGGAAGACCCCAGGCTTTCTGATAAATATGCAAGGTTGGCAAGAAAGATTGCAATGAAGTACAAGGTGAAAATACCTGCAAGATACAGGAGAAATTTCTGCAGGCACTGCCTTGCCTATTTGATGCCGGGAAAAAATCTAAGAGTAAGGGCTCAAAGAGGGCATATGGTATATTATTGCTTAAATTGCAAGCATATTTCCAGGTTTGTTTATAATAAATAATTCTATCACAGGAATTTTGGTGTGCTCCTGAATATATAATACTTTCAATATTGAAAATAAATGATTTTTCTATTGCAGACCGAAACCTTTATATATAAAAACATTACCAACAAGTAGTAATACAAAAGAGGTTCTAGCAGGCTTTAATTAGCCGTTTTAATAGTAGTTGGTTGTGGTAAATATGTGCCTTGGATGTGCAATAATAGAAAATACAAGAGGATACAGCAAGCCTCTGAATGAGGATTACGATACTAAGAGCTATGGTGAATAAGCATGGAAGAGTTTTTTGACGAAGACCATGTTGAGCTGGAAAGCATGAGAGACGAAAGGAAAAAAATGAAAGACAAGGATTTTGGTAAATTAATCAATAAAAAGGATCTTTCTGATTTTGAGCTGGACGAGTTGTTTATGTAGGCAAACATCATCAAAATAAATTCTCATATAAATAATATTAGTAAAAAAAGCACAAAAGAGAATGGAATACAATGCAAAAGGACGGGAAAGAACAGGCTCTTTTATAGCAAGTCTGGCTCTAAGCGGCTTAATCGCTGTCGGTGCAGCGACTTTTATATCAAACAAATACCTGCCTGATGATTTTTCTGGGCGAAAGCCTATCCAAGGCGAAATAATTCGTGATGCTTCTACTAGCGGGGACAGGAGATATTGTTTATTTTATAACGGGTTGTCTTTTGAGCTTCGTGAAGGCTATGTAAGGGATGTGGAAGGAATAGACAGCGTGCTTTCAAATCATGGTATA
>JAGVYR010000001.1 GCA_018303185.1 Candidatus Woesearchaeota archaeon | reverse complement strand
TTTGATGTTTCCATAAGAACAGTTAAGACTTTGAACACAACTTCCTACCAGAACAGCACCATATTGAGGCTGAAGCATGTTAACAGTGATTTTAGTGATAACTACAAGGACAATGTTGTAGATAATCCGAAGCCGGTTGTTGTAGGGAATGGCTTATGGACGGACTTAGGGGATTTGGATTTTATAGGAAATGAAATATCTAAAGGCCCACAAAATGCTAGAGACACATGGCTTATTGAAATAACTGGGGGATTAATCCAGGATGGTCATCAATCTTCTCCGAATTACAAGTATAAGGACTTGACAAATTACTATTGGCCTGCCCTCATAGCAGGAGTTCAGGAGTACACAGGGCAAAACAGCATAGACTATGTTGGATATAGTAATGGGTGTAGGGTAGCTTTAGATTCACTAGCGAATTTTTCAGGCTCAGGAAAAAATAATGCAGGATATTATTTTGATTATGATACTGGGCAGTATGTGTATTCTGATTTGTCATCCAGCCCGGTGGACAGATTTGTTGGAGTTGCCTGCCCTGGAGCATTTGAGGGACGTTCTGAAGCATCGCTGCTAATGGATTCCTTTGGAAGTATACTTGTAGCTTTATTTGAATTTTCAGGTGCGGACCATGTCCATTGGAAAGATGTGTATACCAAGTATTTAACGCAATGCAGGAAAAATGAAAGTCTTGATTGTTTTTCAGTTTTAACAATCTCTAGAAATGATGAAGCTAAAATTTCTTTAAATACCCTAAAATACTACAATGAAATCATAAATTCTAATAATGATCAGCAACCTGGCTTTGGTTTAACATTAAATAGGTTAGAATTGATAAATGGAGTTGTACCAAATACTGGATTTTTTAGTTTTCTTTTCACGGATAATGATGACTTAGTGACTTTAGAGGATAGGGATGGAATTTATAGTGGGATAAATTCTAACAATAAAAACTATACACTATTTCCTAATATGAATCATTGGAATATTTTTCATCATGAAGTATTGTCCAAACCAACTATAGACAAAATAAGGGAGGTTATTAACGATTAAAATGAAAAACTTACGTAAGACTTTAGTTGTCGCCGCACTTTTTATTATTTTTATACTTGCTGGATGTATTAACCAACCTCAAAGACCATTTTACAAAGCAAACCGCGAGGCAGTACAAATATATCTTGAGGCGACCAATACTAATAATGTACAACTATGCTATGAATTGGACCCTTATGCTCAGACAATAGATGAAAACACCCCATATAACTCATATTTTACTATGAGGGACAGGTGCTTTATCAGAATCGCTGTAAGTACTAAAAATCCAGAGTTATGTGAAAATTTGGAATATTTTGGAGATGCGACTGTAAATGAATATTTAGATGAAAGAGGAGGGTTAGTAGTAACAACGCTAGGTCAATTTGAGATTATTAAGGAATCGTGCATAAATGATGCAAGTAGCTAGTGACCAATATAAATTTAATAATATGTCAAAATGAAGCAACTTAAAATTTTGTTACTGATAACGACACTTCTATTCATTCCAATAGCTACAGCCTCAGTAGAGCAGCTCATAAGCTCTTACAGCTATGACTACAGCAATGGAACTATAAACGTAACTTCATTCAGCAGCTATCTAATGGATTTGGATGCAAATGGCGCGAATGATACGCTCATGTTCAATCTGACTACTGATTTCAACTCTACCGCAAGCTTTCTGGCTTTTGTTGATGTAGATAACGGAGAAAGTGTGCTTACAGGAAGCCATAACAAGACTTTAAGCCCCGGTAACACTTATCTTATGGTAAATTTCAGCACATTGCTATTTGCTCAGCACAAATTCAATTACACTGTTAGGATTTATGATTTTTCAGACGCGCTAGTTTACAGAAAATCAAACCTTACTACTAGCACTTTTGGTGATTATGAGGAAGGATATTCAATAATCTCTGTATCAGACCAAAACGTGGCAAACACATATCTGAGAATAACATCAAACATAAACTCAACTGCAAACATATATGAAAATATCACAGTATTCATGAAGCATAACGACACAACTATCTCTGCATCGAAGGAAGCGGGCTTGAGCATCGGCGCGCAAAACGTGGACATAGACTTTGACAATGAAACCATAAAGGGAACCCATTATAACGGCAAATTCCTGATAGAATCAATACAAATAGGAAGCAAGGTAATCGGCATAAGCGCAAACACGACCAATTCCTATGATTACGAGGATTTTGCCAAGACTTCATACATAAGGTCAATAGCAAGCAGCATGATAGACAACAATTCCAACAACTTGACTGATTACCTTGCGATTAATTTTACGATTGATTTTAAATCCAATGATGATTACACTATAAAATCTAAGCTTTACGATTCATTTGACAATTTCATAGCGGATATGGAGAAAAATATAACCTTAAGCACAGGAATCAATACTGTTTCAATAAATGTCTCAGGCCAGAGTATTTACAAGAGCTATCTTGATGGTCCATATTTGCTGTCATTTGCTGAGTTACTAATCGATGGGGAAACCCAGGACTACATCCAGAGCCCTTACCAGACCATTGTAAGCTATTTCCAGGATTTTGAAAGGCCCCCGTTGCCAGACATCAAGGTATCTGTTGGAGTTATAAACATAAGCGGAAACGATTCTATAGAAATTAATGTGACAAACCAGGGAGAATCTGCTGCTGTAAACATTTTCATTGACATACTGGACAATTCCACGTTCTCAAGGACATTGAGCATTCCTAACCTGAACACCAGCGAGACAAGGATTCTGGAAACAAATAACACGATAAATTCCAAACTTTACATAGCAGTGGCAGACTTCAGCAATATTGTGGATGAAAACAATGAAAGCAACAACATAGCGCTTTGGTCAGAGCCGCAGATAGTTTCCCTTGCTATTGAATCACTATTAACAATAAGCTCAAACAGTACATTAAGGATATTCGGATTTGAGATACTGAATGACGGAGATGCACAGGTAACAGACATACAGTGGCAGTTTGATGCAGAGGATGGAACCGTAATAAATAGTACTGAAAACATAAGCCTTTCTGCCAATGAAAGGGCTATGGTTTATGTCAGGCATAACTACAGCGATTCCGGAGAATTTACAATCAAGGCAAATGCGACAGGGCTGACTGAATTAAATTCTGTCGCAGCCTCCTCAAGCTCAACTGCAGAAGTAGGAGACTTGTTAATCACAAGCTTTAGCCATCTTAGTGTACAGGCAACAAAGGTAATATTTGAAATGCAGGGCAAGAACAACAGGGAAGAGAACCTTACAAGCATGGAATGGAGCCTTGACACTGATAGCGGACAGTTCATAAACTCAACACAGGCATTTTACATGTTCCCAAATGAAACAACCTTTGTATACATAGCCCATGACTATGGCACTGGAGGCACATTTAACACAATTGCAACTTTATCCAACCCCGGCTACTCAGACACAGAATCGTTGTCTGTAACCACTAATACTGGCCCTTCCATATCAGCAATGCCGGATGTCACTTTTGATGAGGATTCTTATAACGATACTCTGAATCTAAGCGATTATGCCACTGATGCTGAAGATTCCGACTCAGCGTTGATATGGAATTACGAAAGCAATAACATCATTGTCAGCATAAACCAAGACACAAAGATAGCAAACATATCTGCTCCTGCAAACTGGTCAGGCTCCGAATCCGTTTCATTCATAGTTTATGACACCTCAAACCTAACAGATTCTAACAGCATTCTTGTTACAGTAAACCCTGTAAATGATGCTCCAAGCTTTAACGGAAGCAATCCCATCACAAATATGAAGTGGCCTGAAGACGTTACAAACGGCAGCTTAAACCTCACTCCTTATTTCTACGATATTGACAGAGACAGCCTCAATTATACCTCTTACGGCACGGAGAATATAGAAATAAACATAGATAACACCACCGGCATAGTTACATTAAGCCCGCAGGCAAACTGGTCAGGCATCAACTACATAGTCTTCGCTGCAATAGACCCTTCAGGCCTTACAGCACCAAGCAACAATGTAACGCTGAATGTAACCCCCGTAAATGATGCACCTGTTTTTATAGGAGCAATTCCTCACTGGAGATGGCCGGAAGACACAGTGAATGATTCTTTGAATTTGACCCAATACTTTTCGGATATTGATGAAGATTCATTGGAATACAACTTTACACCAACAAGCAATATAGCAATTTTGATAAATAATAATACTGGAGTTGTAACGTTAACTCCTAATGGGAACTATACTGGAGCGGAATACATGACATTCACAGCGATAGATGCAGAAAGCCTTACAGCATCAAGCAACAACGTGACTTTAAACGTAACGCCTGTGAATGATCCGCCTATCATAATCAGCTTTATCCCTACAGACCTTACTCCCGCTTTGGTCATAGGTGCTAGTCTGTTATTTAACCATACTTCAAGCGATATAGACGGAGATATTTTAACGCATAGCTGGAAACTGGATAACACAGAGCAAAGCATTGCACAGGGATGGCTTTATGAGCCTGCAGGCAATGAAGCAGGCCTGCATAATGTCACCATAAATGTTTCTGATGGCGTTATTACTGTAAGCGTGCAGTGGAACGTTACTGTCCTTAACCAGACAAATATTGATGTTTATAGCTTATCCCTGCTAAATCAAGAGATGGGGGCAGCAATTTTCGGCTTTAATGTGAACAACACAGGGGAAAATGCAACAAGCATAAACTGGACTTTAGATACCGGAGAAGGTCAGATTGCTGCAAATGAGTTATCTCTGATAAGTCCAAACGAGAGCATCTTCGTGTTTGCAGCCCATAATTACACAGAAACAGGCGATTACACAATCTTAGCAGAGGCATTTGATGAAATCTATTCAGACTCTGAAAGCATCCAGATAGACATCTATGACCTTGAGATGGCCAATGTCTCGGTATTGAACATAAGCAGCACTTCAGCAGTATTTGAGCTGGCCTTAGAGAATTTCCTTCAGTCAAACCTGACCAACGTCTCATGGGCATTTGACACAAAAGACGGCAAGAAGCAGCTTTCGTCTACGTAAGCCATAATTTCTCCACGACAGGAAGCTATAATGTAAATGCGACTGCAATAAATGGAACTTTAACTGATTCAAGGAACCTTTCTGTGATTGTTTAAGGTCTTTTCTCTCCGCTTCACCACTAAACTAATTAATGAATTATTGTAGAAAACGAAATATTTAAATACTAGTTGCTTTATTAATATTCTAGTGTAGGATTTTCTACACTAATGGAATAAAAGATATACTATAAAGAGGGAACGACAATGGAAATGGAATCTATGTTTACAGAGCAAAAGTGGAACATTCTCAGAGAGCTTTCCAGTGAAAAAGCAAGCCCGCTGCAGCTCGCTGAAAAATTAAACACGACAATGGCAAACATAAGCCAGCAGCTGCGCCTTCTGGAAGCGAGCAATCTGGTGAAAAAAGAGAAAATCAAGAACCGCGATAAAGGAAAACCAAGAACTTTATTCTCATTGACGCACGACCATGCATACCTTGTGAGCGCCATGAATAATTTTGCGGCGAAAAAGCTCGTCCACCTTAATGAGCACCAGAAGGCCACTGTAAGGATATGGTTCATCGAAGACGAGGAGCTTCAGCATAAGGCTGAGAAGCTTTATTGGAACCTTCTTGACGCTCTGGATAAGGTTGATGCTATCATTGCGGACCAAGGCAATAAGGCACTGCTTGTCCTGACGAAGGAAAGAGAAGCTGTCAGGGAAATTTCTGAAAAAACCGGCATTGGCGTCAAATTCATATCAAAAACCGAAGCGGAAAGAAAGATGTCAGAGGAAGGCAACATACTGGTATATAGGAGAGGATAGCACGCAAATTCACAAAAAGAATTACAATAAGAGTATCCAATAAAAAATTGACCAGCGAGATCCAGTAAGCATCTCAGGTGTAGGCAAATGAAAACGAAAGCGTTAGCGGCATTGATACTGCTGATAATATTCTCATTAGGCATAATTGTGCTTGCCGTGCCAGAAGGCCCTGACAGCATCCAGAGGGGAGAAAGCCAGCGCGCATCACTCACTGTGGGTGGGACAACGCAGGAAGCGGAAGGCGGCAATGTAACTTCGCTTGATGTCAGCTCGCAGCGCATAACCAAGAGATGGCAGGGATTTACTGGAAATATTTCAGGCGGCATTACGCTTGAGGACGCTGCAGGCAATGCACTTTATGACTGGGGGCTTGCAAACCCCAGCGGGGAGATTTATGCGTCCAACGGAACTCCGGTCACATGGACCAGAGTATTCTGCGTCAATTTTACAGCAGACTACCTTGAGGAAAAATACAACCTTACAGCGCTTAACAGGTTTATAGGATTGGGAATGCCGTCGGAAGAGGCTGACGATGACAGCGTAAACGCGACTTTCAACCAGACTTACGGAACAGACGGATCATATTTTTCCGTCGGGGATATAACCATAAACAATGCCGACAACTGCTCCATGGCGACTTTATATGACAATAACGGGTACCAGACGCAGCGCTTCAAGGAGATTATTCTTACCGACAACACCAGCATAGTCTTTACATCTATCCTCGAACAGGACCAGACGGGATTCCAAGGCCATTCAACGGATTTCCAGATGATAGTGGGCGTGAATGGAACTATCCAGGGCACTGTCAGGAACTATTATTTTTTTGTGGAACTTTCTTAAGGGGTTTAGGGCAATTTAAGGGCATCTTTCCTGAATTCTATTTTCCCGTCTGAAATTTTTTATAAATACTAATTAAATGATTAATTAATTAATGAACTATATTAACTAAAATATATAAAAAACTACAGTAATAAACGAAATATTTAAATATAAGTTACATTATTAGAACAATTAGGATACAAAAACCTACACTAAGGTGCTAAATCAAAGAACTGGATACAAAAATGGAACCTGCAACAATATCCGGACAGCAAGAGGTGATATCAGGTTAAGCTTATACGGGCAAGCAGAAAGGAACGCCTCGATACCGATTCTTTTTCTTGCCTGCTAGTGCGGGAATGGATTCATGGTCATAACCATCTGACGCCTCGATACCTGGTGAATTATGATGCTGTCCGTTCCCGCATTTCATACTAATAAAATACAGTAAAATTCCGACGAGAGGTGAACAATGAAAATGGAAATGAAATTTGCGAAAATTGCTGTCTTCCTGATAGCATTGGTTGTTTTTAGCGCTGGCGTGTACGCGCAGTCCAATCCAATCGGCCCCAGCAGCATAACAAGGGGTGACAGCCAGACGGCGACGGCACCTGGCGGCGTCCAGCAGGAGGCTGAAGGGGGAAACGTGACGGGCCTGCTGGTAAGCGGCACAAGGGCCTCACAAAGATGGCAGGGCTTCTTCGGCAATGTCACAGGGACAATAGCACTTGATGATGCCGCGGGAAACAGCCTCTACCAATGGGCAGATGACGTCCCCCAAGGAGAGATATACGCAGTCAACAGCTCGACAGCTCCGGCATGGAGCAATGTGACATGTTTTAACCACACTAAGTCAAGCACAGCGCAGAGACTTACATTAAGTGCCTTGGAATCTAATCTTGGAATGAGCGCACTGGATGAGGACGGAGTCAATGAAACCTTCAACCATACAACTAAGCAGCCAATAACGATCGGAAGTGTCACCCTGACAAGCGACTGCAAGCATGTTTCACTGAACGTGAATGATGCCTATGACGCTGCCCGCTTCAACGAGACAATATTGATAGACAACGGGACAAGGCACAGCGTCATCTACACCGCAATACTGGAGCAGAGCGCGACAGGATTCCAGAACCATCCTGCAGACTTCGAGATGATTGTAGGAGAAGACGGAGATATTGTAGCATCTACACCTTATTGGTTTTACGTAGAGCTGTCCTAGGCAGGCAGCCTTTTGATTTTTTAATTTTATTTTTTAATTTTTGATAACAAGATAAGACACAAAGACTGGAAGCAGCGGGAAAAGAGCAAATGCGACTGAGAGCGAAAGTGCTAGTGCTTGAATTATTAGTTTTAGCAATCGCCCTGAGTGCAGCTGCATTTGCCCAGCCCATAGGGCCGGATTCAATTACAAGAGGTGACAGCCAGACAGCACAGGCCCAGAGCGCAATACAGCAGGAGGCACAGGCAGGAAACGTAACATCACTTTCAATAACGGCTTCCAGGGCAACCCAAAGATGGCAGGGCTTCTTCGGCAATGTCACAGGGACAATATCGCTTGAGGATGCTGCGGGAAACAGCCTGTATCAGTGGGCGGACATGAGCCCGCAGGGAGAAATTTACGCTGTCAACAGCTCAACAGCGCCTACATGGAATAATGTGGGATGCTTTAACTTCACTAAAACAGCAGCAGAGCAGAATGTCACTCTGGGGCAGCTTGAAGCAAGCCTCGGGGCAGATGCAAATGATGTGGATGGAGTGAACGAGACGTTCAACCTGACATTCACCGGAAGTTTTGATGTCGGAAGCGCGACAATAGACGAAAACAGCGGCTGTAAGGCGGTCTCGCTCAACGTGAATGATGCAGCTGACCAGTTAAGGTACAATGAAACAATACTTACGGACAACAGCACCAAGATCATTTACGCTGCGCTGCTTGAGCAGGATGCGACAGGATTCCAGGGCCATTCTGCGGATTTCCAGATGGTCGTAGGAGAGGACGGAGACACTGCGGTCCCGACAAGCTACTGGTTCTATGTCGAGCTGACATAGGCGCAATAAGCAGAGCCAAAACAGGGTATGCAGAGGGCAAGATGGCATAAGGATAATGCAAGAATAATCATGAACAAGGAAAAAACAGGGAGAGAGGTCAACATGGCAATGAAAGAGGAACTTTGCGAGGAATGCGGGCAGAAGCTTGCCGCCAGGGAAACTGAGTCCAGCGTGCTTTTGATGTGCATGGAGCAGAAATGCAGGAATTTCTGGGAGAGGGAAGGGGCACAGATAATAATGATGCTCAAATGACTTCCGAAATGGCACAAGCAGGCCGCCTTGGCTGTTAATGCGAATGATAACGAGCGCGAATGATAATAAGAATAAAGCGAAAACGCCTGGAACTTGCATATTACGCGCTGATGGCGCTTTTTCTGCTGTCTTTCTCATTTATAGGAATAACATTTGTTGCTGTTGATGTTTTAGCCGGAAATACCACCAACGCAACTGTTCTTGCGAGGGTAAATGTCTCTAATGCCCCTCCTTACCTGTATCTTGTCCAGATAGTTGATCCCCTCGATTCTGCCGGAAATGTTGACCTGCAGGCAGGCAACGTGACTACAGTTTTGTGCAACGGCTCTTTCCAGGATGACAACGGCTTTGATGATTTGGTAAGCATAAATGCAACTCTTTTCATGTCCGGCACTTCCTCCATTGCTGCGGATGACAACAACACGCATTATACAAACAGGAGCTGCGGCGTGTCTTCGTGCAGCCCAATTCCTGATTCAAACAATCTCAACGGGACTTGCACGTGCCAGTTTGCGGTGCAATACTATGTAAATCCCGGTAGCTGGTCCTGCAACATGACGGTTTCTGACATAGCCCTATCGAGCACAAACCAATCAGCGGCCGCGACATTCAATCAGGTTCTCGGAATAGAGGTTGAGAACCTTGTTGTTGATTTCGGCAATCTTTCAGTCACGCAGACGTCAAAGCCGATAAGGGAAAACGTGACAAACGCTGGAAATGTGCCAATGAATTTCACTGTAAGAGGATATGGAGGCACGAACGAGAGCGTAGGGCAAAACCTTTCAATGATATGCGACCCCACTGCGTCTACTGCCAACATAAGCATAGGCAGCCTGAGGTATGATACAATCAATTCAACGCCCTTCGCAACCATGGTTAACCTTACAAACAAGACTATGATGGTTGACAAAACCATCCCGAAGAGGACACTCAGCCGCACTTACGGCAACAGCTCAAACTCAACTTTCTGGAGGCTGCAGATTCCGCTTGGAGCAGGGGGAATATGCAACGGCACAATCGTTTTCGGGGCTGTGCAGGACTTCAATTAGGCAAGCCTTTTTATTTGTTTTTTATTTATGGCTCTTTTTAAAATAAAACTTTAACCAATAAAAAATTCAATAAAAACAATACATAAAAAACAATAAATCAATAGAAACAATACATAAAACGCAGTTTTGCTGTACAATAAAACAACATAAAAAATCAATAAAAATCAATAAATCAACAATAACAAAGTTATAAGACTAAGAAAATAATATAAAAACCCTAATAAATAACCGCAACCACGACCCTTCTTATCTGGCTGAACCTTACCCTGCCCGGATCATTGCCCGGATTATTGTCGCCTTTCATTACTGCATACCATCCTTCAGAGTCTTTTCCAATCTTGGCGACACGGTGAGTTATGATTCCCTTCTTGTATACAGACTCATAGGCGACAATGTCCCCTTCATGCACCTCTTCTTCGCTTTCCGGCACTATCTCCAAGGCATGGCTTGAGGAATCTATAACAGGGTCCATCGATTTGGTGTCTGTGAAGCGCGCCCATTGTGGATTTTTCAGCCTGATTATGACCATGTTGTTATATACCTGAATCTGGTCCTGCTTTATCCAGTCATAAGGGGACAGTTTTTCCCTGTCATCTTCGCTTTCCTGGGCAAGAAGCTTCTCAAGAAGGTCAAACCTTCTGATATTTGCGTCATCATTTGATTTAGGCGCTTCTATCTGCTGCATGCCATCTGATTCATCTTGGGGCAAGCCTTCAAATGAGTAATATCCCGGCATGGCAGAAGCGCTTTCTTTGCCATCTCCGAATATAGTGCTATATACTTCCGATGAGGCCCATCCGAGCAGAAATACTATAACCAGCGCTGTCCATGCCTTATTCAAGCAACCATCCCCCCGTATTATTAAGTAATATATTTATTACTTAATAGTAGTATCATCAGTATATAAACCTTTTGGTTTTGTGGAGTTAAGTAAGATTAAGTGACAAAAATATAAGCCAACGATGGCGCTGGTCGGACAGGGGACGCTCCCTACGGGATGTCCGACGAGGAGCGGAGCGACGACAGCCGCCATTATTGCTGGCAGAGGAAAGATAAAAAAAGCATAATATTTTACTTAACCGTTTTGTGGAAAACTTTATAAGCACCAGCAATCAGATTTTTGCAATGGGCTTTAAGTTTCCTGCATTGGCTGCAATAATGCTTCTGGCTGTATCCTGCTCTCCAGAAAATGAAGGCTCCGAAGCGGGCGCTTTTAAGAGCGAAGAATACGGCTTTACCTTTAGCTATCCTGCTGATTGGGAGCAGATAACCAAGGATTTGCCAAATAACTGGGCAATCAGGAAGAGCGACAATCTTGTGATATTCACCGTCAATCCCACAAATGGCAAGCCCCTGAATGAGCTGGGAGTTGAGCAGGCGCTGTCTGACTTTTCCGGCAGCAATGAAGGCACTTCAGAAGATGAGGCAGCGAAGTCAGTCGGCGTAAGGAAATTCGGGCAGGAAGAATGGTACACTTATGCGATTAAGTTTGCCGGGGAGGGAATCGACTCTTTTGTGTCAGGCACTGTGTGCGGCGACAGCCATATAGTGGTGGTATTGGTGACTTCACCCGAAGCAGAGCCTGCAAATCTTGCAATGTACACCAGCATGCTGAACAGCTTTAAGTGCGGCTAGCAGGTGCATAACCCGGAAATCTGCCGGCAAAAAGAGGGGCTAATATGGATGTGCTGTTTTTTTTAAACGGAGCGAGCTTTGCAGCTGTGGCAGGATTGTCATTCTATTCATTTTACAGCCTATATAGCAGGGGCAGCGCCGAATTCAAGATGAGCAGGGCCCTTGCCGTCATGGGCATCTTTTATTTTTTAATGGGGGTAATCAACTTTCTCTGGGCTTTCGGAATACTGGCGCCATCAGGCTCCGACTTTGCCCTGATGAACCTTGTGCTAAGTGTTGTTACTAGCGTGATAATCATCTATATATCTTACAAGATAGCCGCAAAAAAGAACCTCATATACCTCCTTTTTCTCTTCATGGCTGCAATATTTGCTGTAAATTTCAGCATTAAATCCTTCTTTATTTTCTCAATGGCCATATCATCGCTTCTGCTGGTTATTGCATTTGTGGACCTTGCATTTTACTCCAATTACCACCTGAGAAGAGCGGGGTTCTTCGGCCTGTTTTATGCGGGAATGCTCATGCTCTATATTGCGCTGTCATACACTTTATTTGAGTCTTTCAGGCTGCTGTGGCTTTTGCCCAATATCGCAATGTTTCTTGTGGTAAGGTCATTTTATCTTGATGTCTCAAACCTTGGAATCCATAGCCTGGACCTAAAAATAAGGAAAAGCAGCAGCACACTCCATCTCGTAACCCTCTTTTTCAGGTTTGCCATATTCCTTGTATCAGTCATGGGGTTTATGGTGCTCAGCACCATAGCTTTGCATGAGTTTGGGCATGCTATCGCAGCCCAGTATTACGGATGCGAGCATACAAAGGCGGTCATATATGATGTGCTCGGAAGCCCGCACACAGAGATAATATGCAGTTCATACTACAATGACATGGTCATAACGCTTGGCGGCCTCATGGCAACATTTGTTGTTGGGGCAGTATTCCTTATAGCGGGAAGCGAGTTTACAACGCTTCTTTCAATTATCATATTTGGATTGTCGCTTCTGATATCCTACGGAGACCTTTCAGAGCTTGGGATTTCAGGCAATATACTGGCAGCGCTGATGATTCTCTCACTTATAGTAATCTCATTCGGAATAATAAGGCTGTCAGTATACCACCTAAGGCATGATCTTCTCATGGGGAAACCTTTAAATAAGGGATTACAGGATGCCTACCACGGCCTTCACAGCGTAAAAAAGATTGTAAAGGATGAATATCTGGCATTTGAAAAGGATGGGAAGAATGCTTAAGGGTTTTATCAGCAGAATGGATAAAAAGTTTCTTGCAATAGTGGCTCTTGCAGTTATAGCTATACTGTTCCTGCTTCTGCCGTTAAAGGAGCAAAAGAAATTTGAGATTGAGGACAAGTGCGGGCGCTTCATAAATGTGGTTACGCACACAATCGAGACACAGGATGAATGCAGGTCAAGGTGCAGGTCGCAGTGCTCTACAGAGGATATGGGCTACAGCAAAATTGATTTCGAAGAGGCTGAGATAGGGTGCAATGAGTGCACATGCTTTTGCAGGTGATTTAGATGGATGCAGATGAGCAAATACTCAGGAACATGGGCGATATAAGGATGATAGAAAAAAAGCTTGCGGCCATGACAAGCCTTCTGGAGAAAGAAGGCATCCTTACCGGAGAGGAGGTTGAAGCCGAGGTAAAGAGGCTTGCCAAAGAAGGCAAGGACTGATATGGACGCGGATGACCTTGAGATATGGTATGATGACGAGAAGCAGAAGATTGCGGACAAATATTCAGACGATTTGGGCAACAGCAAAAAGCCGAAAGAGTTAGAGAATAAATTCCATGCAGAAATGGAAAAGCTCATGAAGCGCTACAATGAGCGTATGCAGAAAATACTGCTTAAGGAGAAGAAGAGCAGGGAAAGAAAAGCAAAAATAGCTCTTGCGAAAAAGAAGCTTTTGGCGAAGCTTGAGCCGGTTTTGGGAAGGCTCATGAAAAAGGAAGATGACTCCAAATAAACTAATTCCCGGAATTGCACTTATCCTGCTTTTCATTGCGGGGTGCGCTTCTGTCTCAAAGGAAGAAGCTGAGTCAATGGCGATAGAGGTTGTGCAGGAGAATGTCCAGTTTTTTTCAAGAGACGGCAATTCAACCGAGAATCTTGGCGCTTTTAAGGTCGAAAGCATGGAGAGCGTCAAGGAAGGAAGCGACTGGATCGTTTTCATGCACGTTTCTGCAGAGAAGGACGGTGAGAAGAAGAGCAACGATATCACGATGAGATTCAACAGGAAAGGGCAGCTTACAGAGTTCAACGGCAAGAAAGTTCCGGTAACTGGGTAGGGCATTTAAAGAAGGGTGGTTGTAATCAAGACAGCGACAATATTAATATCATTTTTAATATTATTTTCCTTCAATGCAGATTCTTTTTTTATTGCAGATTCATCCGGCCCTAACCAGCAAACGCAATCGGGGAAATCAGTAACTGCAACAGCCCGCATTATTCCGCCTGATTTTGAAGTTTTGGATGAGCAGAGCTACGATTCAATGACCCTGTTTCAGGGCAATGAAGCTCCCAAAAAGTATGAAGGCGCTCTTGTAAGGCTGAAATCGGATGACGTTGCTTATATCTCAAAAGCGATAAAAAACCTAGGAGTGCAGAAAGTTTTCGTTTACAGGGGAGATGAAGAGATATCTGAAAAACTTACCGCTTCCGGGATAAAGGCTGCTTTTCTAGACTGAAAAAAATTCCTGCAAAAGCTCCAGGAACATGGCGCTGCTCCATGCCTGCATCATGCATCCCTCGCTCTTTAACGAGGATGCAGAGCTTACCTCGGAATGGTGCGATATTGCGCCCATCCAGAGAATTTCCTGCGTGCCCGCTTCCATTACCTTAAGTATATTCCTGTAGTATTTCTTGCTGTCAAGCCTAAGCATGCACAAAGCCGCAAGGCAATTTACCCAAAACCATGAGTCTCCCCTGTGGTAGCTTGCATTGCTTTCCCCTGTGTAATTCCACTGAAAAAGAGGATGGCCTTTCTCTATTGTGGCAAAGCCGCCCCAGTCAAGCCACAGCTTTTTTATTGCCAAATCAAAAACAAGCTTCCACTGGCTTTCATCAAGCAGCCACGGATAGGCGTAATATGCTATGAAAATGTTCGGCCTTACTGTAAAATCCCCAACTCCGTCTGCAAGCATCCCGTCCTTATAGAATGCGGACAAAACCCTCTCTTTCATGAGCTCCTCCCACTTAAGGAATTTCTGCATGCCTGTCAATTCATAAGCGAAGCGGTATATCATCAGCCTTAAAGCCTGAATCTCTATCCTTATGCCTTCCCTCCTGTCTTTGCCTGCGGGATCTGAAGTATCCATCCATGTCTCTTTTTCCCTGTTGGCTTCAAACCCTTCCTCATTTATCCTGCCTTCGGAAAGCCTTATAGCATCAAGCAGCAGCTTTTTTGCCTTTGCCCTTTCTATAATATTGAGGTTCCCTTCCCTGAAGAGCCAGTACAGCCTGAGGAAAATCCATCCTGTCGCGTCTGCGGTGCTTGCTATGCCGGCTGCCTGATTTGAATCATCCTTATCCGAAAGGCTGTATATGTTAAGCACGCGCCCCTCATTATTCATGGTGCCAAGCATGTCAAAAAGGATTTTTTTTGACAATTTTAGGTCTATGCTTTTCAAGCCGCGGCACGATATTGCGGCATCCCTTGCCCAGAACTGGAAAAACCACGGCAGCCCGGCAAAAATTCCTGCGCTCTTTTCTTCTTTTACAACCAATGAGCTTAGGGAGAGCAGCGATGAGATGTAAGCGTACCTTTTTTCCCTGTCTTTTATTCTATTTATATCTTTTGAAGCTATTATCCTCCCTAATGACTGCTCATCTCCCTTTAATATTGATTCATTGTTCTGAAAGATGCTGATGCATTCCCCTATTGCCTTTTCTTTGCTGAACGAGGCTGAGAAAAAAAATTTGCTTCCTTCCATATTAAGTGCATGGCATACAAACCTTGAATTCGGTATTGACCCTCTTGTTTTATCCAGATTATAGTCATGCTTAATCCAATTTCCCGCTAATGAGAATTTTCCGGTGTCTGACTTTATAGCAAGATAGGCCTTGTATTCCTCCTGCCCTGAAGAGGCATCCTCCCTGCTGTCTGTCGCTTTTGTGAATTCTATTATGATGCAGCCATCCTGCTCATAGGTGCTGTAGGAGAGGCCCCATACCCTGTTGTCATAGGATTTTTTGAAATCGAGGAAAATCTCTATCTCTCTCTTTTCGTTGAGGCTGTACATCATGGAGCTTTTGCCTCTTGGAAGGAAGAAGGTTTCTATCAGCATGCCTCTTTTCCTCTGGACAGAATAGAAGAGGTTTTTCACAGTGTCTATCGGGGCTGCGCCCTTTACGGATATCAGCTCAAGAACCTTGAGCATCTCCGAGTTCTCATATATGAAAAAGCCCTGATAGCGGCTTTCAGGATAATCTCCAAGGTAAAGGTAGCTTCCATTGCCGCTTGTGAGAATAAAATCTGCCTTTTCGACGTCTTTCTCTATCCTTTCGCCGCTTAACTGGTGGATTGCCTTTACCATTGTTGCTTGATAATATTTTTATATTTTTAGGCGGTGCTACGGTCTTTTGCCTCGCAAAAGCCCTACTCGCCACCCCGTATGGGGCGTCCCCCGGCTCGTAGCACGCCACGCCAAAACTATTTTATCCATTTTATATAAACCCTAATTTCTCTGATGCTAATATGAACATTGCATGGCTCCATGCCAATGGCTTTGGGGATTTTTGGATTTCGTTTGTGAATATCTGCTCGGGGAAACAGCCTTCTGCCTCATCAACTGCAGCAAGATAGTAGTTTAATGCTTTTTTCCTGTCATTCCTCAGTGAAAAGCATATTGAAAGCCAGAAGTTTAAGAGCGGCCAGAATCCCGAGCCCCTTCTTCCGTCAATGCCGCTGTACTTGAAGCCGTCGTACAAATCATTGGGATACCTGAATGCCCTGTTGGAATCGGTGTTGTTTTTTTCAATAAGGTCAAGAGTTGAAGTGAATCTTGTGTCTCCTGCGTCAAATATTGGAAATGGATATGCAAGACCAAGCATTGAAGTGTCTATTGTCCTGTCTTTCAATTTTCCATTCATCCTTAAAAAATACCTGTCAAATGAGCCTTCAATTGCTTTTTTCATCTCTTCCGAGGCTTTCCTGTATTTTTCTTCTTTCAGTATTTCATCTGCAAGCCTTAGGCCGTGGGAGCATGCTGCCAGCGCGTAAGTGTGGTTCTGCTCAAATTTCGGATAGGCATAGTTTTCTTCCCACAAGTCCTGCGAGATTATGGTGAAGTGCCTGCCGTTCCATACGCTTAAAATGCCGTCGGCAAGTTTTCTTATCAAAGGCTCATGCTTTTTTGCATCTTCCAAATTATCTCTGCAATGACTGTGAATACTCCACAGCACGCTGCCATTCTGGTCAGGCTGGAAGCCCATCCAGCGCTTCGGCCCGTTTGGATAGTAATTCTGGAAAAGAAGCCCGGATTCTGAGAAATCTTCAGCGCGTTCCATGAGCCAATTGTAAAAAGGCTCGTGCATTCCCTTTATTTTCAATAAATCTGCAGCTGCTAAAATGAAAGAAACATCTCTTGGCCATACATAGCGGTAGTTCTGCACGTCCTTCGGATAGATATTCAAGTCCGAGTTTGCAGCTACTATTGCGCCGGTTTCTAGCTGGCACTGCCTGAAGACTAGCTTGCTGCTTTCAATGAGAGATTTTATTTTTTGCTGCATTTTTGAATTTGTTTGATTTTTTGTTTTGATTTATTGTTGTATTTGTTTGGTGTATCTTTTGTTGTTTTTGTTATTGGAAATTTCGCAGGAATTTTCATTGGGCCTAAAACCCCTGCACTTTAGTGTGGAATGCACGAAAATCAAAGATTTTCGGCATGCCGGAAATGCGGTTTCCTCGCATTTTCAATCCCGAAAACCGAACGGCAAAAATCTCTGCCTTTAAGAGGGATAATTTCGGTTTTCGTTATTGTTTTGTTTTATTGTTTTTTTCTGCTGTCGTCGGTTAGCATCAGGCTCGGCTATTGCTGTTGCTCTGGAAGTATCGTTGAAGCCCCGTAGGGGGCGTCCCCCTCAACTCCCTTAATATGCCAATTTCGTAGCCTCGCAAAGAGGATGCTAACCTTAATCTTGAATTCATCTTCCTACTCCTTATCCATCACAACCCTTGATATGTTGCATATTGAGTTCTCAATGTCTTTCAGGTTTTCCGCAATCCGGATGACGTGCATGCTTGCCTGCTTCTCTGACAGCTCTTCGCACCTGTTGAAGATATCTATCCTCTTTGATGCTACCCTGTCCGCTGCCATCTTGTCATTCCCGTAATAGGATTTCATGACTTCAAGATATGACTCTTCTATCAGCTTTAGGACCGCATTTATGCCTTCTGAAGATTTATCCTTCCCAAGGCTGATGTATGAACTGTATATATCCTTCGAATGGTCTGCAATGGCTTCAAGGTTTAGTATGAGGTACCAATAGGACAGTATATCCACCTGTGAAGAAATTCCGACTTCTTTCGAGATGGAAGGATCCATCAGAGCGCCCTTGGCAATCTTGAAGAGGAGGAAGTAAAGCCTGTTCACATCGGAATCGCGCATATTGATGCTGTCCTGCATGTCAGCGCTTTTTTCCATCACGTCTTTCAGCACAGACCTTATTATGTTGTCAACACGCCTTATTGTCTTGTCAATCGAGACTTCCTTCAGGCTGAGCATGTCTTTTGCAACAATCTTTGTTGAAGTCTGCTCTGTTATCTCAAGCGCGACAAAATTATTGAGGATGTTTCTTATCTCAACTACATTCCTGTAGAGCTCTTTCCCTATAATATTGATAGTCGTATGGTTGTTAATGTATGCAGAGGCAAGCTCCCTGTGCAGCGTGTCGAGCTTTTTATCCTCAAGGCTTATTGTTATCTCTTTCTCCTCTTTTTGCTTCCTCTCTTCCTGCGAAGAAACAAGGAGCTCGTTGCTTGCCAGCTCCCTTATATATACTATATTTCCTTTCTCAAGATTGTTTTTCTTCAGCCAATCCTTTGGAAGAGCGACTGTATGGGATGCTGCTCCTGCCTTCACGAGTTTTCTTGTTTGCATGTTAAGTTTCTTGTATTTTCATAGTCTAATTATATTGGCGGTGCGACGGTTTCTTCGAAACCTGCTCGGCATCCCGCAGGGAGCGTCCCCTGCCTCGCCGCACGCCGCTACGGGTAAGCGAGAGGAGTCTGCTCACTTAATCCCATAAAATGGATTCAATCTTGCTCATTTTTAGCCATTTATTCACTCCATAAGTACATACTAAACGTATTTGATATACAATAAGTACGTTAAGTATATATAAATTTTTCGCTTATCTAACCTTATGGAACATACCAAAGACTCTTTGAGGAATCTTGCAGCGGCGTTGATACTGATAAGCGTTCTTGCTTTGCTGGCATCAATGGCATTAGCTGCTCCTCAGGGGCCCAATGTAATCAACATTTCCAACACAGGAAGGAATCCTGCAAATACAAATCCTATATCTGTCCAGGCAGAAGCCGGCAACGTGACTGAGCTTGTAATTGACGGTACAAGGGTAACGATGGCATGGCAAGGCTATCTTGGAAACATAACAGGCATAATAACTTTGGATGATGCAGACAACTTTACGCTATATGACTGGAACCTTCCGGATCCTTCAGGAGAAATCTATGCGTCCAATGGCTCCTCAGTAACATGGACCAGAATCTTTTGCATAAATGTTTCCCAAAACGGAAGCACGCCGATAAGGCCCGGAGGAATTGTGTCTTCCATAAACGGCTCCCAAATTGAAATGAATTTCGGAATAAACATCACAGACCCTGACGGGCTGAATGAGACCTTCACAAGCTTTTACAATGATACTGAAGGATTTCAGGTCGGAACAAACACAATCAATAATGCAGACGGCTGCTCACTGGCCCACTCATATACAAATGAGGCTTCAGACGCAAACTGGAATGAGCTCCTGCTGAGCGACAATTCCAGCCTCATCTTCACAGCATTGCTAAGGCAGAACGCAAACAGCTACAAGCCCGGGGCTGCTGACACAGCAGACTTCCAGATGCTTGTGCTTGAAAACGGCCACGAGGGCCATGACGGCGCAGCTACCCCGTACTATTTCTACGTGGAGCTGGAGTAAGAAAATGGAAATAAAAAACAGGGAGCTGGCCGAAAGGCTGGACTCTTTCATCAGAGGGCTGAAAAAGGAAGACAGGATTGCAATACTGCACCATACAGACCCTGACGGCGTTTCATCAGCGGCAATACTCAACAGGATTGTTGAGAAAGCACGCGGGAAAAGAATAGACCTAAGGCTTAGCCAGGGCCCTGACGAGCTTTCTATAAAGAAGGAGACATTCAGCAGGCTGAAAAAAAAGAAGATAAGCAAGCTGATAATCGCAGATTTGAGCCTTGACCAGTATCCAGACTACGTGCAGGATACAGAAAAATTTGCAGAGATGCTGATACTTGACCATCACAAGCTCTACAGGAATCTTAATTCAAAGAAGACTGTGCACATAAAGCCGCAGATGATTTCTTCAGAAGTTGAGGCTTCAAAGTACTGCACTGCGAAGCTCGCATTCGACCTAGGAAGCAGGCTTTTTGACTTAACTGAATCAGATTGGATTGCTGCAATAGGCATCATAGGCGACAATGCTGCGGATGCATGGAAGGATTTTCTGTCAAAAACATTTGCCCGAAATAAAATACCGGCGAAGAAAGATGCATTCAGCACGATAATAGGCAAAGCCACAGAAACGCTTTTTTTCACAGAAGCATATGACTTCAGGAAAGCAGGTGAATGCTATGACATACTCTGCAGCGCGAAAAGCAGCAGGGAAGTCGTGAATTCAAGGCTTTCAAAATACAGGAAGGCAATCCAGCAGGAGATAAGCTACTGGAAAAGGAATGTCAGGAAGCTTGCAGAGTTCTATCCAAAGCAGGAGCTTATTTTCGACTACATAAAGCCAAGATATGCGATAAAGTCTGCTATAAGCTCAGCCATCAGCAGCTTATACCCAAACAGGACAATCATAATAGCGCAGGACATGAAGCGCGATTTCATACAGCTTTCTGTCAGGAGAAGGGACAGCAAGGTAGCGGTTAATGACCTTCTTGAGAGGTCCCTTAAGACCCTTGACAGTGCCAATGGCGGCGGCCACAGGAACAGCGCAGGAGGCCGCATAAGGAAAGAGGATCTGTACAAATTCAAGGAGAGCGTCTTGAGGCAATTGGAGATTTTGAAGTGATTGAAATGCGCACACAGATGCTGAAATCAGCTGCAAGAGGAATTAACACGCTGGCATTCCTGCTGGCGATAGTAGCAATGCTTGCCATCATTTCTCATTTCGTAAACTCACTTCCTGTCGGCCCAGTTGTTGATATTACCGCAAACCTCACACCAAATGCAACGGTAGCTACCAAGGTCAACTCAACAGTCAACGGAAGCAGCCCGGGCGGATACATATTCATAATGACCATGGACATAAGGCAGCAGAACACAAGATGGAAGGCTTATGTCGGAAACGTGACAGGCACATTCGCCTTGGATGACGCAAATACCAACACTTTCTACCAGTGGAGCCTTACGAGCATTGCAGGCGAAGTTTACTCTACCAGGGCATCAGGAACAGTCACATGGGCGCAGATAAACTGCACGTGGGCTGCAGAAGGGGCTTTGAGGGCATCTCTTTCAAACAGGACGATAGAGGAAAGGGAGAATGCAGCCTTAGGGCATGTAAACCAGGATGACAACATAACTGCAACTTTTGACAGGACAAATCATTCATCAGTCACAATAGGCTCTATTGTCGTAGGAAAAAATCAGTGCTTCACGCTCCAGACATGGCAGAATGACAATGAGCAGTCATTTTCAGACAGCGATGATGCCAACTTTACCCAGATAATAATGTATGACGGTACAAACACCACTAACGGGAATGTCGTGTATGTGACTCCGATTGAGGCAAACATCGAGGGATTCAACTCAAACCTGTATGACTTCCAGATGATTGTTCCGGAGAATGCGGGCATCGGCTTTTCAAGCTCTACAGCCTATTACTTTTATGTTGAACTCAGCTAAAGACGCAGGGACAAAGGGGTGAATGGGAGCGCAGCCTGTTTTTGGCTGCGCTTTCTTTTTTATTTCTTCCTTATCCCTTTTATTATCACAGCAACAAAAAAGAGCAATACAAGAAAATTCATAACGACTATAATTTTTCCTTTATCACCGAATAACCGCTCACTGAACACTATCAAAAACACCGCTAAAACTCCAAATGCATAGTACCATAGATAAAATCTGATGAATGGTTTATGTGTAAACCCTTTGGATTTCGTCAGTTCCTGCATATCTTCTTTTTCTTCTTTAGTCCTATCTTTTACCCCTTCTTTGAATTTACGCAATTCTTCTCTTTTTATTTCCGGAAAAACAATAGATGAAAAGTTACATTCTTTGCATAAACTCCTTGTAGAACCGCCCCAAGCAATCATATCTTTGCTTAAATCTGGGACGACATGTGAACTGCTGCATTTAGGGCATACTTTGATATAAGATTCTTTATCTTTCATTTCAGCAATAATTGCTCCATCAATTTAAAAACTTACCGACATGGACGCAATCCAATAAAAACCTTTAATAAACAGTGCTTCAATGCAAATATCATGGCAGAATATGCAGGGGAAGAGGCGCTGTTCAGGGACAATATTGAAGGCTGGAAGATGCTCGCGGACAAGGCCAATGAGGCTTTAAAGAGGCATGTCTGCATCGTTGATTTAGAAGGAAATGAAGTAGCGTCTTCAGGAAAAATACCATTTCTAATCCAGCTTATAGGCAGCTGCGATTATGGGAAAAAAGCCCTTGCAGAGTTCAGGAAAGACGCGCTGAGGGCTGTTTTAAATGAGCCAGGCAAAGTGCAATTGCAAAGGCACGAGCTTGGATTCTGCAGCGTTTGGGCTGCGCTTGCAGATGCTGGAAGAGTTGCAGGAGCAATCGGCTGCCCTTATGTGATTGAAGCAGGTGCAGAAAATTCTGATTTTTCATCTTTAACCAAGAATTCCAATATTGAAGAGGATGAAATAAAAGATGCCCTGTCAAAGGCAAATCCTGCAAAGGAAGAGGACAGAAAAGCAATAGCCTCTGTGCTGCGTGCCCTTTCATCATTTGTCCCTGCCATGCTGAATGAGAGCGGCAAGGACAAGAGAAAAATTGCAGAGCTTTCAGCCATATACAACCTGACAAAAATGACAAATTCCTCATTGGAGCTTGACAGGATAATAAGGCATATTGTGGATTACATGGTTGAAGAGGGAAAGGCAAAAAACTGCTCGGTCATGATAATAGAGAATGGAGCTGTAAAGAAAAAATATTCTTTTAATCCGATGAACGGGCTTGAGCCGCTTGAAAGTGCCATAGCCTCGGAGATAATAAACCTGAAAAGCAATGTTGAAGTGAATGACTTCTCAAAGGATTTCAGGTTCAAAGGGATAAAGGCCGGAGACATAAAGTCTGCGATTTCCCTGCCTATCAGGATGCGTGGAAATCTTCTTGGAGCGCTGTGCCTTTACTATTCAGGATACATAAAGCTGAACAGCGACCATTCCTCATTTCTTTCTGTCGTTGCAGACCAGCTTGCCATGGCGATCTACAATGCACAGGAATTTGAGCATGCAAAAGAGGAGTCTGTTGTCGATAATTTGACAGGGCTTTACAACAGGAGGCATTTCATGGCCATACTAAGGGACAAGTTCATGAAAAATGCCTCAAAGCAGAATCCCGTTTCAGTAGCACTGATGGACATAGACGACTTCAAGCATTACAATGATGCTCATGGCCATGTCAGGGGAGACTCATTATTGCAGGAGATAAGCGCCATACTTAAGAATAAAGTCAGGGATGCTGATGTTGCGGGAAGATATGGGGGAGAGGAGTTTATCGTGATAATGCCCAATACTTCTGTAAATGATGCAAAGGCCGCGATGGAGCGAATAAGGAAAGATGCTGAAACAGGAGAGTTTTTCGGAAGGCAGAAGCAGCCCAAGGGAAACATCACTATGAGCATCGGGATAGTCACGTGCATGGATTCCAATGTTGATTACATGCATCTTGTTGATGCGGCTGACAAGACCATGTACAGGTCGAAATCATTCGGGAAGAACAGGATAAGCAGCGCAGTAATTCTGGATAAGAATATGTCGATGATTGACGCTAACTGACGCCGGATTTCTGTTTTGGTAAAATAAAGCCGCGAGGCGAGCGTTATGCGTGAGAGCGAGCCTTGCGACAAGAATTGCGGAGCGTATTGAAAAAACCAGTTAAAAATCAGCTACGGGTTAAGCGATTGCAAACCGACAGACAAAAATACAATAAACAAAACACAAAAAATCCAATAAAACGAAATCGAGAGCCAAGAAAAATCAAAAAATCTAGCCAAACGCCTTCTCAATTGCCTTGTTGTGCGCCTCAATGTAATTCTTTATGAAGAGCTTCCAGTCAGCTGTTGCCGCTATTTTCCTTGCCTGGAGCTTGTTGTCTATCCTCTCATTCTGGGAAAACTGGCTGTACCTGTACATGACATCCTCAAGCTGCCTTACCGCGTCATCTTCTGTCTTATTAAGCCGCTTCACTATGAAGATTCCCGCTTCATCCCCTTGGCGGCATTCAGCGCAGAAGAACCTTCCGAAGCCCGCGAGGTCAGTGGTTACAGAAGCAACTCCCAAAGAACCCGCTTCAAGAGGAGTATAGCCCCACGGCTCGTAATATGAGGGGAAGATTCCCAGATGGCCGGCTTCTATTGCCTCATAATAGCTCAGGTTGAGAAGGTTATCGGCGCCTGTAAGGTAAATCGGGTAGAATATTACCTTGACCCTGCTATTCTCACCATTGTTAAGCCCTTCCTGCCAGAGCCCGTGGAGAATATCATCTTTAGGGGCATGGAGGTCATGGGTGCATACAGGCGGGAGGCCTTTTCTTTTGAATCTGGACAATTTCCCTTTAACTTCAGAGACGAATTCTTTTGAAAATACCGTCTCTTCCGATATCTTCTTCCCTGAAAGAAGAATGCGCATGATGTTCCTCTTGATGTCTTCCAGGGAATCGTCGAAAGACCCCTTTATGTCCTGGTAGTTTGTCCTGTTCTCTATTATTTCGGGTTTCATGCTCCTTACATCAGCAGGCACGAAGAAGAATGCCACGATTGTCTTGCTGCTTTTCTCCTGCATCAGCCTCCTGTTCAGGTTTCCAAGGGCCTTTATCATTATGTTTATTCCCTTGTCATGGAATTCATAGCGGGCGCACGTGAAAAAGTTCAATGACTGGTTCAGGTCAAAGCTGTAGTAAGGGAAGAAATAATATTCAAGGAATTCGCGCATCTTGTCGCGCATGATGCGGTGGTGTATTGACGCGTCTTCAAAGCTCGGGAATTTTTCTATGTCAAGGCCGTTTAGTACCAAGACGTCAGCCTTTCTCCCCAGCATGTGCTCTGCCTCCATAGCCGTGATTTCCGACACAGTCGTGAATGCATCAGCATTCAGTGCAGACTGCTTTTCTATCGTGAATTTTGACTCTATGGAATGTTTCTTTGCTTCTTCCTCAGGGTTTATCTTGTCCCATACATTGTAGATGTCAATGCCTGATGAGGCCAGTGTCCTGCCTAAGATGGTTGCGTGCGTTGTGAATACTGTTGCGACTTTCGCGCTTCTTGATTTCAAGTACAATAATCCGGCGCCTGAGAGCCATTCATGGAAATGCGCGACAACTTTTTTATTGTGCAGCGCGCCTGACAATGATTCAATCACTTTTCCAGAAGCATATGCGAACGCAACCGGCTCGTCATAGTCATTGCCTGCCCTTATGGAGTCAACCTTGAAATATTCCCATAATTCCTTTTTTATGTCGTTGATTTTGCCCCTGAAGCTTTCAAAGTCTATCAGGATTACGTTCGGCTCTCCATCGCCGCGCCATTTCCCAAAATGGCAGGTTATGCCCTGGGATTTCAGGCTGTCAGCCGCTTCCCTGAAAGAATGCTCGGGAGTGCCTTCAATGAACTGGCCCAGAGCCTTGTCATGGAAGTAAGGGCCTATAAGGTAATAGTTTTCATGGTAATACTCAACCATCCTTGCTGCCTTGCTCTTTACAACAGTGAAGATTCCTCCGACTTTATTGCACACTTCCCATGAAACCTCAAAACAATAGTCTGCTTTCTTGTTCATGAAGGGATTTTTTGCTTATTGGATTATAAAGGTTTCATACTACTGGCAGGGAGTATTTGAATTAAGTTTAAAAAGAAAAAACCATCCCCTTGCTATATGGGGCTCATAGACGAACTAAGCGATGCAGTCAGGCACTTTAGGTTTGGTAAATTGGACCTCCTTGACAGAATTGGAGAAATAGGCTTTCATCCAACTAAAGGGGGAGTTCTCATAACGAATTGGTATGACTACTCTCCGGAAAACCAACACGGAGATTGTGGAGAATTGGCAGTCAAGGCGTACGCAGAATTGAAAAAGAAATTTCCAGGGATGACTTTTGGAGTTTATTGGGGCAATGACCCTTATTTATTCAATCAAGCAGTTGGATGTCATGCCGTGCTGATTGCTGTTGGAGATGGATATGTGGAGAAAAACAGTTTGCTCGTAGACCCAAGCTTAAAAGTAGTTGCTCCCCTCTTGGAAAGCGGATATTCGTTAGATAGGGCTGAGCCAGAAACTATTGTCAGGACGAAAATCAATAATCGCAAAATTCCATTAGAATTGGTGGGAGAAACAAGCACCTTTCTTGGGCAAAGCGAGCTAAATGGAATATTATTTTATCTTGAGCTGAATAATGGAAGAGTTTGGCCAAATGTCCCGGATTCTAGCGAACAGTTAAATCTAACCACCTTCTGCTTTCCTTCGAAAGATGACACAATTTTGTTTCCAGGGGGGATGCCGCTGTTTATGAAAAATACCTTGCCTATTTCTCCAGCTCCTATGGAAATTAGGAAGCAGGCACCTTATCTCGAGTTAGCATATCTACTTGAAATTAAGGCCAGAGAATGTGCAGGTGTAAAACCATTACCTTTATAAACAGGAATGGAATACTTGTTGCTATATATACGGACCTTAAGAGAAAGCATTCTCATGACTTTTTCTTAAAATATTCGGAATATAACGAAAACCGAAGGTTTTCGGGATTGAAAATTTTAAAAGAATTTTCAATACATAAGTTAAAACTACAATATAGGTGAATAAATAAAATGGAAAGTTTCAGGAAATTAGGGATAGGAGAACAGCTGATGAAGGTCATAGCTGAAGAGGGCTTCAAGGAGCCTTCAGAGATACAGGTAAAAACAATCCCATTAATACTTCAGGGGAAGGATGTTATTGGAGGAAGCGCTACAGGTTCAGGAAAAACTTTGGCTTTCGGCGCAGGAATAGTGCAGTTTGTTGAAAGAGGGAAGGGAGTGCAGGCTTTGGTTCTTGCCCCTACGAGGGAATTGGCAGAACAAGTGTGCCAGAGCATAAGAAAATACGGAAAATTCAAAGGGCTTTTTGTCATATCAATCTATGGCGGAGTCTCAATGATGCCCCAGATAGATAACTTAAGGAAGGCAGATGTTGTAGTGGGAACTCCCGGCAGAGTTTTGGATTTGATGAGAAGGGGCGATTTCAAGCTTGACAGGGTTAAGATACTGGTTCTTGACGAGGCAGACAGGATGCTGGACATGGGATTCATAGATGACGTGGAGCAGATAATAAGAGCATGCCCTAAGGAAAGGCAGACTTTGCTTTTCTCCGCAACAATAGAGGAGGAACTAACTTCCATATCCAGAAGGTACATGAAGGACCCTGTGAAAGTATCTGCTGAGCAGTATGTTGATCCTAAAAAATTGTCTCAGTGCTATTATAACATACAGGAAAACCAGAAGCTGTCTTTATTGGTGCATCTGCTTAAGCATGAAAGCTCAGGATTGGTGATGGTTTTCTGCAATACGCAGAGCACAACAGATTTTGTCTGCAGGAACCTTAAAACGAACGGTGTTGAGGTGCAGGCGATGCACGGCGGCTACTCCCAGGCAAGAAGGAAGAAAGTCCTTGACAGCTTCAAGTCGCAGGGGCCAAACATAATTGCATGCACAGATGTTGCAGCCAGAGGTTTGCATATCGAGGGCGTCACCCATATCTACAATTATAACCAGCCTGCTGACAGCAAGCAGTATGTCCACAGGATTGGAAGGACTGCGCGTGCAGGAAAAGACGGGAAAGTGATTAACTTGCTTTCTGAACGTGATTACGAGAATTTCGACAGGATATTGAGAGATTACTCGCTTGATGTCCAGAAGATAGAAGCTCCGCAGCTTGAAAGAATCCGGATTGTAAAAGATTCAGGCTTTGACAGGGACTCAGGCCCAAGAAATTTCGGGCAAAGGGGTCGTGGAGGCTTTGGCAGAGGCAGCGGAAGAGGCCCACCAAGGGGCGGATTCGGCCCGAGAAGGGAAGGCTCAGGCGGCTTTGGGAGGCCTGAAGGAAGAAGCGAAGGCTTTGGAAGAAGAGAAGATTCCGGCTCAAGAGGCGAAGGCAGCTTTGGCTCCGGAGGCGAAGGCAGAAGTTCTGGAGGAGGCTATCATCACGGAGGCGGAAGAGGGCCGAAAAGGTTTGGCTCAGGCGGAAGAGGCGGCGGGTTCAGGGGGAATAGGTAGGTTTATCCAAAAATTCTTGTTAAATGCATTTACCCTGCACTAGTGCAAATCTGCCGAGCTTTGCAGCCACTGAAGCTCCATTGCTGTTTTGAGCGCTACCGGATTTTTAAAAACTGATATGAAGTCCATTCTTCCGTCTCCCATATAAACATTCTCAACACGATAGTTTCTCCAGCCATCATCTTCCTTTATTACCGGACCTCCGTTATTGTACAGGATCAATATTCCCTCTTCAGCGAGCCTTTTCTGTGCAAGCTCAATTATTCCGACTATTTCTCTTGTGCAATAGTCATGTATGTTACTTAAATGGATTACATCGTATCTCTCTTCTGCTGATTGAAGATGCGACTGCATTTCATCTGCTATGAGCCTTATTTCAGTTTTCCTTGCACGTCCCTGAAACTCTTTATACGCTTCTTCACTGGCCAGATAACAGTTTATCAATTTCGCGCCTTTAACCCCGCCGGATTTCGAGACCATATGCCCGAATAACCTTTGAAAAGCGGCCTTTTCCTCATCTTCAGAACCGCTTCTGAGGCTTTTGCAAATGCTTCCAAAAAACTCAAGTGTCCTTCTGTCTAAAGACCTATTTAGCTTATTCAGAAACCAATTGTTATAGAAATGAAGGCTGCCTTGATCTCCAGTGTTATAGTCAAAAAAACCCTTAAACATGTCAAAAGAAAAGGCCTGCAGGATGCCTATTTTCATGTCACTATACAGGCATGCGACCAAAGACCTGTCAATGCCCGTTACCTCAGCAGGATTTCCGGCAAGAAAATTTATCACATGATCGCCGGAACCGTTTATAGTGAGGATTCTACCAGCAATCTGTTTTGGATAATGAGCCTGTAAAATGTCCATAGTCCCTTTTAGGTTTTCTGTTGCAAAATCGTAGAAAGTTCTCCCTGAATCAATCTTCGCGGAATCACCAAGTCTTGAGTCCAGCCCGGCACTTGATGTTCCATAATCCTTTCTTACAATTAACTCTGCCACAGGCTTAGATTAGAGCAAGAGTATATAAAATTTACTAATTGTTACTACTAATAAGTAATGTTCTAATGCCGGATACAGTCTATCAGTCTTTGTGAATCAATTTATGTAACATAAGTCAATTACACATACAATACAAAACCCATACAGTCAACTCACACCCACAAACCAGTGTACTAAATCCGTCTATTAGTGTGGAAATGCAAAAGATTTATATACTATCTGGCAAAGTACTAGACAAAACACTAGTGTAATACAGATAGAATACAATGGATGTAGAGATTTTCAATGTGCGGCTGCCGAAGGAAATAGTTGAGTGGCTGGATTCTTTGGTGAAGAAAGGCATCTACAAGTCAAGAAGCGAAGCAATCAGGGAATTCTCAAGAAACTATGTCAGGAGGCAGGGAAAGGATGACTGATGTTTTAGTCAGCATCAGGATGCCGAAATCCCTTCTGGATGAATTGAAGCAGCTTGCAAAGGAGCAGCATTTTCTTGATTTAAGCGAGCAATTGAGAAGCATTGTAAGGAAGGAATGGGCAAAGGCGCAAAGCCCGGAATTATTCCAGTTAAACAAATTAAGGCAGGATATTGAGAAAGAGACAAGGAAAACTTCTGAGGAAAAAGTAAGGGAGCAGATCAACAAAGAGCTGGAAGCGATAAAAGAGCAGCTGATGAAGGGAGGGATGCTGAAATGAGCTCCTTCCTCAAAACAATGCTGCTGCTGTTTATTCTTATAATAAGCACAGCCGCTTTGGCGCAGACTACAGAGCGCGTTTTAATCAACCTTCAATACGGAAGCAATCCCGCATACGATTTTGACAATAACGGGATTGAATCGGATACCGGGGCAATTGACTTCACTGTTGAAAATTCGCTGTTTGAGCTGGGACTGAACGAATCAAATCTCTGCACGAGATGGAATGTCCAGTCAGAAAATACAGGAGACTCGACTTTTGCCTGCTACGGAAGCGAGGCGTGCTGCAACTTCATGTCCATGGTGCCGACAAGGCCGGACTGGAACGAGCCTTTATACCTGTCATATGGGACTTATGGGGCAACTGAAAATAACAGGGTGCTTGCCCAGACAGTCTATGTTGAATACAGCCTGGGAGAGAACCCTTACACCAATACTTATTATTCCGAGTGGAAGAACCTGAGCGCACAATTCCAAGGGAGCTTTGGAGGCTCGGGCTTTTCAATAATGTCATCGGGAAATCCGATAATAACGATAACAAGCCCGGATAACAGCAGCAATCTTTCATCAGGGGAAAATATTTATCTCAATTTCTCGGCCAATGAGACGATTGACGCGAATTATACGCTGGATGCGGGGGAAAAAATTGCTTTGGGAGAAAATACATCATTTTTATCTTTACTGAACGGCTCGTTGCCGCATGGAGTCCTTGCCAACGGGCAGCACACAATCGGGATAAATTACAGCGGCGGAAGGCTTGAGCATACTTTTACTGTTGCGGATTCGGCAGCGCCTTCAATATCGCTGAATATAACCAACAACAGCGAGCAGTCAGAGATAACTTTCTCACTGCCTGTAAAAATAACTCTGAGCGAATACGGGAACATAAGCTATAATGCAAACAATAACGGATTTACAGCATTTGAAGATGCCGGGACAGGAAGAAAAAAAGAAATTGCATTACCGGTAATGGAAGGAAAAAACAACCTTACTATAAAAGCAAGGGATTTCAACGGAAACGAGAGGCAGGAATTCTACAAATTCAACTTTACAGAGATAGGCAGCTGCTCGGATGCAAGGCAGAACGGGCAGGAGACGGGAATAGACTGCGGAGGAAGCTGCAGCTCGTGTGTGCCTTTCAATGCCTCAACAGGCCAGCTTCAATACAACCTGACTGACAGTGTTTATGCGACAGTCATAGCCAGAGTAAATTCCACTGTAAACATGACCGTAAGGAAAAATAATGCTGTCACGTACAGGCATTTATTCCAGCCTTTGTTTTCAGGATTTCCCATATCGGAGATAAGGAAGATAGAAAACACAAGCAATGCCGGAAATTATACTATAACAGCGGACATGCATTACATTAATGTTACGGAGACAATAACAAGGCAGTTTGAAGTGCTTGCGCCGCAAAGCAATCCTTTAAGCGTTACAATAAATGCCAACAGAACTTCAATAGATGAAGGGAAAGCAGTCACTTTTTCGGCAACAGTGTCGGGAAATACTGGAACTGTAACGTACAAATGGGATTTTGAGAATGACGGAACGATAGACAGCACAGAATCAAATCCCACAAAGCTGTTCCAGTTCAACGGGACTTATAATGTAAATTTGACTGTGAAAGACTCTTTCTGGAACCAGACAGACATAGAAACTATAAGCGTCAGAAAGATGTTCAACTTTACCGTGACAGTCAGGCAGAATGGCACCGGAACAGCCATACAGAATGCCATAGTATCGGTGGATGACGAAGAAAAGAACACGAGCAGCAGCGGGCAGGCATCATTTACAGTGTATAAGGGCAGCCATGATATAGAAATCGCAAAGAGAGGATACAATAAGCTATCCAAGGACATATCAATAAATGCCAATAATCAGGAAGTGAGCTTCAATCTCACTCTTAAGGATGAAAAAGCCCCCATCGCCTATCTCATAAGCCCGCAGAATGACACAATAATCAGCTCGAGAAATGTAACCTTCACTTATGCCGCAGCCGATGGCGGCTACATGACATGCAGGCTTTATTATGAACCCTACAGCCTCCCATTCTCCTCGGTCAAGGCATCGAACAGCTCTGTGCTTACAGGCTCATCAAACAATTTTAAGGTTGCTAACATGCCCAATGGCGACTACAGATGGAAGGTAGACTGCATTGACAGGAGCGGAAACCTGAACGCGAGCCAGACTTACAGCCTTGTAGTAAATGAAGAAGCGGTAATAAACGAGCTTTCTGTCGACCTTGACCAGAGCGACCGGGATACAGAAAGCCTTGTCCAGCAGATAAGGTCTGCCATCGAGGATTCAGGAAGCCTTACAGGAAAGGAGAAGGAAGCTGCTGACGCGATCAGGCTCAAGGAGATGCTCGAGAGAAGCATTACAAGCCTTGACAGGGCAAATAGAGACCTGCACAGCCTCAAGTGGAGAAAGCTGAATGAAAGTGAGCTTGAAAAGGAAACGCAGAAAATACTGGATAGAGTTGAGGAAATAAGAAAAACAACTCCAAGAGTGATTGAGGTTGCCGAGTCGACGGAATTTGTAAACTATCCCGGCAGGCCAGAAATTGCGGAAGGGGTCAGTGTGCTGCTAAACCAGACAAACCTTAAGTTCTCCAGGAGAGAAAAAGAGCAGCTTATAAGCCATAACCTCAATTTGCAATCGGCAATCACTGTCACAACAAAGGCAAAGATTGTGAACTTTGAGTATATCTCAGGAGACAGGAGAACTTATACCCTGATCCATAAGATAGTCAAGGTGAATTCAAACATATCGGACTATGTCTTCTACGAGGTGATTCCTAAAGAAATCGCAAAGGACCTGAATGAGACAGAGCTGCTTTTTGACCATGAAGTCGTGCAATATGACCCGATAGTCCGGATAGACCTGAACAAGATTGAAGAATACTCATACCTTATTAAAAAATCAATAAGCCTTGATGACTCTGAAAGCATAAAGTCAATGCTTCTTGACAAAAGCCTTAAGATTGAGAGCAAAGGGATTTTTATAGGGCTCTCGATACTTGAAAGCGCGGCGACAAGCTTCATAAATGCTGCCGACATAAGGCTGATACTCGAGATAGCTGCAATCGTGCTGCTGGCAGGGTTTTATTTCGTGTATTCAATGGGCGGCATCGAGAAATTTGCGCATCTTCTTGGCGGCAAGGAGCTGAAGGAGCTTAAAAAAATAATTGAAGAGGCGAATGCGGATGCTGCCGCGATGAATTATGAAAACGCATCCCTGAAATACAGGCAGATAACAGAAAAGTTCAGGGCGCTTGAGAAAGAGAAAAGAGAAAGAGTAAAGCAGGCAGTGACTGACATGGCGCACAGGCTCAACATGCTTTATGTGCATAAGCTGGCTGATGAAGCGGAAAGCAGCATAATGGCAAACGACAAAAAGGCGTCATTCGCAATATACAAGAAGATACAATCACTATACAGCATTATCCCGAGGGAGCATAAGGCTGAAGTGTCAAAGAAATGCATGGAGCTGCATAGTAAAATAAGCAACATAAGCAATTTGCACTAAAAAAGAGGTGAACAGAATCAGGAATTTTATAGTGTCTGCGATAGTTTTATTCACTCTGATAGCCGCAGGCACAAGTGCGCAAAGGCTTACCTGCCAGAATGATGACTGCAGCGAGATAGTGCTTGAAAACTGCACCGGAGAATGCAGTGCAAGCGGCAATCCCCCCACAGGACTTTACGGGAGGATAGTGGATCAAAGAGGCCATCCTGTTTCCGGAGAAATGGTTACTGCAAAATGGACAGACAGCCTTGGGATAATAAGGGCAGCACGCACAAAAACACTCTCCAGAGAAGAGGCAATGCGATTCGGCAACCCAATGCTTGAAGGCTACTACCTTTTTACCCAGAGCCAGATAAGGGCAGCCCCAAACAGCACAATAAGGCTGATGACGCAGCCAAGGCTTTCCTCTGCGGATGTTCCTTCATCTCCGGGAGGCTCTGTGGAAGTAGTGCCGTTGACGGTCATGAGACCTGAAAGCGAGCTGTCAAGCGGGACAATAATCAATACCATCCTTATTGACATAAGGCAGGGAACATTTTTTGACAATGCCAGAAAGATATCATGGCATTTTGCCAGAAACCTGCATTTCTACTTCGCTGCTGCCCTGGCAGCTTTCCTGTCTTTCAGGCTTTATAGGAGGAGAAAAGACAGGGCAAACCTGTCAAACTACGGGCTCCTGAAAAGCACTGTTGCACTGGATACAACAAGACTCTACCTTATCAAGTCCAGGTATGTCAAAACAGCAGATGCAGATGCACGCGCACTTCAGGTCATGAAACAGATGCTTGAGGAAAACCTCAATTCCCTTGTAGTCATGGACAAAAAGAAGCCTGTTGGAATGATAACAGAAAGCGATCTTCTTCCCAACGCAATACTAAAAAATAATCCTGAAAAATCCTCAGCAAGGGACATCATGAGCGCGCCCCTTGTTGCCGGCTCTGATGAGTGGACTGTGCTGAAGGCAATGCAAACGCTCCAGAAAAAGAAAGTAAGGAAGCTGCCCCTGGCTGAAGGAGAAAAGCTTGCCGGAATAGTCACAGTGACGGACCTTCTTAAATTTATCAACGAGCTGTTTTCAAAAGAGCAGATGGAGCCTGTCGGACAGCCATATGTCGGCAATATAATGGACAGGGACATACTGAGAGTGAGCAGGGATGAGCCTGTTGTGGAAATAGCCAGAAAGATGGCAAGGGCAAAGAAAGGATATGCACTGGTGTACCAGCAGTTTAGCGAGTCTGACAGCAAGCTTATGGGCATTATCACAATCAAGGATATTATGGGAGAATTTTACAAAAGCAGGGAAGGATTTTCCAAAATCAAGGCCGTGAACATAATGAACTCTCCCGTAGAGACAATCGACCAAAGCACAAGCCTGTTTGTGGCCAACAAGATAATGCTCGACAAGAATTACAGAAGGCTTCCGGTCATATACAAGAATAAAGTTGCAGGAATACTTACTCAATACAGGGTTCTTGAAGCTGTTACCAACTATATTGAGGATTCGATAAAACTGGTGGGGCAAAAGGCGGAAGATGAGAAGCCATAAGCGTACTAAAGCTGCAGTACTGACGTGCATTTTGCTAGCTTTTGCAATAGCATTCAGCAGCTTTGCGCAGGCGCAGTCAGACCAATATTCCATATCCCCCGAGTCAATCAACAGGCGCGTCAAGAGCGGTGACTTTCTGGAAATCCCAGTAAAGATCACGAACAGCAGGGAGAGCAATATTGATGTCAGCTTCACCATCATAGGAGACATATCAAGAATTGCAACAATGGACCGGACAGGCCTGAATGTGCAGCCGGGCCTCACTGAACAGGTCAAGCTTACCATATTCGGGGAGAATGCCTCATTCAGAAGCGGCTTTTTGGATATTTCCGGCAGCATAAATGAGCAAATTCCGATAAATATATCGGTAACAAGCAACACTGCTGTCCCTGTCGAAGCGCTTCTGATAGAGATAGAGCCGATTACCGAAAAGGCCGCAATAGGAAAAATCTTCAATTTTAAAGTTGGGGTGCAGAACCTGCTTTCTGATGAAAGGTACAATGTCACTATGAAATACAGCATTGACAGGCTTGACGATGGAACCACCACCTACAAGTTCGACAAGGCGTTTTTTGAAGAGTCAGAAGTGGTAGAGCTTGCAACTTCTGTCAACATAGTCAAGGAATTTGACATGCCCGACTTCATAAGGCCCGGAACTTACGTAATCAATGTTGCAGCAGAGTATCTTGATTTGGAAACAAGCGCCAGCAGGACTTTCCAGGTTGTGGAGCCCTTCTGGGACCATGTTTTCCTGGGGATAATCCCTGTAAGATGGCTCATACTTGCGGGAATTGTGTTCGGCATAGGCTCGATAGGCGGCATAGTCTATCTCAAGAAAAAAGCCAAGAAAAAGAGGTATACAATGAAGATAGACTATGGACTGCTGCCAAAGTCGGGCCCAAGGACGGCATATCTCGGCATGGTTGCGGAAACCACAAAAAAAACATATTTCGACCTCGACCAATTGACAATCCACACGCTTATCGCAGGCTCAACAGGAGGCGGAAAGACAGTCTCGGCAGAAGTGCTTGTCGAAGAGGCGCTTGTTAAGGGCGTGTCAGTCATAGTTTTTGACCCGACGGCGCAGTGGTCAGGCTTTTTGAGAAAGAATACTGACAAGAAGATGTTCGGCCTCTATCCAAAGTTCGGGCTTAAAAAAGGGGACGCAAGAGCATTTAATGGGAACGTAAGGCAGATACTCAACGCTAGGGAAAGAGTGGACATCAAGAGATACATGAAGCCTGGAGAGATAAACGTCTTTACAATAAACAAGCTTGACCCCGAAGATGCAGACATACTTGTCGCTAATACTATCCGTGAAGTTTTCCACGCAAACCTTCCCGAAAGCCCGGTATTGAAGCTCATGGTCATATTTGATGAGGTTCACAGGCTGCTGCCCAAGTTCGGAGGCTCCGGCGCAGGATTCATCCAGATTGAAAGGGGAGCAAGGGAGTTCAGGAAGTGGGGTGTCGGTTTAATGCTAATCTCCCAGGTATTAAAGGACTTTATCGGCGAGACAAAAGCCAACATAAACACAGAAGTCCAGATGAGAACGAGAGACCAGGGGGATTTGGACAGGATAAAGACCAAATACGGAGATTACATGCTTCAGTCCCTGCTGAAGAGCGCGACAGGAACAGGAATGCTTCAGAACGCTGCCTATAACAAGGGCAATCCTTATTTCATATCATTCAGGCCCCTTTTTCACGAGCACGCAAGGCTGAGCGATGAGGAGCTTTCCAACTACAACAAATACAACGACATGATTGATGACCTTGAATACTCAATAGAGGCGCTTGAGAAAGAAAACATAGATGCCTTTGACCTGAAGCTGGAGCTTAAGATGGCCCTTGACAAGGTAAAGTCAGGAAGCTTCAACATGGTAGATATCTACCTTGACGGGCTGAAGCCAAGGGTTGCAGAGCAGTGGAAGAAGCTGGGCAAAGAGCCGCCGCAAAAAAGGACAAAGCTTGTCTCGGAATCAGAGCTCAGGGAAGAGTTCGCAAGGGCCCAGGAAGCAAGGAAGAAGTTTGAGTCAGAGAAGAAAAAAGAGGGAGGAAGTGCAGGAGGCCCTGCTGCAGCTAAAGTTCCCCCTCTGGAGCTCAAGAACGGGGTAATGGTTACGAATACAACGGAGCTTTATGACGCAATAGAGAACATGGACCCCGACACTTTCAAGGAGCACGTCACGGCTCAGAAGAATGACTTTGCAGACTGGATGAAGAAGTGGGATGCTAAAATCGGGGCTGAAGTGGCTAAAGGGAAGACAAAAGAGGAAATTTTAAAAGCAATGAGCCAAAAGTAATACCAAAAGTATAAATATCCGTTATACTCAAAAATCAATTAAAAAGAGGTTGTTAATGGAAGAAAATCAGGAGCTTCTTGAGAGAAAGGACTTTCGCGTCATTCCAAAGAGGAAGCTCAGCGAGGCAGAGAAGCAGATTATTTCTTTAAGGATAGAAAAGATGAAGATTGAGAGGGAAAAATCCCTGCTTATACTCGGAGGGAGCATAATACTTTTTTTTGCATTCCTTATAGTGTCAATAGTCGGATTGCTCAACGACCTTATCACAAGAAACCAGCTTAACATCATGGTGCTTGTAGGGCTTGTCGCGCTGATAATCGGCATAATACCTTACCTTAAGTTTGTAATGAAGGAGGAAAAGTCACTGGAAAAATTCCTTGATGAGCTGACATCTTAAAATGGAAAGGATGATTTGATGGAAAGGATAAACAGCGGAATAAAGGGGCTTGAAAAACTTGTCGGAGGAGGCATTCCCAGAGGGCACTCTACACTGATATGCGGCACTCCCGGGACCGGAAAGACAATATTCGGGCTGCAGTTCCTGTATATGGGCGCAAAGAAGTTCAATGAAAACGGGCTTTATGTGAGCATTGAAGAGCATCCAAGGAAGCTGAGGAAATACGGGGCTGAATTCGGGTGGAAAGACATTGAGGCGCTGGAAAAGGCAGGGAAACTACAGTTCCTTCATGTTGCGCCTACTGACAAGAAATTTGACATTGTGGACAAAGTCAGGGAGCAAGTCACCAGGATGAACGCAAAAAGGCTTGTCGTAGATTCGCTTTCATCAATTTACATGGCTTTCGAGGACATAACGCAGTTCGTGTACTCTTTTGTAGGGGTGCTTGAAGAGCTCGGGGTGACAAGCATTTTCATAACGGACAGCCCCTCAGCAGGCGGCGGCGACCAGCTCACCAAGGACGGAGTGTCGGAGTTTGTATGCGACGGAGTCATACAGCTGCAGCTCAATGATGTCAGCAAGACTGTGAGCAGGACGCTTTCCATAAAGAAGATGAGGGGCACAGAAATCACGCCCGGCCAGAACATACTGAAAATATCGAAAGCAGGGCTTGAGATAGAGGAATACAAGGCCTTCTACTGATGGCCTTCTACAGATAAAATGGCCAACGAAGCAAGGATTTCAACAGGCATCAAAGGGCTTGACAAGCTCACAGAGGGCGGCTTTGAAAAGAACAGCGCAGTGCTTGTAATGGGCGGCGGCGGATGCGGAAAGAGCATATTCGCGACGCAGTTTCTTGTTGAGGGCATAACTGACGGTGAGACCGGTATCTATATCTCCTTTGAAGAGAGGAAAAACAGGTTTTATGACCACATGTCCAAATTCGGCTGGGACCTGAACAAGCTTGAGAGCCAGGGGCGCTTCATTTTTTTGAAGTACAGCCCGGAAAGGATAGCTAAAATAGTAAAAGAAAGGAGCAAGGAAATAGAGAAGGCAATCCAGGAAGTTGAGGCAAAGAGGATTGTGATAGATTCCTTGTCTGCATATACGGCGCTTTTTGACACAGAAGCAGAGAAGAGAAGGATGCTTGTGGCGCTGTTTGACATGATTGAGGAATGGGGCTGCACTGCTGTTGTTGTCGCAGAGGAAGATCAGGACCCTGACAAGCACCATTCGACTGTCATGGGATTCATGGCGGATGCAATCATACTGCTCTACAACCAGAGAGAGCCGAAAGGGCTGAGGTTCAGGGCCATTGAAGTGTACAAGATGAGGGGCACGAGGCACGAATCCAAGATATGCTCGATGAGAATCACTGAAAAGGGAATGGTTGTTTTCCCTGATACTATTGTGCTTTAAGTGAGCTTGAGCCAAGCTTTATGGCGGTGCGACGGTTTTCTGCGAAAACCTGCTCGGCAGCCCGCAGGGCGCGACCCCAGCCTCGCCGCACGCCAACTTATCAAATCAAAAACTTTAATAATAACCTTCAGTAAAGAATCAAAATGGCAAAAGTTTCCGGAATTGAAAGGGTGAAAAGCGGGGTCAAAGGCTTTGACGGGCTTGTTGGAGGGGGCTTCATAAGGGGGCAGAGCATCCTTGTGTGCGGCATGCCCGGAACCGGCAAGACAATATTTGCGCTTCAGTTTTTGTATAGAGGGGCTGTTGAAAACAATGAGAACGGGCTTTTTGTATCAGTCGAAGACGATCCTGAGAAGCTCAAAACCTATGGAAAGGGATTCGGCTGGGACCTTGAAAAGCTTCAGAAGGAAGGAAAGCTTGAGTTCCTTAAGGTTCCGATTGACCATATAGGCTACAATATTGTGGAGACAATAACCAGGGCAGCGAAGAAAATAAAGGCGCAGAGGATTGTGGTGGATTCCCTTTCTGCATTGAATATAAACGCAAGGATGTTCAGCCTTCCGCTGAAGGACCAGCCGGATCCTACAGGAGTTTTGGGGAGGGACAAGGTTTTGAAGGTTGCAGGCTATGCGCCTTTTGAGGATGTTTCCCAGTTCACTTACCTCTTCATAAACAGGGTTAACGACCTTGGAGCGACTTCGATATACCTGACAGATTCTCCACCGGGGACGGAATTGCTGACCAAGGACGGCGTTTCTGAGTTTGCCTGCGATGGCGTCATACAGATGCAGCTCAATGACACTTCCAAGAACGTCAACAGGACGGTTGCTGTCAAGAAGCTCAGGGGAACGGAGATTGTGCCCGGGGCAAACCTGCTGAAGTTCACGAAGTCAGGGCTCGAAGTCGGAGAATTCAAGGCGTTTTATTGAGAAGTTTTCTTATCTTATTATTCTCGCAAATATAGGTTAAGGCAGGCCCGCTTTTTGTCTGAGGCAAAGTAAAGCCAAGTTAAGCTAAGCGCCAATATTTTTGCGAGGCAGGTTACAAGTTCTGATTAAATGGCATTGTTTTTCTTCAATAAAAATAAACATTGTTTCAACAAAATAAAAATCAAAAAAACAACCGAGCAAAAGGCGCTTAACTTGGCGACCGTATGAATTCGGCGGCTCTGCCTTAACCACAAATACGGTTAAGTAAGATTAAGTGACAAAAATCAAAAATACCGCTTCGCGGGACAATTAGGCCGAGCCAATATCCTGGAAAATCCAAGATTTCCGGGATGCCAAAAATTGAAAATTTTTGAGCACGCTCGGCACTTATGAGCCCTCGCCACAATGCTCGGGCAGGGAATAATTCCGACACATAGTACTATACTTAACCCACAAATACAAAAATATATAAATTGCTATTCCGAAGAAAAGGCATGGTATTCGAGTCTCTTGTCAATCCCGTCAAGGCAGGGAAAAAGCCCTGGGAGATGTTCTTCATAGGGCTGATTTACAGCTCCCTCGCGATAATGCTCGGGCTCTATATCTTTGCCGAGCATGCCAGCCTTGTCGCCATATTCCTTACAGTGCTTGCTGCAACGCCCTTCATGTACACAGCGATAAAGATAGAGGAAAAGAAGGATTTAGTCTATGAGGAAGAAGCGGTTTTGATAAAGGAGCACGGAAAGGCCCTTTCATTCTTTATGTTCCTCTTTATGGGTTTTGTGGTTTCATTTTCAATATGGTATGTTTTCCTGCCCGAGGATGTGACCTTCAATGTCTTCAGCGTGCAGATAAAGGAGATTGAAAGGGTGCAGGGCATTGACATAACGGGAAATGCAGTGAGCCTTGTGGGAATATTCGGCAGCATCTTCTTCAATAACCTTGTTGTGATGATATTTGCCCTGATTTTCGCGTTTTTCTATGGAACTGGGGCTATATTCATACTGACATGGAACGCCTCAGTTATTGGAGCAGCTATAGGGCATTTCGTGCACTCAACCATAGGGCTGAACTACTTTTCCTCATTTTCACTTGGATTATTGAGGTACAGCATTCATGGAGTGCCTGAGATGCTCGCCTATTTCATGGCAGGGCTGGCAGGCGGGATAATATCGGTTGCAATATCAAGGCATGATTTCGGAAGCGGGAAGTTTAGGCACATCCTTACGGATTCGCTGGATTTGGTTTTCCTTGCGGTGTTCGTGCTGTTCTTTGCAGCCCTTCTTGAGGTTTTTGTCACGCCGCTGTTTTTTTAGGCGGGATTATTCGGCATACACAGAATAATATAAACTCCAGCATCAAAAAGAAAGAACAGAGGCAATAATCCTGAAAAGCAATAAAAACTAAAAATAAAAAAAGAAAAATAAATAGGCGCCATTTAACCTAGCATGGAACAAACCAAAAAATCTGAAAAAGACTGGAAAAGCAAGCTCTCTGAAGAAGAATATCGCATCCTCAGGGAGAAAGGAACCGAGCCTGCCTTCACGGGAAAGTACTGGAGCCATAAGGCTGGCGGGATGTACCACTGCAAAGGCTGCGGAGGGAAGCTTTTCTCTTCCGATACAAAGTTTGATTCCGGCACAGGCTGGCCGTCTTTTACTGATCCTGCTGTGAAAGAAGCAGTTATTTTGAAGAGGGATTTCAGCCATGGCATGATGCGGACAGAAGTCCTGTGCGCAAAGTGCGGCGGCCATCTCGGCCATGTGTTCAATGACGGGCCAGGCACTTCCGGCAAAAGATACTGCATCAATTCTGCGTGCCTGGCGTTTAAAGGAAATCAGTAATAGGCTTCGGTGAAAATGTAGCTGGTGCCAATGTGCGAGCCATGCTTAAAGCTCATTAAGCATGACGGGGGATGCCCCATTCGGGGTGGCATGCCTGAGAAAAACTCATAAGGGCGAGCAGGCACCAGCCGAACGAAGTGAGATTTTCACCGAAGCCTCAGTAATAGCAACATTTAAAATAGCCATCTAAGTCTCCAAGACGCCATGCCTAAGAGGATATTCAGGAAATTCATTGCAGAAGCAAAGAGGCATCACAGGAAGCTTATGCAGGAAAGAAAGACGCCGCACGCAATAGCTTTTGGCTTTGCAATAGGTACTTTCATAAGCATTCTTCCGACGCCCGGTTTTAACCTGATTTTAGGGCTATTGGTTTCGTTTTTCTTTCCAAGAGCCAGCAAGCTGGCGATAATTGCGTCAATATTCTTCTGGAATCCTGTCACAACATTCCCGGTATATGCGCTGAGCTATAAGATTGGCGGGCTTATCTTTCAGGGAGTGCCCCATGTGCAGTATGATGTGACCTTTTTGAATACAGTTTACAACTACAGCAAGAAATTTATTGTAGGAAACATAATCCTTGCTTTTGCAATAGCCCCGATAAGCTATCTCATTGTGAAGAAGATAGCAGAGTCTTACCAGAACAAGGCGCTTTTCAGGCAGGTCTCAGGGCACCATAAGAAATGATTTTGTCCTTATCCGGAATTGGTGCGAAATCTCATTCTTCTTCATTCTTCGGATTGCCGCACGGAAACTTCGCTTCCAGCATCTCCTCGCAAGCTCGAAGACATTGCCCGCACTGAAACTTTTTTAACTACTCTTTATTTTCAATATGCTCTGCAATGCTAGTCACGAGGCTCGCTTTCCCTCAATGCGCCCGCCTCGTGTTTTATGGTGCTCACAAATCAGATGCCAACCGCCATTTCGCACTAACTTCTACCTATACATATCAGGATTCTTTGTGACTTCGCTTATCAGCTCGTCAGCAGTCGTGTCATCTTTCATAATGTTTGAGCGGTTACAGTAGGGGCACCTTAAGCTTGGCTTTTTCCTGCTTATGCTGAACTTATACCTGCAGTCTATGCATATTACCTGCACTTTTTCAAATTCGCCTGATTCGGCCCTGAAGCCCTTTTTCTTTTCTTCAAGCTCTTTCTTATGCAAACCAAGGCATTTTTCGCAGAAAAGCCTCTTTCCGTCCTCCCCGTACTTGACATCCCTGAAGTCAAATTCCTTATTGCAGTATGAGCACTTGTATTTGTTCTCTTGCATAGCGACCGCCTCGATTTCATTGCCTCTGTTTTATTGGATTTATTCCTGTTGCCCTTTTACCTCTTTTGGCCTTTGTTCCCGAAATAGAAGAACTTGTCTATTGACACATCATCCGGATTGTAGTCTCCTGTCCTTGCCCTTGTCCTGCCGTCATCGCTTCTTGTTTCACCGGATTGGCTGTTATGATTCTGAACGGCATGAATTTGCGGTGCCTGATGAACAGGTTCCGGCTGATGGCGGATCGGCTCCTCATACGAGGGTGCAGAAGCAGAGTGCCTTGACTGCGCCTGGGCTTTTTTCAAAGACGCAACTTCCTCAGAAAGCCCTATTACGGCCTTTTTCAGCTCTGTAATCTCTGCATAGAGCTTCTTGTTGTTCATGTCAAACATTATCTCGAGCTTCTTGTCGAGCATGTAATCGCTTGTGTTGGTTTTCAGCAGGCTTTCCATTTTTGCTCCGTTACTGCTTAATCCTGGAAGTTTTCCCTTATGAACTGAACCATCATCTCATTGCTTGCAAGATGGTAGGCTTCGAGGGCCATTGAAATGTGCTCTTCCCTAAGGCAGCTGTCTCCTATTATGTTAAGGCCGTCCCTGTTCTCAGCTATTGAGAATGCCTGCAGCGCGTATTTGTACTGCTTTTCCTCAACGCACCTGTTGCCGAGCTCTGTAAGCTTCCTTTTGTCTTTCATTGTGCCGAATATTTCGAGGGCGTGGTCAAAGCGGAATTTTGCCATGCACTGGTCGCCAACCTCAATAAGCCTGCCGACATCTCCCACAGCGATGAAGGCCTTTATTGCATGCTCCAATTTGCCGTCATTAAGGCACCTCATGCCCATTTCCATGAGCTTTGTATGGTTTCCTGCCATCTTGTAGGCTTCGATGCAGTTGTCGTACTGGGCAAGCCTCTCGTATTCCTCTGCAATATCATTAAGCTTCGACCTTTCCCCTGCAAGCACAAATGCCTTTACAGCCTCGCTAAGGTTGCCTTTTCTCCTGTACTCTTCTCCAAGGGCAGTAAGGATTGCCTGCTTTATTTCCGGGCTGAACATTGATAAATTGAGCTCGTCAAGCCCTTTTTTCATAAGGGCAGGGACAATTTTTGAGAATTTGCTCACTTCCTGCCTTGAATTCATAAGCCTTTCATTGCTCTCAACTATGCTTCCAACAACTTTTTTCATAATAGGGTCATTTTCCATTTTGCACCTCAAAAGAATTCGATGCCGAATTCATTTTCCATTTTCTTTTTTTCAAGCTTTGCAGCCTTCTCTGTGTCCTTTCCAACTATCCAGGGGCTTGTCACTCCTGTTATTATTGTCATGACAGTAATCTTTCCCTTCATGTTTTCCGAAACTCTTGCTCCCCAGATGATGTTTGCGTCTTCATCAAGGCTTTCTGTGACCATTTCGCCTGCCCTGCTTACCTCATCCAGAGTCATGTCAGGGCCGCCTTCTATGTGGATTAAAGCTCCGGTTGCGCCTTTGTAGCTTATGTCCAGCAAAGGATTGCTGAGTGCGCCTTTGACTGCTTCTTCAACCTTGTTTGTTGTGTCTGATGTGCCGACGCCGATTGCAGCTACGCCGCTTCCCTTCATTATGGCTTTTACATCAGCGAAGTCAAGGTTGACTAAAGATGGGACCGATATTGTCTCAACAATGCCCCTTATCATTGTAGCTATAAGCTCGTTTGCCACAGCGAATGCCTGCTGCACAGGAAGATTGCCAGCAATGCTCACAAGCCTGTTGTTGTCAATCACTATGACGGTGTCTGCGTATTTCCTTAATTGGTCGAGGCCGAATTCTGCCTTATGTACGCGAGCCCTTTCTATGCTGAAGGGCATGGTTACAGTGCCGATTACTATTGCGCCTGCATCCTTTGCAACAGATGCAACTATCGGCGCTGCTCCTGTTCCGGTGCCGCCGCCCATTCCTGCGCATACGAATACTATGTCCGAGTTTCTAATATGCTCTTTGATATCATTCATGTTTTCCTGCGCTGCCTCGGCTCCTTTCTGCGGGAAGCCTCCGCATCCCAAGCCCCTAGTTACATGCTTTCCTATAAGGAACTTTGAGTCGGCCTGTGTAATCTCGAGATGCTGCTTATCAGAGTTGCAGGCTATGATCTCAGCTCCCTTGACCCCTTTCTTATAGAGCCAGTTGACCATGTTGTTGCCGCCACCGCCTACCCCGATTACCTTGATGCTGGCCTGCCCTACTTCCAGCCCGTTATCCAACAAATCGCTCTTTTGATTTTGCATAGTCTCACCTCTAGCAAGGAGAATCTACTATAGTAGAAAAACTCAATTCCTCGACACCCTTACTGAGTCTCCCAGTAAGCTTCACTTTTATTGATGTAACTTATATATAAATGTTACTAATTTGTATACTGGTGTAGTGATTATTGGCAGGAATTTTAAGGGTTTTTGGGTTTGTCGACGGAACTGCGTTTCCCGGTTTTTCCTTACAATCTGCCTTTCTGCGAATAGAACTCTCTCATTCCATACCCGAAATGCCTGTAGAAAGCCCTATAAAATGAATTGACAGTCCCGTATCCAAGTTTTTTTGCAACTTTCTTTGGGTCTGCATCGTTCAGCATCTTTGATGCACTCTCCATCTTTCTATAAGTTGCAATTTTTCTTTTTTCAGATAATGGAGGTATTCTTTTTCTTTTTGGAAATGCTCCCTTTTTTTCTGGAAGATACATCCCTTTTTCTTTTATGAATCCTAAATTCCCGTACATAAATCTGTATATCTTCCATGAATCTGCATGAGAATACATTAGTGTTCTTCCATCATACGGGTATTTTCTTTCAACCCCTACATGTTCTTCCAGAAATTTGCTCAGTCCGTGCAGGAACTTAGTGCCTTCAAACTGAAATGCTACCTTGATGGCATATTTGTTTGTAACTGACACCCTGCCGCTGGCGTCGTAAAATCCCCTCACCAAATCCCTTCCCAACTCTCCGTTGATCTTCTTTGGGAATACTCTCTCTTTTTTTGAGTTTTTCATTCCAAGGCGCCTGAGGCTTCTCCGGATTTCAGGCACGTTGCCTATCTGAATCCAGTATGATCTTTTGCCTCTCGAATCTGCCTGTACAGTATGCCCACTCTCTAAGCTGCTTTTTACAATTTCAACAAGAGTTTTATGTTCAGACCTGAAAACCATCCCATTATTCTTTCTTGGGACATAATTAGGGTAAAAGCTACCTAAGTTGTACATCATTACCCTGGATTCTCTTTCAAATAACTTCTGATTTACCGATTTTGTGATTTTGCGTTCCTACCTCTAGTATCTGTTATATCTCCCCTAAGAACTATGGGGCTCAAGCCACCCTTTTGAAGCAAGTATCGTTCATGCATTTAAAAAGCTGGCGGTTGGTTCTCAGAAATACCACTAAATCCCATCCACATCCTTCAGCGTATTGAGGATAATGCCCTGTATGCTGCCCATCATCTGCCGCAGCCTTATATCCTGAGAGGCGTTTTTTATCTGGCCGACACGGTCAAGAATCTGCCTGAAGAATCTTATTAAGTCGCCTTCAAGCAAAGTTGAGTTTTTTATTATGGCAAAAATGTCCTTTCCGCTATAACATGGGTCAATAAGCGCAGTTAAGTCTTCCATGCTGATGAACTTTTTAAAGCGGCTGAGGTACCTGTCAGCCTTTATCTTTCTCTTCAGGCTGTAGAGGAAATCTGTCTTGTATATCTTATAGAAACGGTCCATCTCCCTGCCTTCGTAGGCGATGCACGCCAATAAAAGGAGGATTTGGTATTCGTTAAGGTCATTGTAAAATGGAGTGGCAAACAATTCGCCAGTCAAAATCTCATCTGAATAGATGCGGGAGCAGAAAACCCCTTTCTCTGTTAGCTGGCTGTCTTTGACATACCCCATTTTCTCAAGCCGGCTTTTCATCGCCTGGAATTTCTGGTGCATTACAGTTATCTTTTCAAAATCTTTTCCGTATCTCTGGAAATTGTAGAAGCTGTGGCTCAGGATGACGTGCTGCTCCTGCTCGTCGTGGTTTTTTATGAGATTGAGGACGGTGTTTATTGAGAGCCGGAACTGGGATTTAATAGGGTCAATGTCCTTTGAAGTGATTCTTTTTATCGTGCTGTAGCTGAAATCGCGCTTGTCAATCATTGCGTATGAGAATCCTTCCCTGTCAATGCCTCTTCTGCCTGCGCGGCCGGCAATCTGAAAATACTCTTTTGAATTGAGGTAGCGGAAATTCATGCCGTCAAATTTCCTTAAAGCCTGAAAGCAAACTGTCTTTGCGGGCATGTTTATGCCGACTGCAAATGTTTCAGTTGTGTACAGGACTTTTATGAGGCCTTTGGAAAACAAATCCTCGACAAGCTCTTTCATTATGGGAAGCAAGCCGGCATGATGGAATGCTATTCCATACGGCAGGACATGCCTCATTACTTTGGTTGAGACAAGGCCGTTAATTTCAGGAGGCGCCTGGCTTAATTTCTGCCGGGCTATTGAAGTTATCCTTGAATCCGGCTGGAAAATCCTTGCGTTGGCAAGCTCAAAAGCGTGCTCTTGGCATTCTTTCCTTGAGAAAGTGAAGAAAAAGCAGGGAAGCTTGTCCTGAATTTCTTTTATTAATTCTATATGGGACGGCTTCTTTGCCCTATGCCGTTGCCTCTGCCTCCCCCTGCTGTGCCTCTGCTCGGGAATTTCAGCGACTTCCTTTATGTCTTCCAGGGAGGCTATGCCCAGCTCTGCGTCGTAGAACATGCAATGAAGAGGGACATTCCTGACTTCATTCTTCACGACATCCACACTGTGCTTCTTTATTTTCTGTATCCATTCAGCAAATTCATCCGCATTCGGGATGGTTGCAGAGAGGCAGAGAAAGCGGGTTTCCGGCTTTGAAAAAATAATGGACTCTTCCCACACATAGCCGCGCTCTATGTCATTAATGTAATGTATTTCGTCGAAAATCACATACGCGACATTGTCAATGTCTTTTGAAAGGGCCATGTTCCTGTAGATTTCAGTGGTCATTATCAGCATTTTCGCTTCAGGGTTTATGACAATGTCCCCTGTCAAAAGCCCGATTTTATCCTTGCCGTACTCTTCGGAGAATTCCCTGTATTTCTGGTTGGAAAGGGCTTTGATGGGGGCGGTGTAGACTATCTTTATGCCTTCATCAATGTACTTGTTGATTATATAGTCAGCAATCAGCGTCTTTCCTGAGCCAGTGGGGGCAGATACAACGACAGAATGGTTGTTCTCAATAGACTGGATGGCCTGCTCCTGAAAGGGGTCTAAAGTGAAGCCTTTGTATTGCATATCCTCATTGTTTTCCTGATAGTTTATTAGGGTTTTGGTTTGCGGGAATTAGTATTACATCCCAAGCCTTTTATTCTTAAGAACATTTTCAATTGTCTTTTTTATCCTCTTTTCCCTTGTTGCAGGCAATTTTCCACGGGAGACCCAGCTGATGTAAGTGCGCCTGTAGGAAGGGGCGAGGGCATTGAACTTGTTTTGGGCTGCCCTGTTTTTTTCCAAAGCTTCTTTCAAATCCTGCGGCATTTCAGGATTCTTCGGAAGGATTATGTACGCTAATGGGTTTTTCAATCCCTGTTTATATGAATTTAATCCTGAAGGGGACATCCTTTTTTCTTTTATCAGGCGCTTTGCCCTTGCTATTGTGGCTGCGCTCCACCTTCCTGCCTCTTTTCTTTTTACAAAGCACTGCGCGAATGTGTCTTCGTCAATACTTTTTACTATCGTGTCAATCCAGCCGAAACAAATGGCTTCATCCATTGCATCAGACATGCTGACTGCGGGCTTTCCAGTGTGCCTCTTGTGGCGGATGAGCCAGATTTTATCTTCCTTGCTGTGGTTCTTTTCAAGCCATTTACGCCATGATTTCCTGTCAGGAGCGCTGAAGGTTTTTGTTATTTCGGGCATCACTCAACCGGATTTGTTATTGTTTATAATTATAACGAAAGGGGCTCTGTAGAAAATAAGCATAGTGCCAATGTGCGAGCCCTATTTATAGCTCATTCAGCCTGACAGGGGAAGTTTGAGCTATACTCGAACTAACGAACGGAGTGAGATTAGCCCTATGGGATGTCAGGCAAGTGAAAAGTTCATAAAGGCGAGCAGGCACTATGCGAGCGGAGCGAGATTTTCTACATAGCCAACGAAAGACCTAAGTTTTTAATAGCATTTGTTAGATCTTTCGAACATAATAGGGGCTGATTGATATTAAAAATTAACAGCCCCTATTATATTTTGAAACAATAATAACTGTATTAAATTTTTATTAATTACTAAACAGTAGAACTAATCTAAATATTTATATATGCCCTGCAGAACCTTCCATCATGGCTGTAGTGGCAATTGACGGCATGCGTGCGCATTATATAACTCATGTAAAAAGATACAGAGAACACGATATACTTGTGGCAGAAGATAAGGGAGTCGGGGAATGGGCAGTTCAATGGACACTCCGCCTTTCAGAAATCCAAAGCAAGATAAAAGCTGGAAGGGCAACTGCTGAAGAGATAGATTTTTATGAGGGCAGCACCAAGCCCAGAATTACTTATGGAATCCAAGCCAAAAAAGGGATATATCAGACCGGAATGGTCTTAGACATGGAGCATATCCTGAATGGGCATAATGGGGCAAAACCCGCTGCAGAAATCCCTAAAGCAGCCGATGCTTTGATTAATGCCATGTTCAATTCAAGAAGCCCAAGGCATCCGGTTTTTAGGCAGTTGTTTGAAAACTATCTGAGAAGATACCATCCTGACAGACTGTAACGCCCAGTATGGGCTAATTGCGCATTCTTAAGCATCCGGCAAAGCCCCGGAAAATCATAAGATTTATATATCATATGATATTTGTGTCATGTATGGACCATCCAACGGGCGCGTACAGCATCTTTTTCACTTCTCTGGCAAACCCAAACAGGCTGCAGATTATTAATGTGCTGAGGCAGGGAAGGAAAAATGTCACTCAGCTGTGCAAAGCGACAGGATTTGAGCAGACCATGATATCGCACAACCTGAAAAGGCTGGAAAGGTGCGGCATGGTCATGGCAGAGCAGAAGGGAAAGTTTAGGTACTATTCGCTGAATAAAGAGACAATTAAGCCGCTGATGAGCCTGATAGACAGCCACATGAAGGAGTATTGCTGCAAGATACTGGAAGAGGAAAAAAGAGGGGCTTAGGATTTTGTGCTTTTACAAAGATAAAGCTTAATGACAAACAATAAAAAAATTCAACAGAAACAAAAAACGAGAAGGAAGATTTCAAAAATTATGATGAAAAAGGTGCAATAACAAAAAAATTCAATGAAAAAAGTCCAAAGATTAAAAACAACAAAACAACAATGCCAAACACAAAAATTAAAACAGTATGCAATAAATAACGATTTCAATAATTAAACAATAAAATAAATGAAAAGCGATAAGAAACAAACTATAATTTCAGCAGTTAAAGCAATAAAAAAATAAAAATTTCAACAATTAAAAATAAATCAAATAAAAAAATAAAAAAAGAGCAACAACAGCCAAAATGCAATAAAAAAGCCCAATAAAACCAAATAAAAACCATTAAGCAATTAAAACAGCAAAAACAAAAAACTACCGACTAAAAAATGAAATCAAGCCTAAGAATCAGCGGGATGCACTGCGCAAGCTGCTCTGCATTGATAACAAGGGCGCTCACCAAAGTGGACGGTGTAAAGAGCGCGACTGTCAACTATTCAACTGAAAAGGCGGCTGTGGAATTTGACGAGAAAAAAACTTCAGAAGAAAAACTGATAGAAGCTGTAAAGGGCAAAGGATACGGCGCATCTGTGATAAGGGAAGGGGCTGCAGAAGACGGCATAGCGAAAAAAGAGGAGATAAGGGCATTGAGGAACAAGGTTATAATAAGCTCAGTCCTTTCAGTGCCTGCCTTAATCATCGGGATGTTTCTCATGGAATCGCTGCCGTTTGCAATTTACATTCTTTGGCTATTGTCCACACCGATACAATTCTACATAGGATGGTCGTTCTATGTTGGAACTTGGTCCGCTCTTAAAAACAGGTCAGCTAACATGGATACTTTGATAGCACTGGGAACAAGCGCAGCCTATTTCTATTCTGCCTACGTTGCCCTGTTCGACCCGATGGGCCACCAGTACTTTGAGATTTCCGCTGTTTTGATTACGCTTGTGCTGGTAGGAAAGTACCTTGAGGCAATCGCAAAGGGAAGGACAAGCGAGGCAATAAGCAAGCTGATGAAGATAGGGGCCAAAACCGCGACAATAATCAAGAACGGGAAGGAAATTCAGATACCGATAGATGACGTGAAGAAAGGCGACAAAATAATAGTCAAGCCCGGGCAGAAGATTCCGGTGGACGGTGTAATCATTGAAGGCCATAGCTCAATAGACGAAAGCATGGTTACCGGAGAGAGCATGCCTGTCGGAAAAGGCAAAGGCCAGGAAGTGATAGGCTCCACAATTAACAAACAGGGCAGCTTCATAATGCAGGCAACAAAAGTGGGAAGCGAGACAACCCTTTCAAGGATAATCAAGCTCATTGAGGAAGCGCAGACAAGGAAAGCGCCGATACAGAGATTTGCAGATAGCATCTCGGCTTACTTTGTGCCTATTGTTATCATCATAGCTGTGCTGACCTTCCTTAACTGGATATTCATTGCAAGCCAGCCACTGGGCTTTGCAATCATTACTGCAGTTGCTGTCCTCGTAATCGCGTGCCCCTGCGCTTTGGGGCTGGCAACTCCCACAGCAATAATGGTCGGGACAGGAATAGGCGCAAGCCACGGAATCCTGATAAAAGGGGGAGACGCTTTGGAAACAGCAAATAAAGTGAAGTATGTGATTTTTGACAAGACCGGAACGATAACAAAGGGAAAGCCTGAAGTCACTGACATTATCGTAAAAGGCGCAAAATCAGAAAAAGAGCTTCTGGAGATTGCAGGGAGCATTGAGAATTCTTCCGAGCATCCGCTGGCAGACGCGATTGTGCAGAAGGCAAAAGAGAAAAAAATTGTTTTCAGGAAAGCGTCTTCTTTTAGCGCAGTTGCCGGGAAAGGCGTTGCTGCAAAATTGGGCTCAAAGCAGTATTCTATAGGAAATTTAAGGCTTATGAAAGAGAAAAAGGCCGATGTTTCAGGCATAATGGAACAGATTGGCAAACTTGAAAGTGAAGGAAAGACTGCGATGATTGTTTCTCAGGACAGGAAGGTACTTGGAATAATTGCCGTCGCTGACGAAATAAAAGAAGATTCTTCTGAAGCTGTGAGAGCGCTTAAGAAAATAGGCGTTGTGCCTTACATGATAACAGGCGACAATGAAAGGACAGCGGCAGCAATTGCCAAGAAAGCGGGAATTGAGAATTATTTTGCGGAAGTGATGCCTGAAGACAAGGCAAATTACGTGAAAAAGCTGCAGAAAAAAGGAAAAGTGGCAATGGTAGGCGACGGGATAAATGATGCCCCTGCGCTTGCGCAGGCAGACATTGGAATTGCGATGGGCTCAGGGACTGATGTCGCAATGGAGACAGGAAACATAGTGCTGATGAGGGACAGTTTATTGGATGTGCCAAAGTCAATAAAATTAAGCAAATTAACAATGGCAAAAATCAAGCAGGGAATGTTCTGGGCGCTGATTTACAATATACTTGGGATACCGATAGCAGCTGGAGTTTTGTACCCGTTTACCGGATGGCTTTTAAGCCCGATAATTGCAGGAGGGGCAATGGCACTAAGCTCGGTAAGCGTTGTCACCAATGCGCTGCTGCTGAAGGCGAAAAGGCTGTAGAGTAAGGCTTAAAAAACTAATTCTGAGAGGTGGTGAAGCAATTATTATTGAAAATTCTGCAAGGAATTTGGATTGGGTTTCTTTGAAAACCAACGGGTTTTCTAAGAGTTAGAAATGCTTTGCATTTCAAACTAAAACCCCGCACTTCAATGCGGAATGCACGAAAATCAAAGATTTTCGGCATGCCGGAAATGTGGTTTCCTTGCATTTCCAATCCACGAAAACCGAACGATAAAAACCTCGGGTCAAGCCACTTCGTTCGTGACTTTGCTTCGCAAAACTTTAGCCCGAGGATTAGTTCGGTTTTCGTTATAACGAAAGACCTAAGTTTTTAATAGCATTTGTTAGGTCTTTCGAACATAATAGTGGCTAATCAATATTAAAAATTAACAGCCCCCATTAATATATCGCCAAGAACATCTGAGAGCAGGACTTAAAACCGCAAACTTTATATATGATATATGTTTTCAGCATACATATGGATGTTAATAACATACAATTTACAAAGATTGAAATTCAGATAGCTAAATACCTGTTTAAGCATTACAATGATAGGTATAATCCCAGGCAATTAGCCAGAATATTGGGCATTAATCATGCACATGCCAATAAGCTGTGCAATCTTTTGGCGGATAAAATGCTGTTAACCAAAGAAGATATGGGCAATTCAGCCTTTTTTTCTTATGAATATAACAACAAACTGGCCATTAAGTTTATGGAATATATGTTAAGTTTGGAAGAGAAAGAGTTTCCCAAATGGCTAAGTGCCTTATCCCATAGCCTAAAAAAATTTAAAGGCTATGTTGGAATGGGCTTGGTTTTCGGCTCATCTATAAAAACCAGGGATTTTAACGATATAGATATCCTGCTTATGTATGGTGCTGAAAGATCCAAGGACGTCAAAAAGATAAAAGATGAAATAAGAAAATCTGAGCTGGTTGAAAAGCCAATAAGGTATGTGGATATAGCTGAAAAGGATATTCTGCAAAACAAAGAAGGCAAAATCTTTTACAATATCCTGTCTGAAAGCCTTGTATTTGATAATCCTGAAAAATATGCAGAGGTTATAAGAAAATGCCGCAAACAGATGAGCATTTGAAATGGTGCCTTAAAGATCCAAAAAGGCTGATAAAGGCAAAGCCAGATTTGGATTTGGCACAAAAGCATATTAAGAAATCTGAACATAATTATGGGATAGTGCAGACTCTTGAAAAGTTAAGGATATATGACTGGGCACTGAATGTGGGGTTTTATGCCATATATCACTGCTTTTTGGCAATCCTTGCCAAATACGGCTATGAATCGAGGAATCAGGCCTGCACAATAACTGTTCTGCTTACTTTGATAAATGAGGAGAAACTTGACTTGGATAAAGACCTGGTTGCCCAATTCGATATTCTTGATGCTGAAAAGAGCATGTCCAGCCCAACAGTAAGGGAAAGCAGGGAAATTTCCACCTATGGCGTTGAGACAAGCATCGATTTGCAGCAATTGAAGAGAATAAAGGAATTAATACTGAAAGTACAACGAGAGGCTATAAGGATAGTGCAAAGATGAGTTATTGGCAGGCTGCTTGTTTGCAAGTTCATTCCTGACACCTCATAATCATATTGTGCGCAAGGCATTTGGCGTAGAAATGCCTTGCCTGCTGCCAGACGGTACGGCCTCTCAAGAATGCGCTCATGCCCCTTTTCAGCATGCTGTTCAGAGTCTCTGCCATTGGCCTCCTGCGGTAGCTTCTGCCAGGCCATCTCCGGCGCAATTGCTTGCGTCGCGCCCCATTTGTCCTCCAAATCTGGATGTTTTTATGGCGCAAAGGGGCAACGCCTTTGCCCCCAAATGAAAGGACAATTCCATGAAACCTTTCCTCAGCGTCAAACTCTGTATCTGCAACAATTGTCTTTCCCTTTATCCATTCGCCTGCCATCTCTTCAAAGTCGTCAAGGCCGTGCCTGTGGCTGTCCTTGTGCATTATAGCGTCTACAATCCTCAGGCTTCTTGTGCCTGTGGCAATGGTTGTTTTCCTGTTCGGCTCCTGCGCAGGATTGCGCTTTGTGCGCTTGCAATAGGCAATGCTTGGCCGGGTAATTTCCATATGCGTTGGGTCAAGGGCAATGCACTTGTCCCTTCCGCCCCTGCCGCTTGCCTTTACCAGCTTCCTAAGGAAGCGCGGCGAAAAGCGTCGCCACGCACGCCACATCGTCGAATAATGCGGCTTTGAATCAAGGCCTATCCCTGACAAGTCCATAAGTCCTATCCATTCACCAAAAAGGTCAATGGGCAGGTCCAGCAGGCAGTACAATATGAATAAAACAAGCTGCTGATGCAGTGTATACTTCTCGTTTTTGCTCTTGCTGAAGTGCTCAGGCACGTCGTGCCTGCGCAGAAATCTGCCTGTTATTTTCATTAACTTTTTAAGGTCTATCCTATACGTTGCCATTTGTGGGTCCTCCCCACCCTGCACGTTTTTCTTCCGAAAAACAAGCGTGGGGAAACCCACTTATAACCTTAACTTGCAAACAAGCATGGCAGGCTATATATTTAAATAATAATGCTGCCTTTCTTCAGAAAAATGAACAACAAACACCTCGGGCTGGGAATAATCGCCATAGGCATTGTGTTTGCGGTAATCCTCGGAATCTTCAAGATTCAGGTGGATGAGCTTACAGACACTTTGATGGAGTCAAGCGGCGGCAGCTGTGTCGTTGGAGGGGTGTGCACGCATGAGCAGAGCAACATCCCTGTTGTCATAGGCTCTGTAATGGTCGTGCTTACAATAAGCTTTGGAACTTATCTATACTTTTTCACAAAAAGGACAGAAAGCTTTGAGACAGTGTCCAAGGAACTGATAAATGAGATTTCCCAGACAAAGGACAAGGAGCTCAAGGGAGAGAAGCTGAATATCCTGCTGTCCGGCCTGGATGAGGATGAAAGGAAGGTGCTGCTTGCGGTGAAAGAGCAGGATGGCATTTCCCAGACAACTTTGGGCTACAGGACAGATATCTCGAAGACAAAGCTCTCAGTAATCCTGCAGCAGCTTGAGAGGAAAGGGCTGCTGTCAAAAGTAAAAAAGGGCAAAATAAACAATATTTACTTAAAAAAGCCAATTTAAGCCTTCTTTCAGCTTTTGGGATAATCCTGAACAATGAAATACAGAAAAACTTGTTATAACTGTGTTTTTGTACCATAGTTTTAGAGGTTAATTATATATCAAATCTCATTTCTTAAATGGCTATGGAAAAAGAATTGAAAACAATGAAGAACATGGAAAGGGCTGCTGTTATTCTTGTTATTCTTGTTGTTGCAACCCTCACATACACTCAAGTAATGGTCAATAAGGTTGCAGCAATGGCATCCTCGGGAGAATTTGCCCAGCAGGCCGGAAGCGCGGGAAATGAAGCTGCATCCTCCCAAACTTCTGTCATTCCAACAGGAATGCCAAGGCTTTACGGGGAAGAGCTTGGAGTGAGCTATGATGATATAAGCCCTTACGACCAAAGGAAGGCTGATGAGGCAATAAAAAGGCTGGCTTACCTTGACAATTACATAGAGCTGGCTCCGGAGGAGCTTGAAAGGTACATAAAAATCGGGATGCAGATAAGCTGCGAATACTGCTGCGGCGCTGAGGCAATAATATTCAGGAATGGGCAGGCCGCATGCGGATGCGCGCACAGCTATGCTATGAGGGGAGTTGCAAAATTCCTGCTGAGAGAGCATCCAAATGATTTTACTGATGACGAAATTTTAGAGGAGCTTGGGAAATGGAAAACCCTGTTCTTTCCGGGGCAGATGCAGGGAAAAGCTGCCGCACTTGAGCAGAACGGCATTGAATTCAATTACATAAACCTTGCATCAAACAAGTATAGGGGAATTGAGCAGGGCTTGAGCGCAGGAGGCGGAATGGTAGGAGGCTGTTAAAATGGAACATGAAAATGAGCATGCAAAAAGCGAACACGCAAAAGAGCATGAAGGCGAAAAGAGAAAGAGGATGATTGCCCTTGTTGTGCTTGCAGTGCTTTTGATAGTAAGCTTAGTGCAGGCTGTTGAGATAAGCGGCATAAAGAAGAGCATTGAAAGCGGAAGCGCAAGCGTTGCTGTAAATGCTGGATCATCCAAAGGCGCATCAGGAGGGGACAGCGCGATAAAGCAGAAATATGACCCTTCAAGCCTTCCGGCAATGGTAGGTGGATGCTGAGATGCGCAAAAAAGCAATTGCCCTTGGCTTTATCTTGATTTTTTCCATATTTCTGCTGGGGGCATGCAGCCAGGGCAAAAGCGAGCTGGCAGGCAATGCTGTGAAAATATTCAAGGGACCGGGTTGCGGCTGCTGCGACATATTTGTGGACTATATGGGCAAAAAAGGGTTTGATGTAGAAGCGTCAAGCCCATCAGATATAGCTGCAATCAAGCAAGAACATGGTGTTCCTGACTCAATGGAAAGCTGCCACACCACGATAATAGGAGACTATTTCGTTGAAGGGCATGTTCCGGTGGAGGCTGTTGAGAAACTGATGCTGGAAAAGCCGGACATAAAGGGGATTGCAATGCCCGGAATGCCGTCAGGCAGCCCCGGAATGCCCGGGCCAAAATACGGGCCTTTCATAGTATATGCTGTCAATAAAGACGGCTCAACATCTGAATTTATGAGGATTTGATATGGGCGGCAGAAAACTTCTCTCCCTTCTTGGCTTTCCCATTTTCATCAAAGCGGCCTATGCCCACTGCCCGCTCTGCACTGTGGGAGCGGCTGCGGCAGCAGGAGGAGCCGCATATTTTGGGGTAAGCAGCTCAATCATAGGGATTTTCATAGGGGCTTTTGCAGCTTCAGTGGGATGGTATGCTGCCAATTTAATCAAAAAACAGTACATTCCATACCAAAGGGCTGCTTTGGTAGCGTTTTCATTCCTGACCACTATAATCCCGTTGCTTCCCCTGCTTGGAGCGCAGGAACCTCTATCCATATTCATGTTTGGGGATTACGGCTCATGGTTCTATAGGACATATCTTGTGAACCTTTTCCTGATTGGAAGCGTAATAGGAGGGCTGATTGTGTGCATCACTCCCTGGATGAGCAGGAAAATAACTGAATTGAGGAATGGAAAGCTGATTCCTTTCCAAGGCATAATTTTGACGTTTTCACTGCTCGCCATAATGAGCATTTTGGCGGAGGCGCTTATATAGCCCTATTGATAAGATAAGCTAAGAAATCACAAATAAGACCGATAAACAACCCAATAAAAACAATAGAACAATGGCATATAACAAAAATAAACCAAAAATAATATAACAAAAAAATCAAAATGAGCGATGAACTGGAGCAGTGGATAAAGAAAGTCAATGAGAAAAAGGATTTTGCCTTTGACCTGTCAAGGGATGAGGACATGAGCATCGCGATAATGAACTTGATAAGCCTCGAGGAGCATTTTTTCTTCACTGCAGTAAAGACCCAAAACCAGAAATACCTTGATATGCTTCTTTCTGTAAGGGAGATGAGGAAGGAGCTTCTTGCAAAGATTGTGAAAGACCCTGTTGGGGAGGAATGGTGCATCAGCAAGCACCTTCTGGCAGGAAGCATGAGGCTTTTCGAAGTCGGCACAAAGGAGCTTGCAAGGGGCAATAAAGAGGAGGCAAATTTATATTTTCAGAAGTCATTTAACCTGTATTCAATGTTTTTTGCGATAAACCTAAAGATGGTGAAGCATGAGGATTTGGAAAAAAATGAGGCTTTCAGGAAAGAGGAAAAGAAAATGGGCCGCTTTTCGGAGATAATGAAAAAGATAATTGACTGCTGCAAGGAGTGGTGAAAAAGATTTTTATCTGAGCATAATATTTCAGCATTAAAGGTGGTAAAAAATGAAAAAAATAAGCTTGTTGGTTTTGATGGCAGTCATGGCCTCTCTTTTCGTGTTTGCACAGGAGGAGCATGATGCGAAGATTTTTGCGGAAGCGAAGCAGCTGATTGATGCAAAAACGCCATGCGGCGAGCTGACAGAGGAGCAGCTTGAGGGCGTAGGAGACTATTATATGGAGCAGATACACCCGGGAGAGGCTCATGAGAGGATGGATGAGATGATGGGAGGAGAAGGCTCCGAATCCTTGAGGCTGGTCCATATAAACATGGGGAGGAGCCTCTACTGCAATGAAACTGTCAATTATGGCTACGGGATGATGGGCGGCTTCAATAGAAAAGGAATGATGGGCTATGGAACAGGGCCGGGAATGATGTACGGCTATGGGTATTATGGGATTTTCAATACAATTGTATGGATTGCCATAGTGGCAGCAATAGCATTCTTTGTATTGTGGCTCATAAGGAACAGCAAAAAGAATTCAATGGACTCGCTAAAGCTGAGGTATGCCCAAGGAGAGATAACAAAGAAAGAGTTCAATGAGATGAAAAAAGAGCTGAAAAAATGAAAGCTTTATTTTTTGTTTTAAGCTTTTTTATTATTGCCTTGCTTATTAATGGGTGCTCAAATCAAACTGAGTCAGCTGAAACATCAAAATATGATGATATTACAAGCGAACAACTGAAGGCCATGATAGAAAATGAAGGTGAAAAAGTCTATGTTGCCGATGTTCACATTCCGGAGCAGGAGCATATAAAGGGCACGGACGCTTTCATTCCTTACAATGAAATTGAGAAAAATCTTGATAAACTGCCTTCGGACAAAAATGCCGCAATCGCATTGTACTGCCGCTCGGGAAGCATGAGCAGGGAGGCTGCGGAAACCCTTGCATCTCTTGGCTATACAAACGTATATAACCAGCTTGGCGGAGCAAATGACTGGAGAGAGAAGGGATTCGAGTTTCAATAATGCAATAATCAATGATCCAATAAAATCCAATGAAAAGCAATAATCTTCAATGATATCATAAAATACAATAAAAGAGCAATACAAAATACACAATAAAAAAATTCAATAATAATAAAAGCTGCAGGAGATTAAAGATTCAATAGTGCAAAATTCGTAATAATATTGAAATAAAAACAAGGCCTAAAAATAAAACGAAAACACAGCCGTTAAAAATGGAACAAAACAAAAATACATTGCTTTGGATTGTTATAGCCGTATTGCTTTTGCTGCTGTTTGGCGGCTTTGGAATGGGAAGCTATGGAATGATGGGTTTTGGCTTTGGATTCGGGTGGCTGTTCATGATACTGTTCTGGGGCATTATAATCTGGCTGGCAATAACCCTATTAAATGCTGCATCAGGAAGAAAGGATGATGCACTTGAAATTTTGAAGAAAAGGTATGCTTCGGGAAAAATATCAAAAAATGAGTATGAGGAAATAAAGAAAGAACTTAGATAGTCGAGAGAAAAATGGTTGCTCAGATTTATGTATGCGGGGAATGCAGTTTTGCATACAAAGAGAAAGAGCTGGCGGAGAAATGCGAAGCATGGTGCAAAGGGCATAAGAGCTGCAACATCGGGATTACAAAAAATTCAGTCGGGGAAATAAAGCAATAAAGGAGGCGCAAAAAATGGCAAAGGGAAAAGGCAAAGGATGCTGCTAGCATTTTATTTTGATTTTTTTATTTTTTGAGATGAGGCTTTGTCACAAATCTCGCTTCGCTCGGGCAGTGCCTGCTCGCCTGAAGGAGCTTTTCACGGGCATGACATCCCGGATGGAGCGTCCCCTGTCATGCTTGGTGAGCTATAAACAAGGCTCGCAAATCGGCACTGCCTTTATTTATGACAAAGCCTGAAATAAGTTAAATAAAATACACTGAAAAATGGCAAAAAACCTGAGAGAAAGGGCTATTGGAGCGACAGGAAGTGTCTCGGGAGCTGCAAGCATACTGGGGTCGTGGCAGGTGTGCCACAGCGTATGCCTTGGAATCATTTCGGCATTGAGCCTTGTAGGGATAACTGTTGCTGGAATGCCGCTTCTTTTTTTGACGAAAATAGCATTGCCTGCCTGGACTATCGCCCTGGTGCTGTTAATCGCAACAGTACTAATCTACCTGAAAAAAATGTGCATCTCAAGGAACCTCATAATTATAAATTCAGGGCTTATTGTTGCAGGGGTGCCATTCCAGCAGGTGCAGCAGTTTTCAAAATACTTCCTTTTAACAGGCGGGGTTATAGCGGCTGCAGGCATTTATCTGCTCATTAAGGAAAGAATAAGCAGGAAAAAAAGTGAAATGAAAAAAAGGAGAAAATAAAATGAAAAAAGACTATGAAAAATACATTATGTATGCCCTTCTGGCAATTGTTGCCGCGGTGCTTATCTACACGGTTGCAGGGCTTTTTACCAGCAGCAATAATCAGCAGCCTGCTTCTCCTTTGAATCTCCCTGTTTCATCTTCATCCGGCTACAGGCCGATAAGCACAGGCAATGCCGGAACAGGGGATGTTGCGATAGAGCTTACTCCTTTGGGTTTTGAAAACGGCATTTTTACAGTCAATTTGGCCGCAAACACCCATTCCGTGGAATTGAGCCAGTTTGACCTTTCAGAAATAACAACTCTCAGCTATGGCGGAAAAGCTTTTGCTCCCACATCCGCAACCCAAATGAGCGGCCATCATAGCTCAGGAATCATAGTTTTTAATTTGGATGAAAAACCCGATACTTTTAGAATAACCATGCAAGGCATCCCTGCTGTTGAGGAAAGGGTGTTTGAATGGGCTTAAAATTTGAGCCGATGGGGGCAGATTAAGGAGTGAGGAGGCGTAAAAATGAAACAAAATTTGGGCAGGACAGACAGGATTTTGCGGTTTGCGCTGGCATTTTGGTGGCTTGGGCCATGGCCTTTGAGATTTGATATCGCACTTTTGGATTGGGCTATAATAATAGTTGCCTGGATTGCGCTCTTTGAAAGTTTTTTTGGGTATTGCTGGCTTCACGACCTTTTCGGAATGCACAGTAAAGGCCAATAGCACCTTAAAAAATGCTATTGCAGAAATGGCCCTAAACCGGCACGCAATATCATAAAAAATAAAGTGATATACAAACAAAAAAGAAATGCAAAAATCAACAAAATGAAAAAACTTAATCTAAAAGTAAAAGGAATGACCTGCAGCGCATGCGAAGTGCTTGTCGAAAGGAATCTGCGCAAGGCAAAGGGGGTGCATTCTGCGCGCGTCCATAGGGCTAGAGAGGAGGTTATTGTAGACTGCAATGATGATGTGAGCCTTGAGCTGCTGCAGAAGGAGCTGCCGGAGCAGTACACTCTTTCATATGAAGAAAAGTATGATCCAAACAGCAATAAAGAAGGCAACCAAAATCAAAGCAACAGCATAGAGAGAAATAACAACAGCCAAATAGATGAAAAAAATCCAATAAAAAATAAAATAATAAAAAGCTCAATAATATCTTTAGACAAAAAAAAATATGCGGAAATAGGGGCAGTGCTTGTAATCATACTCGCAGCATACCTTATTTTAAAGCATTTTGATTTTTCTTTCAACGACATTGGCGTGACAGACAATATGAGCTACGGCTTCATCTTTTTGATTGGGCTTGTCGCTTCGGCTTCAACATGCCTTGCTGTTTCCGGCGGATTGCTGCTTGCCGTTGCTGCCAAATATAATGAAAGGCACCCTAATCTTGAAGGCTGGCAGAGATTCAGGCCGCACATATACTTCAATATCGGGAGGATTGTTTCATACACTCTTTTAGGCGGAATGGTCGGCCTTATAGGATCTGTGTTCATGCTCTCTGCAAAAGCCCATGGAATAATTACATTGGCAGCAAGCGTGCTCATGGTGCTCATGGGAATACAGCTGCTTCACATATTTCCTTTCCTCAGCAGAATACATGTAAAAATGCCTAAATTCATAGCGCACAGGATTTATGACGCGGGCCATAAGGAAGGGAGCCACAAAGCTTCTTTCTTTTTTGGGGCATCAACCTTCTTTTTGCCGTGCGGCTTCACACAGGCCCTGCAGCTCTATGTTTTGGGGAGCGGAAGCTTTACTGCAGGGGCTTTGACCATGCTGGCCTTTTCACTTGGAACGCTGCCATCGCTTGCGGGCATAGGCGCATTCTCAAGCTTTGTGAAAGGGAATGTGCAGAGGCATTTCATGACATTTTCTGCAGTTCTGGTTATCATATTGGGCATTTTCAATATAATGCCGGGAATAACTCTTGTAGGGGCTTCTTTCCCTTCCAATACGAATGTATACTCCCTTCCGACAAGCGGCATGTATGATCCTGTAGAGAAGCAGGTGCTGAACATGGAAGTGCGGGGCCTTGATTATTACCCCTCATCGTTTACTGTGAAAAAAGGCATTCCTGTTGAGTGGAATATTGACGGAAGAAATGCGCAGGGCTGTGCAAAAGTGATAAGTGTGCCTGCCTTAAAGATACTTGAGCGGCTTCCTTATGGTGTAAAGACAATAAAATTTACGCCGCAGCAAACAGGGAATATAATGTTCAGCTGCTCAATGGGCATGGCAGGGCCCGGGACATTCAAAATCATAGCATGAAAAGGTGAAAACATGAAAACGACAATATCAGTCAAGGGGATGCACTGCGCTTCGTGCAAGGCACTGATAGAGGATGCATGCAGTGACATAAAGGGCGTGAAGAGCTGCAAAGTGGATTTGAAGGCGGGAAAGGCAGTGGTTGAGCATGATAATGCAGACTTAAAGGCATTGAAGAAAGAGATTGAAAGCCTTGGGGATTATAAGGTGGATGTCTAGCTATTTCATCGCCTGCACTAATGCTGCCTCAAGATTCTTCTGGTCGTCAGTGCCTATCCTGTAGATTCTGCTGTTTCTCATCTTTATTTCAACAGCATCAAATCCCGAGACGTTGAATACCCACATCTTTGGGAAGAGCCAGTACCTTATTCCCCAGCCGAAATACCAGCGGTTTTTCACTGCTTTTGCAGAGGCTATCTCCTTTAAGGGAAATTTTTTCCTGAAAATGCCGTAGCCGAACTTTATCTTCAGATGGGTTTGGCCGATTTCAGCTTTCAAAGTTGTGAAAGAGGCGAGGATGAGCAGTATGAGTGCCATTATCCCGAGAATTGCAGGATTGAAGCCCGCTTTTGAAAGAATAAAGGCGTAAAGGGCTGCTACTGCCGCAAGCACGAATATCATCAGATGCCCTATCTGGGTGTGGGAGTAGGATAGGTTTTTTTCATCCATTGTTTTTTGGATTCTTACAATAGTGTGATTAATGAAAATATAATAAAAAATGAAATCCAATCATCTGCCTTTCATGGCATCCACTTTCTTCCCGAGGAAGTAGGATGTGAACATCACTGCAAGGAATATCAATACCGAGGAAGCCATCAATATGCCTTGGTCCGCAAAGTATAATGAAGTGCCTGCGCCTATGAAATCAATCGTGAAGCCGGCATAAGCCCATTCTTTCAGTGTAGGATAGGTTCTCTGGAGTATTGCTATGACGCCAAGCACTTTTGCAACTCCGAGTATTATGTTGAGATAGGCAGGGTAGCCCAATTGCGCGAGCACGTCTATTGACTGCTGTGTCTGCATCAGCTCGGCAATGCCCGAGAAAAGCATGAAAACTGCGAACAGGATGGTTACTGCCCAATATAGGACTTTAAGTGTCTTTGGCTTCATGCTTTATCACCTTAATTTTTTATTCGGCTGGCTTTGCAGTAACATTCGGGTTTATAATATTTTTGGAAAATAGGCTTTGTCCCGAATCTCGCTTTGCCAGGGTTAGCGGCTTTCGCCCGGGGATTAGTGCGGTTTTTGTTATTGAGTTTAACATATGGCATGCCTGTTATCTGCCCCGAACGAAGTGAGCACCGCAGAGTTCCAAAGGCCGCCGAAAGTTTATTATACAATGAGAAGAGAGATTATACCATGAGGTTAAGAAGAGGTTATTTGGTACTGCTATTGCCTGTCTTTTTAGTTATTTTCATAAGTGGATGCGCTCAACAAGAAAGTTTTGAGCCTGAGAGATCGGACGAAACCATTAACCAAAATAATAAAAATGCCTATCAACCCGGTGCAGTAACCCCGGAGAATGCACGAGATAAAGGATTAGGAACTCTCTGCCCTAACGAAGAAGAATGCAAATCTTTCTGCCAGAATAACCATGGACGGTGCGAATCGTATTGCCGAGGAAAAGAAATTGAACTCTGCCGGATTATTTTTCCCCCAAACCCTGAAGCAGAAGATTTTGGCCCGCAGGAGAATAGCGGATGCACTGGCGAAGGGGCTATTACTTTTACCTCACCGCCCATGCGTATTGAGGACATTGAACTCATCGAGCCAATAGGATTAATGATTGGCGGCCATGTAACGCCTATCGACCATGGTTATTATTACGCAAAAGGATGGCTTTTTCCCAGCAACAGGGAAGATACGGCAAAATTCCGCGACATTATAGCGCCAGCATCAGGAATTGTAACCAGTGTTCAGAGCATGCCGCAGGAATATTCCTCCAGCAGCATTGGCGATTATCGGCTCGTTATCCACCACACTTGCTCATTTTATACCATTTATATCCATGTCAACCAATTATCAGAAAAATTACAGGCCATTGCCGATACACATAACACTGCAGCAGTTGAAGCAGGAGAAGCCATAGGAAAAGCGCCAGGGTTTGATTTTTCTGTACATAATGATGGGATAACCCTTTCCGGATTCATTGTTCCTGAGACTTACATTGCTGAGCCATGGAAACTCCACAACGCCGATATGTTCGATTATTTTGCTGAGCCCATACGAACACAGCTCTTGGGCAGAAACATTCGCCAAAAAGAGCCCCGCGGCGGGAAAATTGATTATGATATTGACGGGAAATTAGTGGGCAATTGGTTTGAAGAAAATACCAACGGCTATTTTGGCAAGACCGAATACCAGCGCATGCCCGGCTATTGGAGTACACACCTTGCCTTTGCATATGACGGATTAGATCCTGCTTTAATCATTGTCTCCATGGGTGATTATGCAGGGGATGCAAAACAGTTTGCAGTCAAAGGCAATGCGCCAGATCCAAAAGATGCTGATGCCACGGATGGCATAATAAAATATGAGCTTGTCCCGTATGGCTACCTGACAGATAAAAATGAAAATTGGGACGGATGGAATTTTGCCAAAATCTCCAAAGCGTACACGCATGATGGACAGGTTAATGGTGTAGCATTGGTGCAGATGCTGGAAGGCAGAAAAATAAAATTCGAAGCTTTTCCTGGAAAGACAGCATCGCAAGTTAGCGGATTTACAAATAATGTTAAGGTTTACGAAAGGTAAAATGAAAAGAGGCGAGTTCTGGAATTAGAGATAGCGGTGTTAAGCGGCCGAGCCGAAGGCGAGGGGAAGTATGGCGGAAGAAAAAATCTGGCGTTCAATGTATGGGCCAATAAAGTATTTTTGAAGCTAAAATCGCAATTTTTAACCCTGCAACCCCTGTTGTAATGGTATCGTATGTCTTTACAATATTTTCATTTACTTTCCTATATCTTATTCCCAAAAATTTAGCCGTTCTATTGTCTATATTTGCCTTAAACAGATTTACTTTATTGGTAAAGAGAATAAGATATGTTGCCATCATATAAAGAATTACAGCCCAAATAATTCCAGTTATATCCATAGATAGTTATTGAGCAATTAACATATCGGTATAGCCTGATTTTTTCTGAGTAATATTTCCTTAATCGCTGTTAAACTCTCCGCAAGGACAAAATTTTAGTGCAACTTTGCGAAGCAAAAATTTTGAGCTAAAGTGAACTCTGGGACGGCGGGACAGCCGTTTTTTATTATTTTCTTAAGATTGTCACCGAATTGCATAAATTACTGCGAAGCAGGTAAATGTCCGAAGGACTGAAAAGTTGGGGGCAGTAGATTATTTTATTTGGAATTTTGATATGTGATATGGCTTATCTTTAAGTTCCGTATGAAAAATATCTTTGACTTTTTTATCATGGAATAAGCCAAAAGTTATCTGATTATTTTTATCGATAATCATTTGTTTTCGTACTTCTATAATATTCTTAATCAATTGCGTATTTGTTATTATTATGTTCAATGCTGTTTTGTAAGAATAAATTTTTGTAACAATTTTTAATCTTTTTTTCTTACTTCCATTGTTATTTTCAAAGTCAAAATCGAGATACAAACAAGCTTCGCCAGAACTTTCCAATGGTGGCACATTTACTTGTTGTTTTTGAATTGTTATAGCGGACCTTATTGGAAGACCTCGAAAACCATGTTTGTATGAATTGTAATCTTTTTTATCACTTAATGTGGCTGCCAATGATTTTAAGTATTTATTAACAAATTCTATACTATTTTCAATTTTTTCATAGTCATCAAACTCTTTTTTCGTAACTCCAGCAAAAAATAACCATTGAATAAACTTAGATATTTCTTCTTCTTTCATTATGCTTCCAAGACCTTTATTCTTAATGCCCTCCACTAATTTATTAAAATTCTCAAAGCGATATTCTGTAAGGTACACCCAAGGAGTATCTTTTTCAAATAAAAAAGCAAATAACAAACCGAATAAAGCTTCTGAACTGTGGTAAGAAGTCATATGTAACTCATATTGATAAGAACGCTTCAGTTTTTCTTTATCAAATTTCATTAATATTTTATCTTGATTTATTTTAGTTAATAATTCCCCGTCCTCTATTAATAGTTGTAAAGTTCTGGTTTTGTTTATCCACCAATCCGTATCATAAAAAGTAAGAAACATATTTAATATTTCCTCTTTAGAAAAAGTTGAAGTAATATCCATATTTAATTGATTCATTCCTTTTTAATGCCTATAAATCTTGAGTTAGTAAATTCTACAGTACTTGTTGAACTTCCTTCGCGATAACTTACAAATTCTCCAGAAAAAATTATTGTATCCCCGATATTTGCCTTCAATAAATTATCTTTTTCTTCACTTGGGAAAAAAGCTTTAGCGTGGGGAAATAAATTATATGGATATTCATACATCTCCAAAACTACATATTGTGTAGAAAGTGAAGCTTTGTCTATTTTGGAAGCATAAATCGAAGTCTTAATTCGTTTACCCTTAAATTCTTTCATTTTTTCTTCTTGTTGTAGTTTTGATAGTCCACTAAATGTATCAAATATTTTTCCCATACTCATTTCTAAATCAATAGAAGGATTGTTCGCTTCTTGTTGAGCAATTCGAGTCAATTCTGCTTGTTTTTTAGCAGTATCAGGGTCGCCAAATAAAGTAATTAAGAATGTAGTCCCAAGAAATATCCATAATGTAATAGCCCACCACCTTTTATACCAAGCTTTTTTTATTTTTTCTGCCATATAGGATAAATAAAAAGGTTAAACTTTATTAAACTTTCGTCGTATGCCCCCAACTTTTCTCGTTGGAAAAAATTTGGATGAAGCGAAGCGTAATAGTTTATCCTATGTTAAAGGAAGTTCAAGGAATTTCCGATTCGTTTCGTTGGTCGGATAAGCGAAGTTTTTCCGTTTGCCGATTTAACGAAGGCACTAACTTTAAGGATTTTCGGGAACGTAGTGAACCTGTTAGGCAGTAAGAAAATTTTGGCTAACATCGGAATTATGCGAAGTCCTAGGGTGCCCTCAAATCAGGCAGACCAGATACAGAGCGGAGGCTAGGGAGCATTTTCCCTCCAAAATTTTCAAGGCATCCCGAAAAATTTTGAGAGCTGGAAAATGATGGCGGATTTTGGAGAGCGAAGGCGAAGTTGCGAGTGACCGTAGGCTGCCCAACAAAAAATAGATACAAAGCCCCAGAAAACCGTAAAGTTTATATAGTGGGTAAGATTAATCTTACATAGGTGATATAAATGAATGTGGCTATAACCAAAATGAGTTCCAAAGGGCAGGTTGTCATACCTACTGAAATGAGAGCAGGCATTAATGAAGGGGATAAACTTTTGATAATCCAGAATGAAGGCCAGTTAATCATGAAGAAAGCCAGCAAGTTAGACAGCAATCTAAAAGAGGATTTAGAATTTGCCAAAAAAACTGGTGAAGCGTGGAAAAGAATTGAAGAAGGAAAGGGCATCAGGATGGATTTTGATGATTTTATAGATGAAATGAAAAAGTGGTAGAAGTAATTTTTGATCCTAATTTTAAGAAAGATTTCAAGAAGATTAAAGATAAATCCGTTAAAGAGAAGATTATAAAGCAAGTTTCTAAAATAAAGGATAACCCAGAAATTGGGAAGCCGATGAGATTTGACCGAAAAGGGACCAGAGAACTGTATATTTCTCCCTGGAGATTATCTTATAAATTTGAGGAAAATGTTGTTTACATTCTTGCCCTATATCACAAAGATGAGCAATAGGTTTTCTGGGGCTTTAGTAAATAAAGAATTCTTGGGCAGCCGAAGGGAACAGAGTGGCGAGCCGAAGCGAACTGTATAATTCCTGTTTCCCGACCCGAGCGAAGCGAGAGCGCAGCGTGGTCGAGCGTTAGCGAGAAGTTTTTTTCTTTAGTTCTTTCAGCAAATGCAGAAAGCACGAAGTGCAATCTGCGTAAAAGCAAAAAACAACAATGGCGCTGGCTTGACGGGGGTTGGTTTGAGCTTCGCTCGAACTAACGAACGAAGTGAGATTATCCCTTCGGGGTGTCAAGCGACGACCGAGCGAAGCGAGGGAGGACAGCCGCCATTATTGTTGTTTTTGCCGACTTCAATTCGATATTCAAGAGAAAAATCTGAAATTTTGGGAAACTTCCAGTTATACGCCAATCTCCTTTTAGTGATAAAATATCCAAACTCAAGCATAAACAAAGCATAAATAAAGTAAAATTGCAGTAGTTTTATACAAAATAAAGCATAAATAAAGTATATATAAAGTATTTCTAATGTATAAATAAACAATTAAATTGCTGCTTAATCAAAACATTTATATATAAATTGCCACAAAAACTATAAAAAAGGCAAAATTTAGCCTAAATTCAGTATAACGAAATATGCGCTAGGGACAGAGGAAAGAAAAAATGAGCATATTTCGGAATTTGAAAATTCATTGAATTTTCAATAAACACAGGGAAAAAGAGGAAAATAATGGCTGTGCAGATAAGGATAACAGTATCGCCGGAAATAAATGCACTTCTCGAGAAAATTTCAAAAAAATTGGGCAAGAAAAAGTCCATGCTCGCCCGTGAATTAATGGAGCACAAGCTTTACGACTTGGAGCTTATCCAGAACCAGCTGAAGGAGGCTTTCAATGAGAAGTAAAGGGCAAGTCACGATTTTCATGCTCCTCGGAATTGTCCTGGTAATCGGCGCTCTCGTATTTTTTTACATAAGGCAGGATACAACCGCACAGCAGCTTGCGCCCGGGCTGGAAATACAGGTTGAGCAGACACCGGTTGAATTTGACCCTGTAAGGTTATTCACAACAAGCTGCATTGAAGACATAAGCGAAGAGGGCTTAAGGCTTATAGGCAAGCAGGGCGGCTATATCTCCTTAGAGCCGGAATATTCAGGCGCGAATTTCATAATCAATGAAGATCCCACAAGCTCGGATGCAGTGGAATTTGCCCCCGGTTCAGGCCTGAAAATCCCGTACTGGTTCTACATGCAGACCGCAAATGAATGCGAGCAGTGCAGCTACAAAAGCAGCAAGCCCCCATTAACCATGGAAGAAGGCGGCAATTCCATAGAATCCCAGCTCGCAAAGTACGTTGACAAAAATCTTGACCGCTGCCTTAGCAATTTCCAGCCGCTGAAAGGGCAGGGCTTTGAAATAACCTCGGAAGAGAGAAAAGTTGAGGCTAAAGTCACAGACAGCGATGTTGTTGTAATTGTTAATCAGGAAATCACCGCAAGGCTTGGCGGGAATGAAAACAGGCTCTCGCAGTTCTATGCTGTCATGCCTGTCAGCCTTAAGCAGATTTATGCCCTGGCCGGGGACATAACCGAGAAGGAAGCGCAGCACAGGTACCTTGAAAAGGCAGCCATAAACCTTATAGCGGCATTTGCAGGAGTCTCAAAAGACAGGCTTCCTGCCCTGGGAGAACTAAGGTTCCAGTTCGGCTCAACGACAAACTGGGTAAAGGAAGATGTGAAGCAGCAGGTAAGGCAGATTCTGCAGGCATATTTTGACGCGTTCCAAGTCTTCGGAACAAGAAATTTTAACAGCCGCTTCTACACAACATCACTGCAGGAAGCGCTTTATACGGATTTCAATATAATATCAGATGGCCGATATCCTGCTCTGGAGGCATCATTTTCATATCTTGATTTCTGGCCTGTCTATTTCGATTTGAACTGCAACGGCGAGTTTTGCGAGCCTGAATCTGTTACAAACGACATTCTCCCTATAGACTTCGGCATCCAGAGATATGACTTCGTCTATGATGTTTCCTTTCCTGCATATGTTGAGCTGTCCCAGCCATCTGCCTTTGACGGCCGCGGCTACAAATTTTCCTTCTTTTTGGAAGGCAACCTGAGGAATAATGAGCCTCTCGGGAATGAAATTCCATTCTCCTCGCTTTCTTTTGAAACAGGAAGCCAGCTGTGCAATTCTGAGAACATGAATACAGAGCCAGTCGCCATAAATGTTGCGGATTCTGTAACGGGAGACAAGGCATCCAATGTCCAGGTAGCTTATTCAGTTGCAGGAGAGACATGCTTCATAGGCAGCACAAATGAAAGCGGAACACTGGCAGCAAAGTTTCCGGGAGGCGCTGTGGGCGGCGTTCTTCAGCTAAGAGGCCAGGATTATCTTTCCAAATCGGTTCCCTTTGAGCCCAGCGCTGAAAAAACAGTCAATGAAAGGATTGGAAAAATTAAGGAGATGAAATTTATTGTCCAAAAAAAGAAGCTGAGCAAAGGCGGAGATGCATGGATATTGAACAATAATCCGGTGAGCCTTAATGCTGACGAAGCAGCCACAGTCATTGTAAGAAGGCTAGGCTCATTGGAGGAGCAGGAGCATCAGGATGCAGCCACTTACTCGCAAAGCCAGCCATCAGCCTCAGCAATCAGGCTCGCTCCCGGGGATTATGAACTTCAGGTAATTGTAACTTCCCCGGACGGAATCAATATTCCGGAAAGAAAGAAGAAGATTGAGTCATTTTTCGATGAAAAAACCGTCACAATTCCGGGCCTCAGCATCCTGTCAGGGCAGGAATACATATTCGCAGGGTTCAACTCAAAAATCTCGGTTTCAGCAGCCGACCTGTCAAAAAATGAATTAATATTTTACGCAGTAGAGCCTTCCATAAGGGATATTCCCGAAGGCGCAAGAACCATGGAAGACTTCAATGAAATTTCAAATATAGAATACTATTCGGGAGTTTACAAGCAGAGCCTGAGGCCGAAGTTCCAATGACCAGACAAAATTCCAATGGCAAACAAATTCCAGCAGCAAACAAATTCCAGCAGCAAACAAATTCCAGCAGCAAACAAATTCCAGCAGCAAAACCGAAGCTGCAACAACAAAATTTCAGCAGAAAATTCCAGTAAGAAAAACAAAAATAGCACAAATAAATAATATGAGAGCATCAAAAAAAGCAGCAGTGCTGATGATTTTGCTAGTTATATCAATGCCAATATATTCAGCAGCCGTGCTGGGCCAGCTTTCCAATGTGCAGGCGCGCGGCCTTGACAGCATCAACGGGTACATAAGGGAGCAGGATGCAGTTACCTTCAATGCGGTCGCGAGCATAAGCTCTGACGCAGACATAACAAAAAATCAGGTGCTGCTCGGAAGCGCCACAAAGCCCTTTGATTCGTGCAAGCCCCATCCGAACGGATTTGAGTGCACTAAAAGGCATCCTTCAAACGGGACAGCACAGTTCGGCTTCGGCCCATTCTCGCCGCCTACTGCATATACTATTGTCCTTAAGGATGACGGCGGGAATACAGTAAATACATACAGCTCAACCCTGTATATTGACAACCTCAGGCCGAAAGTTGACAAGATAAAAACGCAGAGTGAATTTGTCAAGAAGGGCGACATAGAATTCTCATATAACCTGACCGACACGGCATGCAATGATGCGCTATGCGCGGGCAAGTGCTCAGGAATAAAGAAGCTGGAGCTTTTCACAAACGACGGCACATTGAACAAGACAGTCGAGATAGATACTGACAAGTGCTCTTACGCAAATACAGAAAAAGTATCAACGAATGTATTCGGCGAGGGAGAGTTCACAATATTCGCAAGGGCATATGACCGGATTGGAAACCCTTCGCTGCATAATTCGGTAATATTTTCAGTGGACACGCAGGCTCCGATTGTGATTGCCAACACTTTCATGATTGCCGATGATTACGGTTTCGAGATAAAGCATGTCGCCCCGAATAAAGCCTCCGCAACAGCCATTGTGGAGATTAAAGGCCAGAAATATGAAAAGGGCACAGATTTGGATATGGGCAATGTCCATGGCGACTTTTCTTCGCTTGCGCCCAATGCAAATCAGGCAAGTGTAAAGGGCAATTGCGCACTTTCGAATGTAACTGAGCTGACAAGCACATGCAAATTCCCTGTTGTAATTGACGCCAAAGAAGCAGGCCCGAAGAAAATTGTGATAAAGGCTACTGACTTTGCAGGAAATATAGAAGTCACTGAGCTGTCGCCGGACTTTGGCCTTGACACAATAGGCCCTGCTGTTCGCTCGCTGGGCAGCTCAAAGATGAGCGGAAATATCTCTTTCCTTAACCCTGATGACAACACAATAATTGCGAAATTCAAGGAGGACGGTTCCGGATTAAATCCGGATTTAGTTTTCCTTTCAGTGGAAAAAAAGAGCATAAAAGCAGCTTCATGCGGAGAGAATGTGTGCAAATGGGAAAAGGTTTCAATAGATTCTAAGGGCAAAGCCATCTTGTCAATAAATAAGGCATCAGACAGGCTGGGAAACCCGCTGGAAAAGCCATTTTCCGCAGATGCGATTGTTGATGTTACGAAGCCGCTTATAACCCAGTATTCCGTCAAGGCAATAGCCAGCGACAATCCCCTGGGGTCTGGCATAATAAAGACTGGCGACAGGCTGCAGGTTGAGATTAATGTTACAGACGACCTTGTAGACAAGGCATCTATAGATGTTTCTGATTTCTTAACTGAGAATGCAGTGGTGGAAAGCCAATGCACCAAGATACAGGGCAAGCTGTTCACATGCTCTTTTGAGACAAACCCTATAGACAGGAAAAATTTCATCCTGGGCTCGGTCTTTGTAACTGTTGAGGATCTGGCAGGCAACAAGGCCCAGCAGGATATACTGCTGCAGGTGCTCGGAATATATCCCGGGCAGGATTTGAACTTATGGAAAAATACAGCGGAATGTTCCCCTTCATTGATAGACAGGCAGACCGCGCCCCTGATTTCACATAAAGTTTACTGCCGCGTAAGCCTTGACCCAAGAGACTCAAAGCAGTCCAATATTAAGCCGGCCGCCATAGGTTTCGACGGGTGCAGCCAGAATGCAGGGATAGAAAACGCTGAAATACTGAACAATGAATACGGGAGCAAAAGCCCGATAATCAAGCTGATATTAAAGCAGCAGGAATACAAGGTTGACAGCTTGAATATCACATGCCCTATTTTCATAACGACAAGGGCAGGAAATGAAATCACTCCAAGCCCGGAAAAGGAAGAGGTAGCAATTGACATAAAGTTCTACAACCTGCCCGCGGGAGAGCTTGAGGCAAGCGTGCAGAAGAAGATAGATGATGCTGTGAAGGATGCTACAGGGACTCTGAATGACATAATTGGAGGGCTGAAGAAGATTGAATTTTATGCGACAAAGATATGCACCGTCATAGGGGCAATAAACAATGCTGTCGCCGCGCTGAAGGCAGTAGGGGCAATGATATCCGGAAGTGCAGAAGGCGCAAAGGGCACTCCGGTCTATCCTTATCTCAGGGGAGTAAGGGTGGCTCAGGATACAACGACTGAGGAATTCAGGGAATACGCCCTTTTTGGCATTAAGTTCCTTGACAAGTTCTGCTCGGCTGTGAACTGCAAAGCCACATTTGATGACAGCGGCAAAGTTGATTTCTCACTTGGAGGCGCAGAGACAGTGATGGCAAAATGGCAGCAGGGAGGAAATTCGATTATAAACACTATGGACGTAGGGGGAATAGTGCAGAGATATGTCGGCAGCGGCGGCAAAGTGGCTCCTGCCTCAAATTACATGAACCCTAAGGACAGCATAGTTGTTGCTACTCTGACCGCTTGCATTCCGGGCATAATAAGCGGCCTTGACAAGTACAGGCAGATAGAGTGCATGTACGCCGTCTGCCTGCAGGAAGGCGTGGGAAAGCAGGGCCTGCCGGTCATGGCATGCGAGGACCAAAGAAGCTATGCAGCGTGCAAGTATGTTGTGGGTGAAGCCTTTAATGTAATCCCGATAACAGCGGCATTCGACCATTTCGCGGGCATGTTCAAGGGCGCGCTGTCAAACCCACTGGAGCTTATAGGCGTTGCAATAGGCTTTGTATGCAAGCCGACAATAGTCTCTCCAAGTGACAGCGCATACAACTTTTGCGCAGGAGCCAAGGTAGCTACAATGGTGCTCAATTCAATCCAGAACATAAAGAGCGTCATAGACAGCTGGGGGCAGGAAGGGCAGGACTTCTGCAAGCAGGTGGACTAAGATGGTGCAGGGAAAGAGGCAAATCAAGGCAAGCTTTATGTTATCAGCATACATAATAATATGTTCCTTACTAACATATGTCATAAACAAACATAAAATTTATATATGAACAAACATAAAATGAAAGAAGAAGAGCATAAAGAATCATTTGAAGAGCACCGTGAAACCATATTCAGGTGGGCGCTCGAAGTGAAGGGCATAGAGAAATCGCAAAGGATTATTGGGCTGCATGCATCAAGGGCAATAATAGACCTGCTTTCAATATACTTGCTCAAAAAAGGCAAGATAAGCGCCGGAAAGCAGATTAACCACCGGTGGTTTAAGAGCAAAAGCGTTTCAGGAAAGCTGCCGGATTTTCTGAATAAGGATGCTGTAGTTGAAAGGCTCGTGGAGCTTGAGCTTTTGTGCGAAAAGCTGACTTATGGGTCTGAAAGGCCGGTGCCTGAAATCAAGAAAGCCCTTGAGCTGTTTAAGGAGCTCGAAGCAGAAATAGAAGGGATGGAAAATGAAGAGAAATGAGCTTGTATCGCTGGGAATGTCATTTGCCTCCTTTTTAGTCGGGGGCAATGAAGGCAGCAAGATTGATGCATTAATACTCTTTGGCTCAGTTGCCAGAGGTGATTTTGACAGTGAGAGCGATATAGACATTTTTGTTGACTCCAGCCTTGATGAAAACACCCTGGAGAAGCAGCTTGGGCTGTTCAACAGGTCCAGGCTGAGAGAGCTGCATTCGCTGAAGGGCATTAAAAATGAGATATCGATTAAGGCAGGCCGCCTGGACAGGTGGAAAGGGCTCCGGGAAAGCATTGCTGAGGATGGCATAGTGCTTTATGGAAAGTATGAGGAGGCTCCTAAAGGGCTGGCCCGCTATGTCCTGTTCAATATCTCAGTTGCAAAAAAAAGCGAATCGGGAAAGGTCAGGGTTTGGAGGGCACTTTATGGATACAGGCAAAAAGTAGGCCAAAAAACATATTATACAAAAGGCCTGCTTGATGAGCTTGGGTGCGAAAGGGTTGCAAAGGGCGCCTTTATTTCAAAATTCAGGCACAGGCAGAAGATAATAGATTTCCTTGACAGCAGGAAAGTGAGCTACACAATGAGGGACATCTACCTCCGGGGCATGGAAAAATGAAGACCAGGCAGCAGACTAACGCGCTTGGGATGATGATTGCTTTAGTGGGCATTCTTCTTATTTTTGGGACTTTATTCAATGCTGGCGGTAATGCAGGAGTTACTGGCGCAGCAACAGGGCTTGAGGGAGTGAGTGGGTTTGCTATCACAGTTACGAAAGAGATATCTCAGTATCCACCGATGTCAGATAGTGTCGAATTTAAATATTCCGCAGATAAGTGGTACTATAAGGAAGGGCAGACATTAAAACCTGTCTCTGAAATGAATAATGAGCCATGGTATAATTTTTGGAGTAGGCAATATTCTTCTGATTTAAAAAGAATAGCCCAAGGATTATCTACTAAAACCGAACCAGTTGGAGTTGCATACATATCTGCTTTCAAATCAGAAGGGGTATCAATTAGTGGATTGCCTTCAAACGCTCCTGAAGGTAAGGTAGCACCTGGAGCCAAACCTGCGCCAGCATCCCCGGTTTCGGCTCAAGCCTTACTGGAAGTAACTTATGATGAGATGGAAGGGCGATTGAGCACCTCTTCCGGAGCATTAGCAAGCGGCTCAGGTGCAGGGCTCACTAATTCAAAAAAACTTCTTGCGCAGGCATTGGGCACGAATGTAAAAAATCTCGGGACAGCAGGCACAGCCGCCTTATCAGAAAAAAATGTTGATAACTACTATTCCCAGAGAATACGAAACGCAAAGGGAAATGCTGCCGAGCTCCAGAAGATACGGAATGAGATGGAGCTTTACGAATCAGGCACTGCTGATGGTATAAATGCCTATTCAAAGGCGAATGCACAGGACAAAAACTCAATAGCAAATGTCCTTACACTAAAAGCCCAATACGGCACCGATGCAGATAGGCAGGCTCTTGCATCCAATGAGGAGACCAAGCTGATATTGTTTCAGGCAGCGCAGGGAACAAGGCTTGAAAATCAGAATGCAAAGAGGTACATAGACGACAATCTTAAGGGAGAATCCGACTATTATACTGCCCTGCTGAAAGCCTGCGGCGCCGGATGCAAAAAAGACGGTGACAATTGGGTGAATTCAAAAGGGCAGATTGTTTCAGAAACAATAGGGGTTGGCGGCAAAACAGTATTTCAGGTTTCAAAGTCCCAGCAGGCTCAGGCAACAGTTTCTGCAGCAAAAACTTCCGATTCCAACCAGTATACTATGGGGAAAATAGAGGATGACCTAAACAAATATGAGCAGGGGCTTTTCGAAGGCGAAATTAAAGTCGTGCAGTCAGGAAACTCGCTTTTAGCGATGGACTCGCAGGGCAATTTCTACAGCATAAGGAAAGACCCTTCAGACAAATCCAAATATGCTATCGGAAATAGATTGGCCGAAGCCCCCTCATCTTTCAAGACAAAAGACGGCATGGATTTCAAGAAAGAAGGCGATTATGCATTAAATGGCAACAAAGTCTATTCAAACTCAAAGGGCGAATTGTTCGCAATGAATGACCTGAACACTAAAATAGCAAAGGGCACCCAATTGGTGAAGAGCGAGCCGTTCGGCGCAATGGCATTGCAAAGCTCTCTTGTTGTTGGCGATGACGGCAAAATAACAGAGCAGTCAACAAGAAGGCAGGTTCTGCTGAATGACAAGCTGTATGACATAGATACTGACACGTACAACCTCATAAAATCGAAAAAGCCCGAAGAGGTATCCGCCTCAGCACCCTCTCCCAGTGTATTCTCAATAGATATAGGCAACGTAAGAAAGAGTTTCGGCGGCGAAAAAAGCGGCTATGAAAACAAAGACGGAAAAGGCGCAACTGGCTTTAAGAGGACTGAGGTGTTTGACACAATATA